>JBNLEN010000309.1:0-5136 GCA_050304975.1 Polyangiaceae bacterium
AGCTCGCAACCTGCTGAACAGCCGTCGCCCCCTCGACGGTTGCCGTCATCGCAACTCTCCGGCTCCTGGATCTTTCCGTCCCCACAGGGCATCTCTGGGGCGGTCGGCTCTCCGCCGGCATCTGGGGGGCCCACAGGTTCCGCCGCGCCCGCCGCACCCCCCACTTCCGGCGCCGTCACATCCACAGACTTGATGTTGGAGTCCTTGTTGTCGGACGCCCCATCGCCGCCGGACGGACCCGCCGACGGCTCCTCACCCGTGAAACGTGAACCCGTCGAACAAGCCGTGGTCAGCCCGATCAGGCAGAGTAGCGTCGTCGCTCGGTACCGCGTCCGCATTGGAGCTGCGCTACCACAAATCTGACCCGCCTGACTACCAGGCTGCCGCGTTCGTCAACGGACGCCCAGGTGAAACACGCGCTAACACGCTGGGTGCGGCTACTGATCGGAGGGATCGTTGTCTCTTGCGAACTGCTCCAGGCTCAGATCGGCCTGCAGATCCACATCGAACAAGGCTGCTAGCAGCCCCTCCGGTGAGGTATCCAACACGGACCTAGGTGCCTGTTCTTCGCTGGGATCGTGACTCATTGCAGTTCTTCTTTCTGAGGTTGGGTGGTGTCCCGAGAGCTCACTAGCGAGGACCATGCCAGCCAAGCGATGTGTGCACGATTTCAATCAAGCCGCGCGAGAAGCCTTGAACGCCGCCGTTCGGCGCTACGGCGACCGCGATGACACCCGTGCGACACCTTGGCACGTGCCTGGCACCTCGGCGCTTCTGATACGCTAGCCGCATGAAGTCGTTTCCCCACGAGTATCCCGCCGATGCCAGCGCCGATTCCGAAGGTCCCGTGCAGGTCTCCGGTCGGGGCTTACCGCAACTAGCGACAGCTCCGCCCGCGGAATTCGGTGGTCCTGGAGATCAGTGGTCACCTGAAACTCTACTAGTTGCCGCTGTGGCGGATTGCTTCGTGCTGACGTTTCGAGCGGTCGCTCGGGCCAACAAGTTTCCCTACAGCCATCTCGACTGCCACGCCGAGGGCGTGCTCGATCGGGTCGAACGCGTGACGCAGTTCACAGAGATGAAGATCGTGGCTCGTTTGACGGTAGACGATGAACAGCTGGTCGCGAAAGGCAAAGAGTTGCTTGATAAGGCCGAAGCCGTGTGCCTGATTTCCAACTCGCTCAAGGCCCACTCTTCCCTCGACTCTGAGGTTGTGGTCAAAAGTTAAGTCGCGTCAAACGCCCAACTCGGACGCACAAAATGGCAACAAGCCCCGGGCAAAAACGCCAGGGGCTCGACTCCTCTGAATTGAAACTATCAGCCTGCCGTTTCAGCTCCTGGAACTCACGGACAACAAGTTGATCCAGTCCTTGTGCTTGGGCTCGACGGACTCCCCCTTGATGTCGCCAATCTTCAAGTAGCCGGCTCCGCCCGCGACGCCATCCAACTCCTCATCGTTGAGTTCGGCATCGGCATTGCGCAGGGTCGGGACTTCATCTTCGGTTTGCTTGTCGTGGCTCATGGTAGCTCGCTTTCACTGGTGGGATTACGTGGGGCTGACGCCCGCTCGCAAAGCCTCTTTGCCAGAGGTATGCCAATAGCCTTCGCGCCGGCACACGCGAGACAAGCAACCATAATCGCGATGTTTTTCCGCGAACGCGCCCGAGACTGCTGGCGCCGTCCCAGGCCGGCAGCGTGGCACGTGCCAGGCACGGCCCGCCCCAATTCCTATGGGTCGCTCTCTGCGTCCCTTCGCCCAGAACCGCACGTTCAGTCGCTGCCCAGCTGCGGCAACACGTGCTTGAGCTTGTGGGGATTACGAACGTTGTAGACGGCTGCGATCACGGCGCCGCTGATGCCGAAGGTGAGCGTACTGTGCACTCGCCCGCCAGCAACCAGCACCAGCCCCGGCATGCCGTTGATCGCCGAGTAGCGGATCAGCGAGTCAGCCGGGAGTGGGAACTTGCGCGCCAGCGCCAGCACGAAACGCGCCACGTTGTCCCGGCCAACAATCGGTTTGGTTGCAGCCGACGCCAGACCGCCCCCATCACTGATGTACTTGGCATCTTCGGCCAACATGTTCGACAGGCCCTCCACGTCGCCGCTGGACACCGCGCGCAGGAACGACTGCACTAGTCGCTCTCCCTGTTCCGAGGTCGGCGCAAATCGGGGGCGCTCCGCCCGTACGTGCTGTCGGGCACGTTTGACCAACTGCCGGCAAGCGTCCTCAGTTCGACCCAGGGTACTCGCGACCTCTCGGTAGTCGACATCAAACACGTCGTGCAGCAACAGCGCCGCCCGCTCCAGCGGTGACAAGCGTTCCAGCACCAGCATCAACGACACGGAGATATCCGCCAGGCGTTCACTGTTGGCCTCCGGAGTCACGGGTGGCTTCGGCAAAGTGACGCCTAGAGCTCCGTCCCCCAGGACTGGCTCTGGTAGCCACGGTCCAACGTAACTCTCTCGCCGTGCTCGCGCGCTGGTCAGCGCATCCAGGCACAGTCGCGTCACAACCTTCGAAAGGTAAGCTCTGGGCTCTTCGAGATTGTCAGCGGGGCGAGCCTGCAAACGCAAGTAGGCGTCCTGCAACACATCCTCACTTTCGCTGACCGAACCCAACAAACGATAGGCTAGCGCCTGAAGGTGGGCGCGGTGTTGTTCGAACAATTGAGTCCAGCTCTGGGGTTCCATCTCGCTGCCCATAGACCTACTCCTCGAGGGACCTACTCCGCAAAGCACCTGGAGTCACGCGGCGTGAGCGCCCACGGGCGCTGGGCGCAGGTTCTTGTCGCCCAGGCGTATCACAGAGCACGCTTCGCCATGCCCCAGCGCGTATTTGAGGGTTGGATACAGACTTGCCGCCACGATCGCAAACGCGATGGAGGTCAAACCCTTGCGTCCGAAGCGGGCAATGACTTGCTCGCGCAGCTGCGGATCGGAGCGGCGTTCGATCACCGAGCGGGTGAACTCAGCCACCAGGCGAACATCTGCAGGCAGACTCTCGAACTGGCCGTTCAACAATGCGCTCAGCTGCTGCTCCGGCACACCAGCGCGTGTAGCCATATCCACGACGAGCTGCGTACAAGGGCCACAGTCACCGGCGCGCACGCTGAGGATCGAGGCAGCGAACCAAACTGGCAGCGGAACCTCCCGATACTCGCCCAGCTTGGTCGCCTGCTGGAACCTCAGCAGCACGCTCGGTCCGAGTTCGAGCAGCTCCCTGGCGTAACTCATGTCGTAGTCATACTCTCGTTCGAAGGCGTCGAGTTTGCGACGCAGAATCCAGCTCATCATCTTGGGCACTCCTTCGGCTATCAGGAGCCACCGAGGCGGCTCAGTCCGTGGACGACGCAGCTGCGCGGGTTGTGACACCAGCCCCAACCTTTTGATGCAAGCGCCCGGATTTGCGCCAGTTTTATCTTCGGCGGATCATGGCGCCAGCGCCGGCGCGCCATACATGTAGCGCCACGCGGGCTCGAACAGGTACGCGCCGTCCGCATCCGTGGGAGAAGACGAGTGCACCGCCACCGAGCAGTGCGGGTAGGTGTTCGGCTCGGAGGTGATCAGTTGGCGCGCTTCACCAAACGACGCCTGCCCGTCGATGTTCGTGGGGCTACCCAGCAGCCCGGCTGACTCCCAACTGGAAAGATGCGCGGCATGCTGCTCATCATCGGTGTGGGACAGCCCGTAGAAAACCTCGATTGGCGTCTGCGGATTGTCACCCAGGTTGCCGTAGCCGCCGGAATGCATCACCGCGCGGTAGAACTTGCGACGGCTGGCGAACAGCCCCGTGCTGGAAGCTCCGTGGGAGATCCCCGCGATGATCACTTGGTCATCGCGCAGCGAACCATCCGCATTGAGGTAGTAGCCCCAATCACCCGCTGGATGCTCTTCACTCAAATACTCGAGCATGGCGAGCACGCGCGCTTCAGCGCTGTCCGCGCGGGAGACCTCAATCACGCTGGAGGTGTCTTCACCCATCAACGCTTCCCAGCGTGTATTGGCGTTACAATCCCCCCCTTGCCCTGAGCAAGCGCTACCCCAACTGTTGTTGTAGTGGGGGATCACCACGTGAAAACCAAACTCAGCCAACTTGCGCCCGTGATTGCGCCAGGCGGCTGGGGTGTTGTTAGCCCCAGGTAAGAAGAAGACGAGCTTGCCTAAGGGCTGCGTCCGAGTGTCGAGTTGCGCGAACTGCTCCTCATCGAAATCACTCACGTCCGGATCTAGATCACTGGGCAGCAGGGCGAACTCATACAAATCGGGATCGCTGCGGTCGACAACCGGACCAGCATTGTCTGCCCCAGCATCAGCAGTACCAGCGTCCAGCGCGCCCTCGGGCGGCTTGTCCACCGGGTCCGTGGTGCCGCCGCCACCAGTGAGCTCATCACCACCGGCTCCCGCGTCCGCCGATGAACCACCCGCGCCCGATGGTTCGCCACCAGTGCCAGCTGGCGGCGTGCCCGCGTCAGCTTGCTGGTCGTCCCCGCTCTTCGCTGACTCCGAACTGCAGCCCGCCGTCATTCCTGCGTACAGGGCCATGCCAAGTGCCGGATTCGCCCACTGCCTAAACCAACAAGCCATCAATTCTCCGTTGCTCGTCAACCGCCCACGCGGCGTTGCTCGACCCTGACTTCGACCCTGACTTCGGTCCGGCACGCCATCCAGCGCGATCAGTTATCCCCAACCTGATCTCCGCGCCTTCTTTATGGTACCCGCAGTCTGGAGCAAATTCAGAATCTTGTAAAGCCAAAGTTTGTGGGGAAACTGGGGGGCCTGCTTTTCAAGTGAGGCAGACAACTCCGATAGGTTCGTGTTCAGGTGCATTCCTTGCGCGGCTTTCATTCGGTCGTGGAAGGACTGGCTCATCAGGCGCGCCGGGTTTTGACGGAAGCCGGGGCGTGACAGAGGTTGCAGCGACACCTTTGGGGCACGCGATACTAGAGCCAGTCACTTGCTTTGGAACCCTCGGGGGGGACGACAACCTCGAGGCCAACAGCCTTGGGGCGCACCACGAGAGTGAGCTCGTCCCAAACCCACGAAGGACAAGCTGGGTACAAGTCGTAGAGCTTCGGGGCACGGGTGGGCTGGCTGGGGCGCGGATTAGAGCTACGGTTTCGGCACTGCGGGCGGCAC
>JBNLEN010000310.1:0-5116 GCA_050304975.1 Polyangiaceae bacterium
ATGGGACACTCAGTCTGCTCGTAGCGGCAGCCGTCAGCATGCGAATGATGCACCACGTCGTGCATAGACTTGCCGAGCAGCTCCGAGACGGAATGACCCGTCATAGCGGCAGCCGCGGGATTGGCGAAGGTAGTGCGGCCACGAAGATCGAGGCCGTAGATGCCTTCGCCGGCAGCGTTCAAAATGAGCTCGTTTTGCAGGCGGAGCGCGTCCCAGCTTTCTTGGTCCGGCTGCGTTTGGTTGAATCCGGTTCGCACCAGGCGGGGATAGGGGCCCCTCAACTTGCGGGTACGATTGCCGGACTGTTCCACACTCGAAGCGTGCTCCAACATCCCCAACGCGGAAGTCTCGTGGGGGTTTC
This sequence comes from Polyangiaceae bacterium, assembly GCA_050304975.1. Lineage (GTDB taxonomy): Bacteria > Myxococcota_A > Polyangia > Polyangiales > Polyangiaceae > SZUA-265. The sequence goes on from JBNLEN010000310.1 coordinate 362, forward strand.
GGCGTGATTTCCCGGCTCCCGTTTTCCGCAGGAATGACTTCGACGACTCGACGCCGGCCATTCGCTCGGCTGCGGGAGTCTGTCGCGGTGGCGGAATCTAGGGCAAACTCGGAAGCTTTTTCTTAGCGGCCGTCTCTCGCATTCGCTCTTTGTACTCCAGAATGCGTTGCGCCAAAGCGCGATCCGGTTCAACTCCACCTGCTGCCAACACTTGCGCTGCCAGCAGGCCCGCGTTGAAGGCAGCGCCGATCGCAACGCTTGCAACAGGCACTCCTTTCGGCATCTGCACGATGGAGAGCAGCGAATCCATGCCCTGCAGATGACCAACTGGTACGGGCACTCCAATCACCGGCAGCGAGGTGTGAGCAGCCACCATCCCCGGAAGGTGCGCCGCTCCACCAGCGCCAGCTATTATCACGGAAATACCGCGGGAAGCGGCATTGGAGGCAAAAGCAGCCATCTCGCTAGGCATGCGGTGTGCAGAAACGACCGCAGCTTCATAGTTCAACTCCAGTTCTCGTAGTGCCTCAGCGGCCCCCCGCATAACGGGCCAGTCTGAATCTGAGCCCATGATGATCGCCACCCGCGGCGCTTGCTGACTCATGCGCACACCTCCAGTTGCAAACGACTCGAGACGTCGTCCCAATATCGCCTTTCATAGTCCTTCATCTCGGTCAGTAACGCGGTTGCCGCATCGAGCGACGAAGCTCTACCGGTCAGGTGCCCCATCTTTCTGCCGGGCGACACCTGACTCTTGCCGTACCACGTCAACGCTGAGCCATCCGGCGGGGCCTCAGTCGGGGGTCGGCACGCAGCATTCATTGGCGTACCCCACGGACCAAGGATGTTGCGCATCACCGCCAGGCCGCTGACCTGGGGCTCTGACAATGGCAAACCGCAAACCGCCTGCACGTGGAGGTCGAACTGACTGGGCGCGTTTTCATGCAGAGTAAAATGCCCGCTATTGTGGACCCGGGGAGCCAACTCATTGACGATTAGCTGCCCATCTTTGTCTAGGAAGAATTCCACGGCGAGCGTCCCCACCAAGTCAAGCGCCTCGGCGATGGCGTGTGAGATCGCGCGAGCCTGCTGCTCCAAGCCTGCTGGGTAGCCTAAGGCGTTCGCTGGTCCAATAACTTCACGACAGACTCCTCGCTCCTGACGACTGGTCACGAGCGGAAAGTCCACCTGCTGTGCGTGCTGGGCTCGCACACTGACGAGCGCCAATTCGCACTCGAAGTCAATCAGGCGTTCCGCATAGATCGTCGCCCCCACCTGCTCCCCCCTGCGGCAGAAGCCAACTACCTGCTCCAAGTCTACCTGCTCCAAGTCTGTTTTGGACGGTAGTCGTACGGGTAAGTTACCACGGCCGTCGTATCCGAAGCGCGACCACTTCAGCACAAACCCATTGGGAAAGCTTCGTGCCAGGCGGGTGAGATCTTGCTCCAGCGTGCTCGAATGTATTACCTCAAAGTCAGCAACGGCAACGCCGAGACGCCGAAGCAAGCGACGCTGGGCGAGCTTGTCTTGTGCGACTGCAATGCCGTGCAGGCTAGGTTTCAAGCTGGCGTGGGGCTGCGTCTCAAGCACTCGTTGGATGGCGTCCAGGTCCAAGAATTCATTCTCGAGCGTGATCGTATTGGCCAGTTTGCACACCTGTTCGATGGCATGCATGTCATTGAGCGAACCGAGCACGTATTGGGCTCCACTGATGGCAGCCGGATCCGCCAAGCTGCCTACCAGTACGACAGGTTCCAACCCCTGACGGATGGCTGCCTGAGCCAGCATCCTCGCCAACTGCCCGCCGCCGAGAATCCCGACTCGCACAGCACTTTGGTTTCGACTCACAATCATGACGCCTGACTCCATGCTTGCGGCTCCGACGCATCGTCCGCCTCAGTCCAAGTTAGATCGCCCCGATAGCGGAAGCGAAGCTGCCCCTGCTCATCCATTGCAAACAGACAGATCCATCCGTTATCAATCAACTGCCGCAATTTCTCATGCTTCTGCAAGACGGCGTTAATCGCATCAGTCGGAGCCTCGATCACTGCGTTCAGCCTCACTGGCTCGTGCTGGAAGCTCTCACCATCATGAACAGACTGCAGCGGTAGCCCAATTCTCAAGTCACCTCCGCTCCCTTCGATCACGCCCACACTGCCGCCAACTATGTTGTGCAGCGTCTTGTTGCCGGCGCCGAACAGCTGAGGGTCTACGGTTGACCCGTAGTACTGCAGGTTGATCCAACTAGCCACCAACATTGGTGCAGTCATGACTAGCTCTAGAATGCTAGCGTCGGCATCTTGCTCCCAGCAATACGAGTGAAGGAATGCCCGCCCCTCCAGATCCACACCAGCTGTGCGGTGACGAGGTGCTGCAATGAACGACGCACATCCTGCCAATCCCCACTCCGGCCGCACCTGCGCCCAATCACGACTCCTGCGAAACCACTCCTGGCCCGCACTGCCCACGAGCTCCGGCAGGCGCTTGGCCCGCTCCTCGCAGGAGTTTCTTGCCGCAGACGCCAAGCTCTGCTGCAACCGTTCAAGCTCTGGTTGATGCGAGCGTGGAACATCCTGATGCGACAGCAAGGTCACGTGGTCTGTGGTCGTGTCGTGCAAGGCCGCGAGAAACAGCGTATCGTCGGGGATCGAGATCCCTCGACGCTGCAATCCGCGCCGAACCTGAACGTCGTTCAACACCTCAGCTGCGATACGAGCATTTGCCTCTCCGGACTTGCCTCCACAGGCACCACAATTCAGTCCAGATGCGTGCGGGTTATTTACGCTGGTGGAGCCGTGCCCAACGAGTAGCACGATCCGGGCGAAGCCGCTTGTGAGCGACATCCCTTTCAGCGCCCGCTCGGCGAGCTCGATACGCTGCGGCAGTGCAATGCCTGTTTGTTGCGTCCCGTCACTGGCGTTCAACTCGGGCCTGCGCTGGTCCGCGAAGCGCCCCAGCCCCTGGAGTGCGGGGGGCGTAACTGGGCGAGTGATACTCAAGCTGTCTGTTAGTAGCTTGGGCAAGTAGGCCAAACCCAGAGGCCCAACGAAGCTGAAGCATGAAATGGCCCCTTGCTTGAAGCTCTTCCAGGCGCTCTGAATTGCGCGCTGCTCAACCCGGTGCCGGGTGGCAACTTTCGCTTCATCCGGCTTCGTTACTGTTTCGTGAACCCGGTACCCGGGCTTGAGCAGCACTGGGCAGTGCGCAGCACCAGCGCTGTGAGCAAGCGGAACATACTCCACCGCAAAACCGAAGAAGCCGGCGAAGCCGAACGTCTCAATCTCTGGGTCCGTGCCCTCCAAGTGCCGCCGGAATACTTCAGAACGCACGTCGATGCAGAATACCGCCTGCGCCCGCGGCCTGGACCCAGCTGCGCCGGCGCTGCGCGGCTGAGCATTGATGCGCTCGGCCAGACTGCGCTGAAACGCACGCTCTGAGGCGCGTTGCAGGAGCGCGCGCGCTTCGCTCGCCGCAGAGTCCGATGAAGAAGTTGCCAGGCGAGAAATACTCTGTCGAGCCAGCCGCCACTGAGCCTCGAACCTTTCGTCACTGGTGCTGTCATGCAGAGCCAGCTCGAAAGCGAGCAACACTGTTAGCAGCTCGACGGCCGTGTCATCGGAGGCGCCGTGGTACTGCTCAGCTTCCCACGCAAGTCTCGAGGCATATGCTGACCAACCGCCAACGCGCATCAGCAGCCGGTGAAGGTACAGCTCCAGCGCCTCTGGCGCGATTCCAAGTCTGGCAACGATCGCACTGGCCGCCTCTTGAGAGGGATCCGGCAGAGAGCGGATGACATCTCGAAACCCCTTCGCCCCCATGACTTCGGGGGAGCGATCAATGGCGGCCTCAGTCTTCCAAGTCGAGAAGAGAGAGGCGCCGCGGCTCGGTTGCCACGCGGCATAACCTTCATCAAAGTAGGATGCCAAAAATGCGCCGACTTGCTCCACGCTGAAGCGGCTCCAGGCAGCGCCCGTGAAGTTCTGGAGCACATCCGCAACCGTGGTGATCTCTGGTCCCGTGACAGACAGCTGTCCGCTATTCAACAGGTGCAACACGCGCTCGCTCGTGAGGGAGCTGCCCGATTCGACAATTGCCCACTCCAGATCCCGCCGCCCCTGCTCGCTGCTGATCCGAGCCCGGAACTGCTCATCAGTCATTGTCGAGCGAGCACCGGCAACTCGCCGTAGCAGGGTGGTCCCCTGCACAAAGGTGTGGTCTTGGATCCCGGCATAGGGGTTGACCGCCACGATTCCGTCCAACGGCCAAGCCGGTGCGACTCTCATGGTCACCTTCCGCAGCACAGCTACCAAGTCGTCAATACTCATCTCGTTCTTGCTCATGATTGAATTACCTGTTCGAATGATTGCTCTGCAGCTCGCGCTCCGCTGCGCGGGCGCGGCGCGACGAACCGGTCAAACAGAGTATTGATGTAAAGTCCGTTGCGCAGATGCACCCGCAGGTGTTGGGCAAACAGCGTTCCCCTTCCCCAACCGCTCAGCTGCACAACGACGAGCGTCGCCCAGGCAGCAACCACACCCCCTGCTATGACGAGAGTGGTGAGCCCAGAGTCTACGACGTGAGGCAGGGAGTCCTGCAGCCCGTCGCGAGCCAGCCCCTCGAGACCAAAAAAAGCAGCCACAACCAAAGCTGCTCCAAACAGAACGTGAGCGGATGCTCCTGGTCGCTGACGCAGCCCAAGCCCGCTTCCAACTAGCTGAGTCAGGCCGACGATCCAGATCGCGCTGAGTACGAGCA
>JBNLEN010000311.1:0-5076 GCA_050304975.1 Polyangiaceae bacterium
TGCGCGCCTGGCTGGATGCGTTCAGACCAGCTCCAGGCAGCGCCGCGGGCAACTTCTCGGTGCTCAGCGTGCGCATGACTACAGACGGCCCCCCACGGGTAAGCCTCTATCTGCGTCCAATCGAGTTCGAGCTGAATGCGTCGATGATGCAAGGACAAGGACAGAACGCCGCCTAAGCGGCGGGAAGGAACCACCATGCTTCACTCATTGCAACCCTCACTTTTGGGAGAGTCCCCCCCGGAACCGTTGCCACCCCCGGCGGAACCCAGCTCCGATGGTTCGGATTGGAGTGGCAACGAGCGGATGCAGGTCGTCCGCTCACGAGTCCGCGATCTGCTAGAGAGCAGCGACTCATTTCGGGAGCTCCCGCCGGAGAAACAGCGTGATATCGCGAAACATACCGTCGAGGTGGTGAACTACATCTGCGCTCCCGACGGTATTCAGGCGGACCGGTTGGCGCGCATCAACAACCAAACGGCAACGGCAGAGGCGCTTGCCGACAGCCGCCGCCGCAGCCGCTCAGGTGATCCGTCCGCCCAGTTCACGGCGCAAGCGGCCAGGGAAGGAGCGGCGGTAGCAGGGCTCTTGCTGGACAACGTAAACTTTCCGTCGTTTGTGAGTGGTTTAATAGAAGGCGTGTTCACCTCCATCGTTGACTCCTCCATCAAGCAGATGGAGGCTTACGGAAACCTGGTCAAGAGCGTTGCGCAAACGCTGAACCAGTTCCGTGACGAAAACGTCAGCATGAATCAGGGGCGCGATCACTTGGTCGATCAATTCCCAGACATGTTTCAGCTGGATGTGGACACCGGAGACAGCTTTGGCTTTGGGGACGGAGGTGGGGGGCCGCGCATCCGGCTCCGAGATGGGGTGGACGAGTCCGCAGCGCTGGCACGCGTCAACGAACTCCCGATTGAGGGCGGACCGCTCAAGAGCCTAGACTTGGAAGATGACACGACCGAGGGCAAGGTTGTCCAGGCGGCGCGAACGCAGCTGGCCACCAGCCGCCAGCAGCTGCTTGCAACCATGGTGCTGATGGGGATCAACCGCATCATCGTGACGGACGGGCGCATTTCGGCGAAGGTGATGTACGACTTTCGTGCTCGGGACAACTTCAAGTATCGCAGCAGCGCTACCCAGTTCGACTATGACCCGGAGCTGAAACGTCGTTCCTCTTCGGGGGAGTACGAGAGAGATTACCAGGGAGGCGAGCGCGAGTATTCCTACGACAAAGAGAACGGAAGCTCCGGGAATCGGAGGGACGCTAGCTACTACGCCAAGGGACAGTACCAGTATTCGGAAGAGCCGGTGATGACCGTGGCGAACGCCAGTCAAGCGGCAACCGACGCGGCGTTGCAAACTCGAGCTCAGCTTGCCGGGACGGTTGAGGTCAACTTCAAGAGCGAGACGTTTCCGTTGGAGAAGATGGCGGATTCCTTTCAGATTGGCCAAATCCAGAACGCGTCACGGCCGAGGTCGACAGCGCAAGCTGCGGCGTCGGAGGGAAGCCCTGCGCCAGAGCAGGGGGCCGCACAGCCCGCACCGCCTGCCGGAACCTGAAAGGTAGGGTGAGCCATGGGCGATTCGCAGGTCAGTTGGAGTGATACTCAGACGCTGGGTGTGGTGCGCCCGGAGGTGGCCGAGATACTGAGTCAGAGTCCATCTTTTAGGCGACTACCACCGAGTGAACAGCGAAAGATTGCCTCCGAGATGGTCAAGGTGGCGTCCTACATGGCCAACCCGGACGGTCTCGCGGCGCGCTCGTTCGAACCCGAGAGTCGCGGGGCGTTATCACGTGAACAGGCCGATGCCATTGATGCTACCAAACAACGTCTGGCGGGTGCGCCAGGGCAAGTCGGTCAGGACTTTGTGGCAGGTGGCGTGCGTGAGGGAGTGGAGCAGTTTGGCGCTTTGGTCAAGAAGGTGGACTTTCCTCAGTTCGTGTCGGGCTTGATCAAAGGGGTCTTTCAGGCGGTAGTAGAGAGCTCCATCGAACAGATGAAGGCCTACGGCGAGCTACTGGCGAATGTTGCCAAGACGGTCGATCAGTTTGCTCAGGACAACATCACTGAGAACAACGCACGTGACTGGGTTGCCGGACAGTTCGGTGACATGGTCGACATTCGCGAGGACGACTTTGGCGGAGGCTTCTCAGAAGAGGGTGAGGAAGCTGCGCCACAGCCACGCATTGTGCCCAGAGACGGCATGGAGGACGAGGCTGCGAAGGCTATCTCGGACTCCTTGCAGCTCGACAAGCCGATCACTGACCTCTCAGATCCTAACGAAGAGCGCCGTCTTGTACTGGCGGCCCGTCTGCAGATGGCGCGGTCGCGGCAGCAACTTCTGGCGTCGATGGTGATGCTTGGAATCAATCGAATCGTGATCACCGATGGGCTGATCCACGCCAAGGTGGTGTTCGACATGAGGGCTTCGGATCGCGCGCGGCGCACGGCCCGTGCATCCATGTATGACAAGCAGAAGTCCGCTAGTGCTACTGAGGCGAGCGCCAGCTACGGAGGGTGGTTTAGCCCGGTGGATGCGTCTTTTTCTACCCAGCACAGCAATGAGCACGTGGCCACGGTCGAGTCCTCCGTGGATGACAGCTCCGAATCGAAAGCCGAGGTGAAGGCAAAGTTGACGGGTGAGGTCCGGGTGAACTTCAAGAGCGACTACTTCCCGATGGAGAAGCTCGCGACGCCGCAGATGATCGCGGCCATCCAGGGCAATGCCGAGCCCGTGGCCCCGCCCGGAACGCCGGGAGAAACGAGTTCGTAGCCGGTGGACGGAGGCGACGTGTCGGTAACGGTGATGCAATTGACGGGCGCCCTGGAGGCGGCGCTCTTGGAGGGACATTCACGTCTAGGGATCCCGATGGGGTGCTCGTCTGCGTTGGAGCTGGCGGAGCTGCCGGTGCCTGACGATAGCCGGGGGCCGCACAACGCCCGGCTGCTCCGGGCGTTGGGGCCTCTTTATCTGGCCTCGGAGCTAGAGGCGGCTCAACTGCTTCCGACTACCGAGGACCTGGCTGGGCTTTGGGCAAGTGGAGGCTTGGCTGTCGTTAGTCGAGCGACGAGTGACAAGCTGGCGAACTTCTGGCGTGGGCGCACGGAGAGACTGACACGCGCCGAGCGCCAGGCGATCTTCGCTCGAGCGTTCGGGGGCAGAGGCGACGAACCGGTGCTGGCGGCAGGTGAGTCCCGCAATGATGAGTTTGCGCTACGTCTACTCGATCTGGCGGATGCGGCTTCCGCCTCCAGCGAGCGGTGGGGGAGGACGGGCCCTCACGAAATGGTCGAGCTGGAGCTTCGGGCGCGCCTCTTGAGCGAGAACCTGGTGCGGCACGGCAACGGGTTTGTGCTGCACGCCGCGACCGAGATCTTGGCCAATGTGCAACAAGCTGTCGAGCTGCTCAAGCTGATGGCGCAAGAGCGCGTTTGGGGGGCGCACAATCTTTGGGGGCTCATCGCAACCTACCGCACGCGGGCGCGTCTTTCACCGGTCCAGTATGGCGCTCACATCCGGCGGGGTCAGGCGGGCATGGGGATCATCTCGTGGCTTGCGGAGCTGACATCCTCACCAGGCGGCCGGGTTCCGTTAACGGTGCCCCATCAGGTCGCCGCCGCTTTGGCGCGGTGGGTCCAGGCCAGCCTCGTCATCGAGGAGGGCGGAGTGGGAGCGGCGGCATGAGTGACAGCTCCAAGAGTCGGCATCTCGCACTGGTGCGCGGAGCGGTACGCGATCTGCTGCTGTCTAGTGAGGCCTTCGAGCGGTTGTCGCCCGCTGAACGCAAAGAGCTAGCGGCGTCCATGGTGCAGGTGTGTCAGCGCGCTGCGGAGTGGTTGGAAGAGGAATTGACGAGTGATCTGGAGTACCGTCACGGCGGTCAGCGGGCTACCCCGGAGCAGGTGTCGGTCGCGCAGGCGAGCTTTGGCGAGGCGGCAAGGCGCGTGGCCTCGACCACAGAGGATGTGCTCACTGCGGTGTCGTTCCCTCGCTTCGTCACGGAGCTGATCAACGGCGTCTTCAAGGCCATGGTGGACTCGAGCCAGCAACAGATGCATTCCTTCGTGGAGCTACTGCGCAACGTCTCCGCCACCACGGACGGGTTCGCGGATGCTAACTTGGGACCCAGTCGCAGCCGAGCTTGGCTGGCGGAGAAGTATCCCCAGGCGTTTGAGATTGTGACGGAGGAGGGCTGGGACGACGAAACCCCTGGCGAATCGCGTCTCCAACTCCGTAGCGGGGCCGAATGGCCCCCTGAAGGGGCGCTCCGGACAGATTTGGGCTTGGCTCCCGATGAGTCGGTGAGTCGGGGTGATCCGGAGACCACGTTGGTCCCGCTAGCGCGCCGGGCACTGGCGCGCCAGCGTCAGCAGATGTTGGCGTCGATGGTGTTGATGGGCCTTCAGCGCATTGTCATCGAGAGCGGGCGCATTCACGCGTCGATGCGCTTCCACGTGGACACTCGCTCTGCCTTGGCCGAGGACCGCGGCAGCTCCTTCGACCTGCGAAACACCGTCGAGGCCGCGGGCAAGTTTGGGATGGGCCCGTGGGGGGCCAGCGCGTCTGTACAGAACACCATCGGATACGTGTCGACTCAGCAAACACAGTCGACCGAGGAGTTGAATACGGAGCTCGATTTGAATTCGTCAGTCGAGGTGGTGTTCAAGACCGATCACGTTCCGCTTGAAGTGCTCGCTGGAAAAGAGGCTCGCGACCGAATCAAGGTAAACACGCTGAACCCCAGCGCGGAGCTTGCGGCATACCGGGGTGAATCTGCCGAGAGGCGCAAGGCCAGTGTCGCGTCAGAGGCTGCGCGGCGGCAGCAGCTCCAGAAGAACCTACAGCCACCTGCGCAGCACAAAAAGATTAGACCAGAGGTTCCCGAGCCCATGCCTGCGGCGACCAAGACGCCACAAGCTGGCAAGCCGGCGCCGCCCCAACCCGGGATCGCCAAACCCGGCGCGGCGGAGCCACAGGTCGCGACCCAGGCTGGCTTGGCCACTGGTCTTGGTGAGCTCCCGGATCGCGCTGGGGAGACGGAACGGCACCCCGACGTCGTCTGGGTTCCGACCC
>JBNLEN010000312.1:0-5043 GCA_050304975.1 Polyangiaceae bacterium
CAAGAGATTCTGCCGCGCATCAAGCATCGCCACATGACCTACGGCATCAATCCGCAAGCGGACTACTCAGCCAAAAATGTGGCCTACCACGGGCTGCACACCAGCTTTGACGTCTATCACCGGGATCGCCCACTAGGGGAATTCATGCTGCGCATGCCTGGGCATCACAACGTGCTCAATGCGCTGGCGGCGATCGCCATTGCGGACGAGCTGGAAGTCCCGCTGGACGTGATGAAAGAAGCGCTGTCCACGTTTGGCGGCGTGGCGCGCCGCTTCACTGTGGTCGCCCAGCCCAAGGGGATCACGTTGGTGGACGACTACGGCCATCATCCGGCGGAAATCGAGGCCACGCTCAACGCCGCGCGCCGCGCGTACAGCCAAAAAGTGATCGTGGCGTTCCAGCCGCACCGCTACACCCGCACCGAGAGCCTGTTCGACGAGTTTTCGCGAGCGTTCAACAACGCGGATGACGTCTACATCACGGATATCTACGCGGCGGGCGAAAAACCCATCGAGGGGATCACGTCGCAGCGACTGGTCGAGTCGGTCGCGGAGCATGGGCATCAGTCGGTGGCCTACGCGGGCGATCGGGACGAGCTGAGCCGGCGGATAGCCGAGCGGGCTGAGCCGGGCGATGTCGTGATTTCGCTCGGGGCGGGCGACATCAACAAGCTGCTGTCGCAGATCGAACGCGAAATACTTGGCCAATAAGTCGGGCTTGGGGTCATTGTCCGCCCCGTGAGCGGCTCCGCCCAGAATGCCGGCCCGACAGGTGCGCCGAGTGGCAACCGTCGGGCGCGTCGTCAGCAGCCGCGTCGTCCGAGAGACGTACACGCGCCGACGGAGGAGCATGAGGTTGAGCACGAAGACGACTCGGACGAAGTCGTGTCGTCGGCTGCACTGGCCTGGATTTGGCCCGCGACCAAGTTGCTGTTCGGATTGGCGCTGGTGCTGGGCTCGGCATTTGTCGTGGCTTGGGGAGCCCACACCTTCGCGGTGACCACGGAGCGCTTCGGTATCGTCGAAGTGGTCGCTGAGGGCAGCCGGCGCTACGACGAACAACAGCTGCTGCGGCTAGCTGGCGCTAAGCGGGGGCAAAACTTGTTCGCCCTGGATCTGGCGCAAGCAGAGGCGGAGCTCACGAAAGATCCTTGGATCGCCAGCGCCAAGCTGACGCGCAAGCTGCCCGGGACGCTCGAGATCCGAGTCGATGAATACGTGGCCGAGGCCGTCGCGGCCATCGACGGCGCGCTCTATCTGGTCACGCGCGAGGGCCAGCCGATCTTGCAATTGGAAGGCCGCTACGAAAGCGACTTCCCCGTGGTGACGGGAGTCAGTGGCGCTGAGCTCGCTGCGGATCGCGACCGAGCTTTGGAGCGCATTGCGCTCGGCATCGAGATTCTGCGCAAGTATGAGCGCCTGAAGACGGCCGAGTCCTTCGCCGCCCAAGAGATCCAAATGGCCCCGGATGGTCAAGTGAGCCTGGTAGTTGGCTCAAATGGTTTGACGCTGCACTTGGGCAAGGGTCCATTTCGGCAAAAGCTGCTGATGGCGGCGCGCGTGATCGGCAAAGTCCGAGCCCGGGGACAAACTCCCGGCATCGTCTTTCTGGACAACGAAGCGCACCCCGAGCGCGTCGTCGTCCGCATGCGCTAACCGCCTACCGCACGCTCGGTCACACCTTGCCGGCCGGCGCTGCCCGCCGCGGGGTTCACCCGCGCAGGCGGCTCACACCCTCAAAAATCAGGTCGGAGCCACACCCCAACGCCCCCAAAATAATACGGGAACTTGGCCACCATTTGGGGGGCGTGGCAGCGTCCCCAGCACCAGGGCCCCACCTGCTCTGGCTTGATTAGAAGATGTCAGCGTTACCCTCAGAAATCGTCGTCGGCCTCGATGTCGGCAGTACCAAAGTCTCAGCAGTCGTCGGCGAGATTGACGCCGAAGGCATCACCATTCTCGGTGTGGGCAACGTCCCGTGTCGGGGATTGCGCAAAGGCGTCGTGTCCAACATCGAGTGGACGGTTCGAGCCATTCGCGAAGCCGTGCAGGCAGCCCAGACCATGGCCGGGGTCGAGATCGGCACGGTCTACATGGGCGTCGGCGGCAGTCATGTACGCAGCCAGTCTTCGGACGGTGTGGCGGCGATTGCCGGGCGTGAGGTCACGCGTGCAGACTTGGAGCGCGTGCTCGAAGGCGCTCGCGCGATCCCGGTCGATGCTGACCGCATGATCCTGCACGCACTGCCGCGGGAGTATATCGTCGATAACCAAGACGGCGTGCGCGATCCAGTGGGCATGAGCGGCGTGCGGCTGCAGGCCCGCGTGCACTTGATCACGGCGGCGACTTCGTGCGTGCAAAATGCAGTACGCTGCGTTGAGCGCTGCGAGCTCGAAGTGGCAGACGTTTCATTGGCGTCTCTGGCCAGCGCGGATGCGGTCGTCAGCGAAGACGAAAAAGAGATCGGTGTCGCCGTGATCGACATGGGCGGCGGTACGACCGACTTGATTCAATATATTGAGGGTGGCATCGGCCACGCCAGCGTCATTCCTGCCGGCGGCAATAACGTCACCAATGACGTAGCGGCAGGCCTGCGCACTCCGATGGCCGAAGCTGAACGTCTGAAGCGCAACTTCGGTTGCGCGCTCGGCCGCATGGTGGCGGATGATGAAGACATTGAGGTGCCGGGCGTGGGTGGACATTCGCCGCGCAAGGTGGCGCGGCGTGTGCTGAGCGACATCATCGAGCCGCGCGTCGAAGAGATCTTCAGTGAGGTGCGCCGGCGCATGGAAGAGACTGGCATGGTCGAGCAGATCAGCGCTGGCGCAGTGCTCACCGGTGGAGCCGTATTGATGGAAGGCATGACCGAAGCTGCCGAAGAGATCCTGGGCATGCCGGTGCGACTGGGCTTCCCGGTGGGCGTCAAAGGTATTGTGCAATTGGTGCAAGGACCGCAGTACGCAGCGGGCGTCGGCCTGGTGCGCTACGGCGCGGCCAAACTCGAGGAACTCGAAGCGGCGGACGACGAAATCTACGAGAGCGATGTGCGTTTGCCCGCCCGAGACGCAGGCGATGCGAAGCGGGGTTTCTTCACTTGGCTGCGTGACGCGTTCTGAGATTTATCGCAGCAGTTTATTTGTATCAACGGGGCAATACGCGCTTATACAGAAGGTGCCTGAGGAAAGAGACAGCCGCAGGCAGCTTGGCAGAAAAGACAGTGGTGGCGCGCTGAAAGGCGCTGGAGGACGGAATGAGTTTCTCGATTGAGTTTGCGGATGACATGCAGCAGTACCAAGCCCGGATTAAAGTAGTCGGGTGCGGTGGCGCCGGCGGCAATGCCGTCAATACGATGATCCAGTACGGGTTGGAAGGTGTCGAGTTCGTTGCGGTCAATACTGACGCGCAAGCTCTCAACGACAACCTGGCGTCGATCAAGGTCCCCATCGGTCAGAACGTGACCAAAGGGCTCGGCGCAGGTGCCGACCCAGAGAAGGGACGCAAGGCTGCCCTGGAGGACGTCAACCGTCTCAAAGAAGCCATCAGCGGCGCCGATATGGTGTTCGTCACGGCCGGCATGGGCGGTGGAACTGGCACGGGTGCCGCGCCTGTAGTTGCGCAACTGGCGCACGAAGAGGGCGCGCTCACGGTGGGCGTCGTTACCAAACCGTTCTTGTTCGAAGGCCGTCAGCGGGCACGCCGCGCAGAAAGCGGCGTCACCAACTTGAGTGACAACGTCGACACGCTGATCACCATCCCGAACCAAAAGCTGATGACGCTCGACGCGGACTTGAGCTTCATGGACGCATTCCGCAAGGCGGATGAGGTCCTGTTTCAAGCCGTTCAAGGTATCAGTGATCTGATCACCAAGACCGGTATCATCAACGTGGACTTCGCCGACGTGCGGCGCACCATGGAAGAGCACCGCGGCCGCGCCTTGATGGGCACTGCTTGCGCCAAGGGTGAAGGTCGCGCGCGTCACGCCAGTGAGCAAGCGGTGACTTCTCCGCTGTTGGACGATATCTCGGTCGACGGCGCTACCGGCGTGTTGATCAATATCGTGGGCGGCCCCGACATGAGCATGCGCGAAATCGAGGAGGCTGCCTCCTACGTGCACGAGATGGCTCACGAAGACGCAGACATCATCTTCGGCGCAGCGGTTGACGAAGACATGTCCGAGATGATGAAGGTGACGGTGATCGCCACGGGCTTTGATCGGGCCGAGGAGGACCACCGGGAGCTGCTCAAGGCTGCTGCTCGTCAGCCCCTCGAAAGATCCGAGCCGACGCGAGCTCGCACGGCGCAGCCCGCCAGTGGCCAGCAGCTGAGCATTCAAACCAGCTCTGAGCCGGCTCCTGCGACTGTGTATTCGGCGCGTCCTTCGGAGCGGGTACCTGCTCGCGCCCAGTCCAACGGCGGCGTGGTGGTGCGCGAAAGCATTTCTTTTCCCAAGTCCAGCGATGAATGGGACGTGCCTGCGTTCCAACGTCGCGGCATGGGCTGAGCTCTCCGTCTTCCGGATTAGAATCAGTCTTCCAGACTAGACTAGCTTTACTGTTCTCCTGCTGTGTGAAGGAAAAGGACGCCGTGCTGGCGTCCTTTTTCTTTTTTGGGGAACGCGGGACCTGTACGCCGTCAGGTTCTCGCCGCGCCTGGCTGGTGAGCCTGCGGTTGGTGAAACCTCGTTTGCGGTCACGATCCTGAATAGAGAAGTTGCGCCGAGCGATCGGATCCATCGCAATGTCGAAGTGCGGTAGCTTGGCCTGTAGGTGACTCTTGAGTCATCCGTAGGCTGTCGCACCACTGCCGCCCAGCCAGTGACGCCGCCAACCGAGCCTAGCAGCGACGCAGTTCACCTGGCTCACTTGGAGCGTATGGCAACAACCCTTCGGGGGTGACGAAAAAGTCACTGGTCGCCGACCGTCTGCATCTGCGAGCAAACGCGCGGTGGTCCAGGGCGGCTTGGGCTAGCCGTGGACACCCAACTCAAAAGGATGCGGTAATGTTGAAAGTACTGAGAAGCGGCATTGGGCCTGCGGTTGCCCT
>JBNLEN010000313.1:0-4990 GCA_050304975.1 Polyangiaceae bacterium
GGAAGCTTGTGCCGCTGGCTAAGCGCTCACGTGCAGAACGGCAACGGCCAGGCGATGAGTGCGCTTGTTCGCATGTCAAAGTGTCTCACCCATTTGCACCCAGGGTCGAAAGATTCCGACACGATGGATGCAACGCGAATCCGTTGTTGAGGCCCGCGCCGCCACGCCCGGAAAGAAGCCAATTGGCGCTCTCAGAAAATGAGCAACTGCCCCGGGCCTTGACCGAACTGGGGGGCAGATCCCCGGACTGCTGAGTCAAGCTCCTCTGGTGGCAACGTGTCCGAAAACAGCAAGAAAGAAATCGAATGAAGGTCACTGTGCTAATTCTGATCGTCGCGTCAAAGTTTGGTGCAACAGGCTGCTTCACCAACAAGTGCGACTTTTACTTCCAGCGCTGCAACGGTAATGTCATGGAGCAGTGCGGCGGCGGAGTCGACCAGATGTTCCACCGCGACATCATCAGTACGGACTGCCGCAACCAGGACAGGGTTTGCGTCGAGACCAGCTCATCTTACGCCGCCTGTGTGAGTGAGCCAGTCACCCCGTGCGAACCACGGGAATTCAAAGCGTACTGTGAAGGAAACACTGCCGTGTACTGCGAGTTTGGGAGCGGCCACGTTCAGCGCCGCGAATGCACTGTAGGAACTACGTGCGTGGTAGACCAATCACGGAACGCCCCCCGCTGCGAGGGGCCGTAGTCCAGGCGGGAACTCGTTCGCGGAGACGGCGCAGGCCCCTGAGGGTTCGACTCCGTGCCGTTGGCGAGGTGCCTAGGGCACGTAAAAGCGCTTGGTCCACGTCCATTGGCCGTGACGCTTTTGAGCTGCCATCCCGCCCTCGCGCCATCCCAGATCGAGGTACGCGTTGTACTCGAAGCGACATACGACGTTCTTGGTTGGCACCAGGTGCGGGTATGAAGCCGAGCGCTTGGGTGCGATAAACTCGTGGTACCGGAGCAGGAATTCCCCGTGAGATTGAACGCGTAAGACGCGTTCACGCCACTCGTCATCAAAAGGAAAGCTGAAGAATGAAGCAACGCGATCTCGGTCAGCCCGATCCACCGCCTCGAGGAACGAAGTGTGAAATTCGACGAATCCGTCACGTGAGGTACAGATCGTGTCGGGTCCCGCGTCAATGATGTACAAGACGATGCCTTCGGGGTTTGGTTCCAGGACCGCCTCAGTGTCAGACGTGATGAAACGATACCCATCCCGCGCAGGCTCGAATCGGTGGGGGACACCCCAAGCGGCAGCCAGGGCATCCGCGTAACGTCCCAGGTCCTCACACGCGGCGTCGGTCCGCTGGTGGCAGTAGTTCCTGATGACGAGGTAGCGGTTGATCTGCCCGTCGTTGCCGACACGGGGCGCCACCCTTCCCGCCATACAGAGTTCGGGAAGCCACTGGTCGGCTTTGGGCGAAGCGTTCGGCATGGCGCGCTGACCCAGACGGTAATCCGCGAGCTGCCGCGGAATTCCGCTGAAGCTTGACAACACGCAGTCACCGAGACGCCGAGGCTCATCGCCGAGCTCAGCCTCGATCGGAAGTGGGGCCCGGGGGCGGCGAGCTGGCAGAAGCCGTTTGCCTCGTCACCGGAGGCTTGACGCTTGTACTAGTCGTCTGTTGTGCGGGCGCAGATACTCGGGCGTGAGTGTTTGCCTCATTTCCCCTATGGACGCAGCCAAGCAACTCCGGCGCCATGAAGCACAGCGCGGCGTGCAAGAGACTGTTGCGGATGACGTCCATGAGTCGACTCAGTGCATGACTGTAGTTGAGGCGTCCCTGAGCCGCTAGCGGAGTTTCTGCGTTCCAGCCTTGTCGTGAGTGTCGTCGCCGGTTTCCGCTCGCCCAGGCTACGAGACTGCTGCACGCCGAGCTAACTTGGTGAGGGTGCGATGGGCAACGAGGGATTCGTGGCGGTGAAGGAAATCGCATCAGGGCTGTTTATGTGGGTTCTGTTTTCGACCTGCTCGAACCCCTTCACATGGGTTAGCTGCGAGCGCGGAGTGATCACTGCTGAAGCTGGATATGCCCAGCTGTGGCACATACCGCTCGACGCACCCGAGGAGCTGTCAATCGGCGACGTCCGATAGCCCTGGCCTTGCGCGGCAAGTCGGAAAATTAGGATAGAATCCGTCCCGCCGGACCAAGCTGATCCAGAACCCGCCGGTTGCATCGTCCAAAGTGTTGACCAGACGCGGCTATGCCGAACAGGATGGACGAGCCAACCACTAAGGAAAGGTTCGAATATGACAAAGCAGCTTCCCCCGGTTCCCGATCTCAGCAGGCGCGCGACAGAGTATCAGCTGGGGGAGTTCATCAGGCTATACCCCACGTATCGCGACGGCTTGAAGAGCAACATCATGTCCCTCTTGGGGGGGCTCGTCTTCGTCGGCTTTGGCATTTTCGCTCTGATTGCCGAACTCGATCTCGACTGGTGGGTGATTGCGACCGTGATGCTGTTCGGGGTCCTGCTGACAGTTTGGGGTACTCATTCATTTGTCACGCAATTGCCGATCAAAGTTCAGGTCCATCAGGGGGGATTTGTGTACAAGCGCCTCGGTGGGGTCGACGTCGTTCCCTACAGAGAGGTGCTGGGCGTTCACGTGGACGTGACCACCACGACCATGTCTGACAGCGGTGCTTCGCACCGGTCGGGCAAGATCCACGCGCACTTGCCCAATGGCGTCGTCAAGGTCAACCCGAACATTGAGCACGTGGGGCAATTCATCAACACCTTCCTGGAGGGCGCCGCCGAACCTGTGTTGCACAACCTCCAAACTCACCTGCGCAGTGGCAAAGAGTTCGATTGTGGGCCGTTTAAGCTCACACCGCAGGGTGTACAGGTGAAGGAAAATACAATGCACTACTCTAGCGACCTGTCCGCTTGGGTCGATTCGAGTCACGTCAAGATCGAGGGCAAGAAGGGCGCAATCGTCCGATTCCGGCGCAGCAAAGTCATCAACGCGGCCTACTTGGCCGAATTCCTGCTGAGGATGAGCCCCGACCAACGGCGAGTCCAGGTCATGCTTGGATAGCCAGAACGCTAGGATCTCCTCGCGGCTCAAAGCGCCGTGAGCCAGCGTGCCGCGAGCGCGACCGCGCCGAACACCGCCCCTTCCGCTTCTGAGGCGTAGTAGTACCAGCGCGAAAACGCCCTGCTTGCCTGGCCCCACCACATCATCACCCCGATGCCGATGACGCTGCTCAGATTCAACCAGTGGGCAAACGCTGGCAGGTCGCCTGCCAGCGTTGCGATCAGGATCAGGCCTCCGACCACTAGATTCAGGCCTTGTACCATCCAGTATGTTGGTTGTCGTCCCAGCAGCACGGCCACGGTCAGTGTGCGCTGTATCTTGTCTCCTTCGATGTCGTACCAGTCGCCCAGTAGTGTATTGACCGCCATACGCAGGCACACCCACGAGCTGGCCCACCAGGCGGTAGCGCTGAGCGGAGCGTCACACAGGACTACCGGTAACAACCCGCACACGCAGCCCCACGCGAGCGACGTATAGATCGTCTTGACGCCCGGAATATCCTTGAGTCGACGGAATCGCCACTGAACCGGAAGTAACTTGCTGCCATAGATAGGGACGCCAAGCACCGGGCACAGATACAGCAGGCTGGCTAGCCCACTGTGGTTGGCACAGAGGACCAGTCCCAGCAAGAACACTCCCGCGGCAACGAACTTGAAGTGAGCGCCCCAGCGCTGGCCAAACAACACGCGCTCAGGGTGATTGCGTGCGTCGGCAACAGGATCGAAGTTGACCACACGATCAAATGAGTACGTGCTCATGATGAAGCAGAAGGGAACGAGTGCCGCGGCTACTGTCGGCGGGGCTTCAGTCAAGAGCAGTGCCGAAAGAGCATAGCCCGATCCTTCCAAGCCGATGAGTACGCAGGAGAATACGACTGCACGCGACAGTTGCTGATAGCGCGGCAACGGCAAGCTCGCATTCATGGAACCTCTTCGCCGCGTTGCAAACACATCAGCGCACTGGTGGCGAACGCCGTAGTCAGCGCTTGGCTGCCGAAAAAGACCTCACGGCGCCCATAGCGGTAGAGCGCTTCCGGAGGCCAAGACCCGTCGGGTTGCTGAGCACAGAGCAAGCGCATTGCTAGAGGTTCAACACGAGCCGGTAGACATCCAGCTGAATCAGCTGCCAAGCACCACTGGGCGAGTTCGATGCTGCTCTGTTGCAGGCCGGCGCGGCTCTGGATGGCCGCGTTCAGAGGTGGGGCCCAGTCGGCAAACTGAGCGGGGCAGTCACTCACCAGGCGCGAGAGAAACCACAAGAACGTGTCGGGGCAGTGATAGTAACGCGTGCCGCGCGCTACGCCACTCTGAAGTAGCTCGCGCCCGACGTAGGCCCGCGTGCTGTGGGCAGGCAGGTGTGAGTAGCGGTGGAGCGCGTACAGCGCGTTAGTGGCCACTGCCGGGTCCAGAATGCCGTCGCGGCGGCCTTCGGGATCGTAGTACACCTGGATCACTCCGTCCGGGTTCGTGTTGCTAGCGATGGCTGCCGTCATGCGGGTCGATAATGCCGCGTCGCGGATGCCTAGACGCTCCAGCGCACACAGCAAGAGTGCTGCGCAGTCCACATCTGGGGGGATTTGACCGGCTTCGAAAAACTGGACCCGACCCCCAGGGGTAACCCGGGAGCGCGACATCGCCCCCACCCGGTAGCGCCAATCTGCGGACATTTGTGGACCTAGCAGCAACGCTACTAGGATCGGTGACAACACTTCGGGAGGGGCTGGCTGAGCTCGAGTGAAGTGTTTGCTGGAGCTGAGCAGGCAGCCGTAGCCCCTGTCGTACGTGGACTCCAAGTAGTCGATTCCTCTTTGAACCGATGCTGCTGGCGAGCACGAGTTTTCGATGCGATTCGGCTCGAGCTCTTGACGCCCGCCGGCGATCTCATGAGCTCCGACACCTACAACCGCATGTTCACCATGCACGGGATCTTGATGATCTTCTTCTTCCTCTTGCCGT
>JBNLEN010000314.1:0-4962 GCA_050304975.1 Polyangiaceae bacterium
GGCCTATGAGACGGCAGTGATAATCCTGGGGCGGGCCTTCCACGAATTCGGTGAGGATCCGTCGCCCCACGCTGGGCCACGTTCGCCTAAACCCTTAGAAGCCTTGAAGGTAGTAGCCATGCGCAGCTTGAAACAATGCCCAAACTTGCTCTTCGTTCCGTTGGCCTTGGTCGCCCTGAGTGCGTGCGGCAGTGACGCCAAGGGTACTGTGGCCACGCCGTACACGCCAGGCGCCGTGGTCGTCGTGGGTGAGGAAGACGGAGGTGAACTGACGACCATTGGCGCTTGTGAAGAGCGCGATTGTGAAGCCGTTGAGCAAGCGTGCGACCGTGATGATGCCGCAGACGTGATTGTCGGTGAAGATGGCGAAGTGATTGAGGTGCTTTGCTACAAACAAGACGTCAACGTGCAAGACGTGAACGTCGATGAAGTGGAAACGGCGCGGGCGGGAAACAACACCGTGCTGGTGCTCGACGGTGAGGATGACGGCCTCGATGTCGAGGGGGATCTGACGATCGACGGCAACAACGCCGTGGTCTACGGCGACGGTCCGAATGTGTCGGTCATTGGCGGCACGTTGGATGTGCAGAAGAACAATGCCATCATCCGTGGCGTGCGCATCAAAGAAGATGTCACCATCACCAAGAATGACACCAAGCTGGCATTCTGCGTGATTGAAGGCGATTTGACGATCACCGGGAACAACACCACGCTGGCGGTGTGTGACGTCTACGGCAAAGTGACGATCACCGGCTTGAACACGGTCCTGGTCGACAACCGCTTCCAGGGCACCGACACCATCAGCGGCTTCAATCTGGAATGTAACGCCAACCGCCGTTTTGATGACGAGAACGAAGACTTTCGTGTGGATGAAGACGAAGTCGGCGGTGAGGTTGAGTGCGTGGACGCCGAAGGCAGTCCGGACCCACAAAAGGACGCTGAGGACGTGACATCCGACGCGGACGCAGGGGCTGCTGCGGATCCCGAGACGACTGACGCAGGCAAATAGAGCGTCAATCCAGCTGCGCGACGGCGCCCTTCGGCACGATGATGTCGTCCTCCGTGTCGCGCTGGCGATCCGGTCCACCAGAGCTGACGGAGAGCTTGCCGGCTTCACATTGGATCCGCCAGCTCTTGCCCCAGGGATCTTTGTGGGCAGCCGTGTCTGACAGCATGCCTTCGGCGGCTAGTTTCTCAAACGTCGGACACTCTCCGCTGTCGTTTTGGTTGTAGTAGTACTCCGCCACTTGTTTGAGATTATGCAGGCTGTTCTTGGCGGTATCGATCTTGGCCTTCTCGGCCATCTTGATGTAGCCGAACGTCAAGGCCGAGGACAGCAGCGCGATGATGGCGATTGTGATCAAGACTTCGATCAGCATCACGCCGCGCTGGTTGGCCAAGCGCTCATAGCGGTGTTCGTACTGGCGTAGCAGCGTGCTCACTCGGCGGGGCTTGCGCTTGCGGCGGCGCCGTGGGGCTCGTCGGCGTTCGGTTTTTGGAAACAGGGCTCGGGGGATGGAAGCAGTTGGGCTCGAATGGTTCATGCTTCACGGCTAGAGCAAGCCGCATGCCCGGTCTCGCCACAGCCAACACCGCGCAGCAATTTCCCTATTCCCTGGTTTTTGCGCTCGCTCGTGGGTTTCTGAGCGCGTCAAGTTGTCATCTAGAGTTGGCGTGAGTTGCCGAAGCGACATCCCGATCGGTTTGCCCCAAGCGCCGCGCGTAGCAGAAGTATTCGACGTTGCCTTTGGGGCCTGGCAGCTCCGAATCACAGCCTCCAAGCAGCTCAAAACCCGCTTCAGCGATGCTGCGTGTGGCTTCTTCGATGGCGCGTGACCTCAGCTCGGGATCCGTGATTACACCCTTGGCCTTTTGCGCGGCGGCTCTGCCGACTTCAAACTGAGGCTTAATCATGGCCAGCAGCTGTTTGCCCGGCGGCAGCACCAGTGCGATGGCGTCGATCAGCTTGCCGATGCCAATAAAGGAGGCGTCCACGACGACCCAGTCGATGGCTTCGCTGAAGCTGGCAGCGGTCAGGGTTTTGGCGTTGGTTCGGTCCATCACCACCACGCGCGGATCTTGCACCAGCTTGTTCGCGAGTAGCCCATGGCCAACGTCTACCGCGTAGACCTTGCTCGCTCCGCGCTGCAGCAGGCAGTCGGTGAAGCCGCCGGTGGACGCTCCCACATCCACACAAACCGAGTCCTGAACCTGGATCTCGAGCCGATCGAGCGCGCCTTCCAACTTGAGGCCGCCGCGAGAAACGAAGCGGGGCTGCTGCTTGAGGGTCAGCACACAATCAGCCGCCACGCTGGAGCCCGGCTTGTCGATACGCGTGTCATTGAGCAGCACCTCGCCCGCTAAGATCAGGGCCTGCGCCTTGGCACGTGAATCTACTAGTCCTTGTTCCACCAGGCGCACGTCCGCCCGAAGCTTTTTCTTGGTCGGTTTCTTGCTCACCATGTTTGTTGTTCGCTAAGGCAGCATCGGGCAAGTGCGCTCACCGTCGCAGAAGTGTCACGCTAGCACCTGAGTGTGTTTCACAGGTTTCACGGTTGTGGATAACTTTAGCGCTTGTTTCAACAGTTTTTCGCCCAGCTGCTCGGGCTTAGTTATAAGGCCACCGCGGTGTCGTAGCGAGATAACAAACTGCGTCCGCACCGAGGAGGTTTTTGAACAATGAACGCTATGAATAGATTGGTGGCATCTTCTGCCGCAGCAGTCGTGACCCTGAGCGCCGGTTTGGTGTGTGCCCAAGGGGCCGAAACCGCAGAGGTCGACACCCAAGGGTCCACTGAGGCCAGCGCATCCAGCGAAGTGTCTGGCGAAGGCTTGGCAGCGCCCAGCGCTGAGCAAGAGCAAGCCGCCCAGGCCAAAGCGGTCGATGCCCCCCCGGCTGACAGCGTGGAGGTCGCTCAGGTTGGCGCCAGCGTGTCGACGGACGCCGGCACCGGCGGCGGACGTACCGGCACCGATCACAGTCAGATGGTGGGCAAATTTGCCATTGGCTACATGGGCTTCCGGCAGATGTCCTTGGGCACGCTGGCAAACGTCGTGCAGGCCCCGGTCATCGGTGGCCGCTACTGGTTGAGCCCGCAGCTAGGTATCGACGTCGGATTGGGTTTCTCGACCGGCGGCGGCACGAATGAAGTCGACACTGGCGCCATGACCACGGAAACGGACAATCCGGCGCCGCTCACCTTCATCTTGCACGCGGGCGTGCCGCTGTCTTTGGCGGACGCCCAGCACTTCAGCTTTCAGGTCGTACCGGAGATAAACTTTGGTCTGTCGTCGATGACCATCGAAGGCATGCCTGACGACACGGACCTGAGCGGCACCCACCTGGACATTGGTGCACGTGCCGGCGGTGAGCTGCACTTTGGCTTCATCGACGTGCCGCAGCTCTCGCTTCAGGCGGGCGTTGCTCTGCGCTTCAACATGGATTCGGCCAAGCAAGAGGTTGGCAATGCGAGTGCGACCGAGTCCGCCAACAGCATTAGCACCGGTGTGGGTGATAATCCGTGGAACATTTTCACGGCTAATATCGCGGCACTCTACTACTTCGACAATTGATCCAGCGGCGCTGGCCGCTGCGTTGAGGTAGAATTAGCTGAAGTTCATTCGGCGCGTTCACTCCCCGGCGGCCGTGCTTCCTTACATGTAGAGGCAAACCATGAGATTCCTGCCACTAATCATTGGTTCATCGCTGCTGCTGGTTTCGGCTTGTGCCGGCAAAGGTGAATCAGAAACGACCTACACCGCTCCTGACCAAGGCGCGCCCTACGCGGCCGATCCTGTTGGGCTCAACCAGTTCTTGGGTGGCCCACAACCGGCGACGGCGGAGGGACAGCGTCCAGTCAGCGACTCGGATCGCCCGACGAATGACTCCGGCCAACGCTTGCCGGGCCAAAATTCGGAATATACGGCTCTGCAACAGCCCGACACCAATGACGATTTCGACGGCGATGACTTCGACGATGATATCCAAGACGACTTTGGGGATGACACGCCAGTCGGCGTGCCCATTGGCAGTGTCAGCCGCTTGGGAGAGGCCCAGTGCGAACGGCTGTGTGCCGAAGCTACTGGCGCAGGTTGTGAGAGCTGCGCCGAACTTTGCACCCAACTGCCGAGCGCGTGCGAGGGCGTCGTCTCTGGGATCGCCAACTGTGTCGCTGGGCGTGCTGGCGGCGGCGGCCAAGAATGTGCTGCTGCCGAAGAAAGCTGCCTGACTGACAGCGTGGTTTCACTGCTCGACTGCAGCGGCGGAAACCTGACGGTGGAGAGCAGTTCCGGAGCTTCCGGAGCGCAATAGGCTCGGCGAACGTCGAGCCGCGGCCGGCTTCAAGCAGCGGCCAAATCCTGGCGAAGGGTGGCGACACGCCCCCTTCGCCAGTTTCGTTTTGTGTGATCCTTCGCGGGTTTCGGCGCGGCACAAGACTTGCGAAGACGCGGGCGTGAACTGGCTGTTGGTCGCCGCGCTGTGTGTTTTGGCCGGAGCTCTGGGCTACGGGGGCGGGGCTGCGGCGTGGATCGGGTTTGGCCTGTGTTTGGCTTGCTTGTGGCGTCAGCTCGGGGTGAGTCGGGCGCTGTGGTGCATGCTGTTGTTTGCGCTATCCGGTTGGCGCGCGCAAGAAACCGTCGCCGAGTATTACCAAGCGCATGAGTTGGCGCGAATGAACATCGGCGCGCCCCAGCGCTGCGTGGTCGTCGCTGAGGTGCTCAGCTCGCCGAGTGAGCGCCAGGACAGCCTGGGTTTCACCGCGCAGCTACTACAGTCAGAGTGCGAGACCACCCATTTGCCCGAGGGCACGCCGGTGCGCCTATATGGCGGACCGCCGCAGCTGGCCCGCGGGGATCGCTTTGAAGCGATCGCGCAATTGGGTGTGGTGCGCATCTTTCGCAATCCCGATTTGCCGGATCCATTTCCGGGATATGCACGCCGCCAGGTCACGCTCAGTGGCT
>JBNLEN010000315.1:0-4953 GCA_050304975.1 Polyangiaceae bacterium
CGCCTTCGGCGATGGGGATGGGGCGCGCACGTTTCCGGCGGGGGCTCGGACTGAGCGGCCCTCGGCCTGGCAGAACGAGCTCGTTTGGGCCGGATCTGCAAAGAAACAAACGCTTCAGTTTCGAAGTAATTTCCGGACAAGCAAAGGGCCGCCGTGACCCGCGGCACTACTCGCCTGACCCGAGCGCAGCGCGGATGCAGGCAATGACGGCGGGTCTCCACCACAGTATTCTCATCGTGAAAGCGCTGAGCCAACTGGCGATGCTCCTTCGTACGGGTTCTCGTAGCTCCAGACGATGTTCTTCAGGGTGCGCCCGCCGAACTGCTCGGACATGTGTAGGTCGAAATAGTTAGCGGTGCCCTTGAACGGACACTCGGTAGTTTTGGGTGTAGGTTTGAGAGCTTCGAGCTGCACATCCGAGCGGGAGAAGTAGTAGCGGTCCGCATACCCATCCTCGGTGACTCGAATGACGTCGTGAGAGTGGGCGACGGGATGACCGTCGACCATCACAGTCAACGGATCCTCGACGCGCTCTTCTTCGACCTTGTGATTGGGGTGACTACGGTGGCTTGGTGATTTCATGATGGCCCCAATGCCTGCACGACGCGTTCCAAAGCGCAGCAGCAGCCCCCATTCTTGCCCGTGGACAGTGCAACGAAGCTTGATGCGCTGGCGAACTGATTCTGGCATCATCAGGCCGCGTGACTTCCACCAAATTCCAGGCCCTGGAGCGTCTACAACCTCTTTTCGAGAAGGAGCTTCGTGCTTCCCTCGTTGCGGCCACGGAGCAACATGAGCCATTCGGCTACGCGCTGATGCTCGGTGAGGATCTCGATTTGTCCGCTCCGATTGCGGTGACGTGCGCGGAAGCGGAGCATCCTGGTGAGTCTCGCTACATGCCGGATGAGTGGGAACACTGGCACGGGCACCACTTTGCTGGCTTCCGAACTGCGTATCAGAACGTCTGGGAGCAGTTCGCGTCTAGCCACGCTGTCACCGACGCGGCGTCTCGCTACACGTCCGACGCCGAGCAGTTCATGGAACAACTCTACGAACTGTATTTGACAACCATGAAGTCCGTCGTCGCGGATTTTCCCCGGATTCGATACTGGGTGATCTGGATACCCGATAGTGATCGCGGGATTATCCGCCGTTCTGTCGTCGAGCTGAATAGCGGCACGATTGCTGAAGAAGCCGCGCGCTCGTTGTGATCGCGAAGTGAGCCTTTGGGGCGGTGCTGTCCCGCCTGCAGCTGTTGCGTCCGCACCGCCCGACCTCATCACCACGATTCGCATCCGCGTGCTCGCGCTGCTCACCCGCCGCGGCATCATCGAAGACGACACCGACCAACTCGTGCTGCTACCCGATGAGCTCGCCGAGGATGAGCCCGTGCTGGCACAGGTCACGGCAGCCGCCGCCACCGGCTTGCCACCAGCTGGGCCCGAGCGGCGAGACCGCGAGCCGCTGCGTGTCGCCCGCACGCCGGGTGCCAGCATCTCAGGCCCGCTGTCACCTCGCGCAAGAGCGCGTCACCCTAGCGGCAGACGGCGCGGTGCGACTGGGACTCAAGCGGGCGTTCTCTGACGGCACCGTCGCCGTCGAGCTCGATCCGCTATCCTTCTTGTCCCGGCGTGGAGTCACGCGTGGATCCAAGAATCCGGCTGCTGCGCGTTCGCCGTGCAGCGCGGTGGCGCGGAGAAGGTAGCCATAGTCGCCGAGCTCACCAAGGAGGCGTACATTACTTACCGGCGTGCGCGCCAGCCCGAGGAGGTCGGGAAAACGCTACGCGAGTTGCAGCGCGCGGTCATGGTCGCCGTTTCGACAGAGCACGAAGTCTTTCCAGAGGCCTTCGTAGCTGCGCCAGACAGTATCCCGAAAACCTCCAGCGGCAAGAAGCAGCGGCACGCTTTGAAGCGAGCATTCGTGCAAGGCAACTTCGAACCGCTCGGCGTGGCGCCTCCGAGGAGGGGGAACTGACGCCCAGTATCCGCCTCAATGACCACTGTTGCTGGACTATGCTTCATCAAGGATACCACCAACAACGCTACCGCCCAGGTGCCGTACCGGGTTCCCAACAGTCTGAGTTGCCGAAGCATTCGAGCACATCTGCGATGAACTCGCCGCGCACCGTGACGGTGCCGGGATCCCCATCCCCAAACAAAGCGAACGGGCCGACGATCTGAACGTCTACTTTGCCGCGGACCTCTGTGGGCGCCACTTGCGTCAAGGTGACGCTTCCGTGCGCGGCTTGCTCCAGGGCGGGGTGCTCTCCAAAGCAGAAACATGAAGCCGTGAACCACACTCCCGCGATGGCCGGATCATGCCATTCGCCGGCGACGAGATTCAACTCGGTGGGATCCAAGGAGAGCCCTTCGCCCTGTGGTTCTGCGGGGATCGTGATGCGGCCGTCGATCTCGAAGGTGTCACCTACCGCAGCGCCAAATAGTGCATCGGTGTCAAAGGCCACGGTCAGCTCGTAGTAGGTTTCGTCGTCGGCGACGCCGGGTTCTGGGTCGGACAGCGTCGACATCTGCAGCTGGGCGTAGCCGTAGAGCGGTTGCAGGACTGTCGCGACGGATGTGTCGGAACCAAGCTGCCGGCTGCCATTCATGAACTTCAGATGGCTTTCCGTTGAGTCAGCGCACGCGAGTGCAATCAGTCCAGATATCAATACACACCCTAGCCGTCTGAGCTCACTCATGCCTGAACCATTCCCGACTTGGGCAGACTGCGCTAGTCGAGAAACACCAAAGGTTGTTTTCACGACCCATCGCACGGTGAATGACAGGGAAATCGGTGGGGTGTTCAGTTTTCACCAATCCAAACAACGGCCGTGCACGGGCAAAGTTCACCGCAACGCGGGATCGCCGTCATCCTCACAGGTGACGCTCCAGGGTGCGTGCGGTATGCTCGACAAGTGCCTGCCACGAATCCTGTCCGATTTCCGGGTTGTGGGTGCAGTGACGTGCGCTGTCGCCCAGCGCCGAAAGTGTCGGCGTCGGGGCAGCTACCATGATGGTCATCATCAACGGCACGCCGGGCGTGGGAAAGACGCAAGTCGCTTGCAAGCTAGTTGAGCAGACGGCACAGCGGTTGGAGCCCGGTACAACAACTGGAACCCCGGTTCACAGCCCGACAACAATCCGGTCGTGGATGAGTTTGCAGGTCACAGTTGCGCGAACATGGGCGGCAACGCTTTTTGGGACGACGTGGCTTGCAGCGTGAGTGGTCACGCTTTCATCTGCCAGCGCTACTGAGTTGGCTACTGGTGCGCGGCAAGTCCTAACGCTGACGATTGCCCTGCTTGCGTGTGCCTCTGCGTGCAAGGCCGGTGCGCGGCGCGTGCGCGGCCGGCCGCAAAAGTCGTTGGACGAGCTGGGCCTCTAGCGCTGCCGTTGCAGCATTGCCCAGGGTGTATGCCGACTCGAGCAGGTGAGAAGCGAGGTGAAACGGAGCATCGCCGGTGGAACAGTTGATCTCACGCGCCCCAGGCGGCTACGATAGCGCATGGCCAGCAAGTGCAGAGCTCCACGCATGCAGCGGGTGCTTGAGGTCGCATTAATGATACTGCTCGGCGGGGCGGGGTGCCAGAACAAACACTCACCGCACGAAGTGGAGCGAGCATCGAGTAACCGCGAATCGAGCAACACGGAGAGTCCGGACGCCGCTCCATCCGCCGGCAAGAAGTCCGCTTCCACGGCGGGTGACGCGTCACTCGATGGCCACCCCCAAGACGCCGGAACATTGACCGTGGACGCGGGGCTGATGGATACGCCGGCTAGCGCTGAATGTGAGCAGCTCGCAGCAGCCTACTGTTCGCGTTTGGAGGGCTGTCTGCCAGGTTCGGCTATCTCGTACTATGGGGACGAAGCCGCATGCCGTCGGTACCAAGCAACCACGTGTGACAGCTGGCTGGCGTTTCCCAGTGTGGCTGCCGACCCCGGCTATGTCGCTCAACTTGCTAAGCAGTTGCTTGGCGCGAGCTGCTTTGAGGTCGTTGTGCGCAACGCTGGCGGAGTCAATTTTTCGATCGCTCCACCAGGCGAGCGGTCCGACGGTGAGCCATGCGTGATCAGAAGCCAATGCCTGTCTGGCTATTGCTCCGGGGATGAATTGTGCACCGTGTGTAGTCAGCAGCCCCCGGAAGAGGCGCCAGGTGACGCGTGCGCGGTGAGGGAGCTGTCCTCGGGCAAAGCGTATGACTGCGGCGTCGGACTAGTTTGCGACGTGCCATCTCTCTCCTGCGTCAAGCGAGTGGACATTGATGAACCCTGTGACCTCGACGCCTCATGCCCGCTTTGGTCAAGCTGTGTGGATGGGGAATGTGCCGCGCATGGTTACGTCGGAGAAGCGTGCAGCGAAGAGCGAAAATGTCGGATTGAACTCAGCTGCATTGATGGCCGCTGTGAGCAGCCGGCGCCCCCTCCGGTGGAGGAGCAGTGCGGGGTGTGTGACGGAACTCGACTATGCGTCGGATGCGAGCCTGGATTCGCCTGTGTCTTTCCTCTCGCGCAACCACATGGACCTGGTTCTTGCGTCCCCACGCCAAAACTCGGAGACCCGTGCGATCGCGACGTCACCGGGCCCAACGCCTGCCCACTCAGTCTCGAATGCATCGACGGTGTTTGCGGCATCGGCGAACCGAGTTTCGTCCGGCGCGAAGAAAAGCAGAAGCTCACCTGCGTGGCCGGCAACAGCCCCTGACCAGCGCGGCGAAACTCACGACCATGAACGCCAGAGAACTTCGTGGATCTAGAGATTACGTGAACTTACCGAAGGGCGGGATGAGCGAACCTGTTTGCTTTACCTAGGCGCTTCGACGCTATCAGGGCGGGGCGGCTCACCACAACGAATACCCGTGAACGCTTGGGGTCGCCTGCGGGATGCCGCACGCGGTAAAGCTTTGAGCTGGACGCCGGAGAGCTCAGACGGTCGAAGCGGACCGCAAAGTGC
>JBNLEN010000316.1:0-4953 GCA_050304975.1 Polyangiaceae bacterium
GGTACCAGCGCAGAGACCTCGTTAAGCATCGAAGTTTCGGCCGACTCAGTCGTCACTATCGGTGACGACGCGTTAAGAATCTGCGTCGAGCGCACGTTGGAGGTGTTCGGACGAGAACTCTACGCGAGCGACATGCTGGAACTCACCACTCTGGATTGTCCAGTCATGGGGGTCGCGGACCTGAGCGGCATGGAGTGGGCGCACAACTTGGTGGAGACTAATCTCAACTCGAACGAGGTGAGCGATCTCAGCCCTCTAGCTGAGCTGGACTCACTGCGCGTCCTGTTGCTGGACGACAACCCCGTTCGTGACGTATCCCCGATCAGCCAGCTCACGAAGCTGGAGCACTTGAGCCTCGGTCAGAACGACTTTACGGATCTCACGTCCCTGCGCCCACTCACCGGGCTCAAGGAACTCGACCTGCGAAACAACGGCATCAGCGACATCTCAGCCTTGGATGCCTTAGTCAGTCTCGAGCGCTTGGATGTTCCGGGCAACGACTTCACGGACATCTCTGTCGTGATGTCTCTACCAAACCTGAGCGTGCTCAACATTGCCGGTGGCGTCGTCAGTGATATTTCGCCGCTCTCATCGGCGGAAAAGCTCACCGCTCTGCTCGCGGGGGGAAATCAGCTCACGGACCTTTCCGGGTTGGAAGACCACAAGCTCTTGACCACCCTGCGGCTCGAAGAAAACAATATCGGCAACCTGGATGGCCTTTCAGGTTGCTCGGAATTGACGCAGGTCAACCTGGACGACAACGCAATCAACGACATCAGCGGTCTTGCCGCAGCAACGAAGCTGACCGATCTCACCCTCAAGAGCAACAACATCTCCGACATTTCCGCGTTGAGTGACGCGGACGACCTGGTGAATCTCAACCTCTTCAACAACGCCGTTACGGACATCTCCGCGTTGAGTGGCACGACCAAACTCGAAACGCTAGATCTCAACAGGAACGCTATCACCGACTTCACCCCCCTGAGCGGCTCCACAGCGCTGACCACGCTCGATTTGGGCAGCAACCAGGCGATCAGCACTGCAGGGCTGGAAGGGCTGGCGAATTTGCTCAGTCTCGACCTGAGCTTCAATCAGTTGACCACGCTCACCGATTTGAGCGGACTCAGCTCACTCACGCTCCTCGACTTGCGTTGGAATGAACTCAGCAACCTGTCCGGGCTTGGTGGCCTCCCCGCTCTGCGGACGCTGCACGTGGAGAACAACAACCTGACCAGCGTGGCAGCACTGAACAGCATAACCAGCCTCACCGAGCTGCGCTTGAGCGACAATCTACTGACTGACGTCTCTGGCCTCGAGGGGCTGACCAACCTAACGCGCCTTCGGCTGGACAACAATTCAGTCACCGATTTGTCCCCGCTGGCAACGCTCAGCAGCCTACAGATCTTGCACCTCAGAAACAACGGGCTTTCGGACCTCGCGCCGCTCGCGTCCTTGTCTGAGCTCAGTAGCGTGTACTTGGACAACAATCAAATTGTCGACATCTCCGCCTTGGAGACACTGACGATGCTGAGCTTGATCAACCTGGAAAGCAACCTCATCACTGATATCTCTGGCTTTGCCGCTTCGTTTGAGTGCACCGGAACATCCATCATACTCAGCGACAATCCGCTTGATGCGAGCGCCTGCGCCGATATTCTGGCGCTCGCTGACAGCGGCTGCACCGTCGCCGACGGTGGGCTTGGCTGCTGAACTCGACACGCGCGTAGGAAACCCGGGCCGCTGGGAACTCCGAGCTCGCGGGGACGGACCACCAGCAGCCTCTGCAAGGAGTACAGCTCGGGTTGTCGTTCACTCTGTACGACTCAAACTTGCGCCCAGCCTTACCTGGTAGCGAGCTCCAGAACCTCTTGCTCCGACAACGCGCGGTCATACAAGCGAACCTCGTCCACCACCCCGTCCGTCGAGTGACAGAAGGAGCCGTCGTCATCACCACCGATAACGAGTGAGGCCGAGCTAGCACGGACCTTTATCTTGTTACTAGCAACTCGAGCGCCATCAACATAGAAGCTGTACGTCGTTCCGTCGTACGTCGCAGCTAGGTGAATCCAAACACCGAGTTCGACCGCGGCGCTGCTCGCCAGGGTAGTGCAGCGGGCCCCGCAAACGTAGGAGTATGGCTTGTTCCCGTTGGCACACAGGGCGAACACGTTGTCCTGCTGCACAATCGGTTTGGTAAACGTGCAGGTTCGCCCCTCGAGCGTCCGGTACTTGACCCAACTGGCGACGCTAAAGGCAGAAGTCAGCGGCAGACGTTGCTCGTCAGCCACGCGCAGGTGTTGAGCAGTACTGGGGCGAACATCAATCGCCCTTCCGTCAATGCCCTCGATGGTTTCAGGACAACCCAGCGGACCGCACACGGCGTCGTAGTGCCCGACGATGTCGACCCTTGGGTCGTCGTCGAACGTCCAGTACGCGATCAACCCCTCTTGCGTTTCAAGCTCCGGCCCCTCAACATCCTCACTTGGGCCGGCGTCGAGCGGCGGCTGGTAGGAGCTGGTAGCATCTGGCGCCAGATCGCGGTCGCCCACATCTCCGGCTAACTGAGCCCCAGACTCAACCTGATCCGGATCAGAATACTCGGCGGCCCCCCGCTGGGCGTCCAGGGAAGTGCCCGGTG
This sequence comes from Polyangiaceae bacterium, assembly GCA_050304975.1. Lineage (GTDB taxonomy): Bacteria > Myxococcota_A > Polyangia > Polyangiales > Polyangiaceae > SZUA-265. The sequence continues at coordinate 2,639 of JBNLEN010000316.1, forward strand.
GGGCGTCATCTTCTCCGGAGTTAGACGCAGACGGGAAGCTGCCCGAACTGCAGGAACTAAGACACGACAACAACACCACGCCGCGACTGATCCGATTCACGCGCGTACTGTGATGAGTTCCAAAGCTCCTGTCGAGCACGGACAACACACTGCGATTACACTTCCCGTTTTGGCCAAGTGGCGCAGATACAGGGGAGGCCCCACGGAGTCCCCCTGGCTTTCTTTTCGGGTCAGGTTAACTGCTGCATACCCGTCATGCCGGCTCGCTAGCGATCGCCATCGGTGCGCCTTAGCTCCCTCGTGCAAGCCCTGGAAAGCAAAGCCATATTCGTGGGCACCTTAACGGGCTCCTAGTGCCGATAGTGCAACCACACCATACCCGGTGGTGTTTCCAGCCCTGCCGCGAGGGTTAAGAACAAGCATGCCGCCAAACGACCGGGCGCCAAGCCTGGACCCGGGTGGAGGACAACGCCGGGACGTCGGGATGCGAATCTTAGCGTGCCGCCACCCTGGGCGGTTCATCACGCGCGGGGAACTGGACGCGGGTAGCCCCTCGTAAGTTCAGTTGCAGGTTGCCGTCGCGTCATTGCCCGAACAAACGCAAGACGCGCCGGTTCGCTCGGCAATGGCATCCACTTCGCACTGGGGGAGCTTGGGATTTTCGCTGATCCACAAGCTGCCTGGCTGCAACGTGGGCGACGTGTTCAGCCTAGCTAGCTCATCGTTGTTTGAGATCTGCAGCGTCTCGACGGTTTCGAGAGAGCCAAGGTCGATGCTTGCAAGCTGCGGGTCCACGGAGATATTGACTGCACCTCCGACGCTCTCCAGCGACGGAAGCTCAACGTCGGTGACGGCCGGCAGCGCGATGAACGTCACCGCCTCCGTTCCCAGCAGCATGTTGGTTCCGCCCACGACTTTCAGGGCCGGCAGTTCGATCGACGTGAGGTTCGACCCGAGCACCTGGAGCGAACCAGAGATCTCTCGAATGCTTGCCAGTCCCGACAGATCCTCGACGCCGTTACCTTCTATCCGCAACGAGCCTTCGATGACATGACACGACAGCTGTGCTAGACGCGCCAAATCTTCAGCACTTCTGATGGCGTAGACGTTGGTGATGTCGCCAACTGTGCCATCGAACGAACAGATCCGCAGGCAACCATCCCCCTCCTCGACCAGGGAGCATTCACCCAAGTCCGGACAAGCGAGTTCGCCGCAGGTATCAACCCCAGGCTCGCCGCCGTCGGCTCCGACTGTGCCAGCATCCGACGCCAAGCCTCCTTGGGCTTCGTTCCCTCCGCTTCCCGCCATCCCGTTCATTCCACCCCTCACCGCACCAGCGCCGTCCTCTTCGGGGGTCCCGCCGTCTTCGCTGGCGGACGCCGCCCCCCCACTGCCACTCAGTGGCGCGCTCGCGTCCGTAGACGTCGATTCAGGCATCCCGGCCTCTTTTGGTCCATTGGAAGGCGTCATCCCCACAACTGGATCGCCACTGCACGCTGCCAAGCAAGCTCCCCAAAGTGCTGCTGCCAGGCGGTGTTCCATGAGCCTGACGCTACCACGATTTGGAGCATAGGATTGCCTTCAAGGACGATGCTCCCGGGCAGCGAGGGCGCAATTTACGTTTGCCGCGCAGCGCATATTGTTACACCAGCACGTTGCCCTACACGGCTCGGACCTCGAGTCTCCTCGCGTTTTGCGGGGCATCGAGGCTCATACACCGGAAGTCGTTCGGGAATACCGTGCCGAATTTCCACCGCGGCGGCAGCCCCCGCGATTGCTGGGCGGGAGTCGTACATCAGGCATCACCGAGTGGTGGGACAAACAAGGCCCCGAATGAGGATTCGAAGTGCGAATCGAGTAATTCAAGCGCTAGCCGCCACCAGCTCGATGGATGGCGGGGATGCTGGATGTGGTTTGCGAGTTGGACGCCGATAGCGAAGGCATTGAGTACTCGCCGTGCTTCGACGAAATGAAGGGCCGAGGCTTTCCCACACAAGCCGCGTATGAAAAAGACCTCGCAGGCCCGAAGTGGCTGACGGCGCAATGATCGCGGCTGAGCGTTTCACTCTAGAGAGCCCAGGTGTCCATGAGGTACCGGAGTGAAGAAGAATTAGAGCAATCGCTCCAGCGGTCCCGTCAGTGGAACTGGGTCGGAATTGCCAGGCAGCGTGACCTCAGTGTGATTGCCAATTTGATCGATTTCGACGCCCATCTGTTGGGCGACGCTCACGAGCAGACGACTGGATGAGGGCCCCAGCTGGGATACCAAGTAGTCACGCCCCCCCTCGCCGGGCGTGCCCCAGTCAAAGTCCTGA
>JBNLEN010000317.1:0-4907 GCA_050304975.1 Polyangiaceae bacterium
GAACGGCGGGCAGAGGATCAGAATCTACTACAACGTCAATCAATGACCGGCGCTTCTTTTTCGGCTCTGCATCGCGGGCGATCCCCAAGCTTCGCGACCAGGCGCTCATGACGAGTCGCCGTGCAATAGCGCCCATTGGACCATAAGTACCATGCACCGGCGCCTGGCCAATGCCTGGCTGTCGCGGACAACGCTGCCAGCGGATCAGGCGTCGTCGGCGTCGTGTTCCTCTCCTCTGTGGTTTTGCGCAGCGAAGCGGCTTGTTCCCTTGGCTGGATTGCGGGATGTTGCAGCCGCAGTGAGGAGAAGCATGCGACCAGATCAACATTCGGGACTCTCATGGGCTTGGCTTGGAGGAGCACTCATCGGTGTTGGGCTCGCGAGCGCAACCGGGTGTGCCGATACAGATCCCGACGCTCCCGGCGCGCCGGGTGTCGGAGGTGATCAGCAGGCTGGCGCAGACAGCGGGTCAGAAGCCGAGGCTGGCAACTCAATCCCCACGTGGATCCCGAGCTTTTGACGCTAGCAATGAGCGCACGACCAGCCCACCTTGTGCTGGAAGTTCGCAGGATTGCGCCGAAGTTTCAGTGAAACTGCGCCCGTGGCGTTCAGTTGAGGCATGACCAAAAAGTCACTGGCTCCCAGAATTGTGGGCCAGGAGGATCCGTGGTGCGCCGGCGAGAAATTCCCAACTGGGAAGGCGCTAAGGATGATGCAGGAAGCCACCTCGAACATGACTCCGGCAGATGCAGAAGGCACTTCCGGGCGGGCTGACCTGCTCCGAGATCAAAGCGGGGCGATGCTGATCATCGGTGTCCTCATGTGTGGCGTGGCGTGCGGATTTCTGTGGTACATCATCGGCGTGGGCAACGCGATGCTGTATCGCGAAAGCCTGCAAGACTCTGCTGATTCTCTGGCGTTCAGCGGAGCGGTTTGGCACGCCAAAGGCATGCACGTCATCGTGGCGATGAACCTGCTGATGACCGCGCTGATGGCGGTCTTGGTCATCTTGCGTGCGCTCGAAACCGTGCTGTTCGGTATCGAAATCATCTGCGCTGTGCTGGCCAAGATCCCCTACACGGCCGCATTTGGCGAGCCGTGCAAGATCTTCGCAAAGACGACGGGTGAACTCGTGGAGAGCGCTGCAGACAAGCTGGACCAAAGGGTCTACGCCAAGCTGCTTCCGCTGATGAACAAGACGACGCGGGGGCTATCCATCGCCTTTCCGTACATCGCGGAAGCAAAGGTGGTGCAGCTGGCGCGAAAATTCAAAGACAAGAACGCCTACAACGGAGGCGTGCAAGGTGGCGAAGGGCTGATCGTCATGGATGGCCTAATCCCCCGCAAGGACCCTGGCGGCTTCATGTACGGCCTGCCCATTGAGGAAGACACGAAGGGCTACACTGGTCGCACCCAGAAGTTCATGGGTGACATCATGCAGGACTACCTCGGCGGTTTTTCCAAAGTCGCAGGGGGGATCCTTGCCAAAGGGACGGACACGTTGGGCTGGGAAGCGCACAAGTATCGTGGCAGGTGCGTCTGCTACAAGAACCAGTGCGGCAACAGCCCCAAGTTTGAGGAGCCCAAGGAGTTTGACATCTCCGAAGGTGGACTATTTGACAAGCCCATCAAGGAGGCGTGTGAAGGTAAATCCAAGCCATGCCAGTCCAAGGGCGACAGCTTTGAATACACCTACCGGGAGGTCAACAAGACCACCGGTAAAGAGGTAGGGGAAGAGAAGACCGAAAGCGGGCACAAGAATACGCTCGAACACTGCAGCGCTGTCGCCAAAGACCCGCCGTACGATCATCGCTGCGACTCTTTCGGTGCCCGCAACGCGCAGGTGCCCGACACTTGCCCTAAGACCAAGGATGGCAAACCCAACGACCAGTACAAGGGGGAGGCCTATCGTCCAAACGACTCAGCGGGCATCTACTGGTGCTGGGACAATCCCGGCAGGTGCGACAGGGCTGATGAGAACGGCATACCCTATGAACGTGACGACAAGATCTACGACGACCGCGGTTTGCGAATTGAGAAGGTGCGTGAGTGGACCTACGACCAGGGCGCTTGCGAAAAAGCTGAGCACCAGAAGGTCAAGGAAGAGCTCAACAAGAAGAAGGCCGAGAAGAAGAAGAAGAGTGGCGCAAGCAAGAGCGGCAGCTCTGGTTGCTCCAAAATATGCGAGAGCCCCAAGAAGCTGTTCTGTGGCCTTAAGCACGCCGGGGAAGACACCTTCCAGATCCGTTCCGTGGTGCGTGGCAAAGAGCTGCCCCTACATGCCCGTCAGGGGGTCGGAGTCGCTGCGCCGGGCAAAGAAGACTCGGACCTGCCGATGCGCCACGAGGTCTACCGCTTCGGATTCGCCCAGGCGGAGTACTACTACAGCGAGAACAACTGGAATGAGCTGAGCCTCTGGAACTTCAAATGGCAGGCTCGGCTCCGTCGTTTCCACATCAACGACAAGGCGGCGGAGCTGCTGAAGGCGGTAGAGATCGTTCAGCTAGGGGACAATCTAGACGTGCTCCAAAAAGCGGGCATAGAGCTTCTTCAGGTCATGGCGGACTGCTATGTGGACTGCCGCATCTCGGATGAGCCCGTGAACTCCAAGTGTTATGGCGAGTGCGTCAGCAGCAATGCCCAGCTACCCATCAACCGCTACCAAGTGATCCATTGAGGCTGGTGATGAGAGAAATGGGGCGGACAAACACCATGGCGCGCCGGAGGGCCAGGGGCGCTGCGATGGTGGAGGCCGTCATCGTCATCGTCTTCTTGGTCTTCTTGTGGCAGCTGTGCTGGCTGGTGCTCAACCACTATCAGGCCAAACAGCACGCTAGCCAGCTGGCACGTCAAGGCGCCTGGCAGTGGGCGATGCGCAATGCCTGTAAGGATCCCAAGCCGGAGATACCGGACGGCTCTGGCAGCACCAAAGCCAACCCTCCGGATCCCGAAGATCTGACGCCTCCTATCAAGTCCGGCGCGGATGAGGAGAACATGGGCGACCCGAATGATGCCAGCATCCCCGACACGGCGATACTCGGCAGTGCCATAGAAGATGGCAACCTCGCCACCTATGAAGTGGATCGCCCCTACACGACCAGCTTGAGTCCTTCGGTCCAATCGGTGCGCTCTAGTATGACAGTGGAGTGCAACCCCGAGGTCAAACACAACATCCGAGGGGCGATTGACGGTTTGATGGGTTCGCTCTGGAACAAGAGCAAACCCTCGGGCGAGTGATACTGAAGAGCGCAACACCGTACGCGTCAACGGTCAGGAGCGGCGGACGCAAACCGAAGCGGCAATGAACCCATAGAAATGTCGTCGATAGCTAACAAAAGCGCAGTTTGCGAACTGCCTCGCCGCTGCGCCAGCGTCATCCTCGAACAACTTCCTCTCGGCGCTCCTCAATAACAAAGGGATCGAGTCACGCGGCCAGCAAGGTCTTCAGCCGGGCAGAACTTCAGTCTGCGAACTCACCGAGAAACTCATCGCCCTGCGCGTTTTCATGCAGGCCGCCCACCAGCCTCCCGGTGAGCTCGCCTTGTGCATCCGTCTCAGCCAGGGCCCAGCCCACCGGTGCATCCTGGTCGCTGCCGCCTTCATCGATTGTCGTCAGACAATGCCAGACAGTGCTCTTGGCGATCGCGAGCAGCAAGCGATCAAGGGACGCAGCGTCCGCACCCGCCTCCAGTAGCTCGTCGTACAGCGCACTGGCGTCGTCTGCATCGCAGCAATCCAGCACTTCCTTCACGCTGCGCGCCGCAGCGCATAAATCCCGCAGCGCGAAGAAGCGGGCCGTCTGTGCGATGTTCTCCGTGACCTCGCTGTATGCCCACTCGAGGGGCTCGGCCGCCCCCGCCTGCTCCAGCTCAGCCGCCAGCGTTTGCAGCCGTGCTTGTTGCTGCGAGTCGAGCTCTTTCAGCTCCTCGCGGTAGTAGTCGGGAGCCGAGGAGCTACCGATCAACTGTTCGAGCGTCTTCATAACGCTGGCATACCTGCCGGCGCCCAGTTGGGGCAAGGCCTCTTGTTATGCATAGCTGACACCGTTCGTGACGCCGCCCGCAAGGCGATGGGCTCTGGTCCCAATGCCCCAAGAGTTTGCGCGTTCAAACGCGACGTAAACCACCGAGGCACCCCCGCGTGCGACCCACCGCCGCCGCGTGAGATCGGTGAAATGTCCGCTCTTGCACCATGTTTGCGACCACACATCGCCCCGCATGCCCGCACCGACGTTGTCCCAGAGCACAAGCGTGTCCCAGACCACAAGTCTGGTCCCACAAGCTTGTCCTCTTGTTGAAAGCCGCCTGCAAAACCGCACCCCGGCGGACGCAAACCGAAGCGGCAATGAACCCATAGAAATGTCGTCGATAGCTAACAAAAGCGCAGTTTGCGAACTGCCTCGCCACCGCGCCCCCGTCGCTAGGCGCGAGCGCTACGGCTGCTTTGGCTGCAGAACTAGCTTGCGCGTCCCAGATTCCGCGCGATGCTCAGCGCATGAAGGATGGGCAAGTGGAGGCGAGCGCGAAACGCGCGCAGCGACGTATCGCGGTGCTAACGGTGGTGGGGGTGGTCCTGGCGCTTGCCGGGGACGACCCGTTTCGCAGCGGCATGGATCTCAAGTGGGTCAGCATCGCGCTCGCCAAGTGGGGCGGCGTGATGCTCTGTTACTTCTTTGCAGTACGGGCCGCGCTAGAGCTCGGCAGATGCCGACAAAAGCTCGACGGCTGAAGCTCTGACCACAGAAGCTCGTGAGAGGTTGGTGAAATAGGATGTGGAAGTGCCGCCTACGGGCTCGGGCAACCCACGCTCTCGCAGAGCGAGGACTCACGGCATTCGGCGATTGTTTCCTGCAGGCCTGGCGCCCCCGCGGTTGAGCCGTTTTCCGGAAAATCCAAGTTGAACTGGTG
>JBNLEN010000318.1:0-4904 GCA_050304975.1 Polyangiaceae bacterium
GATCTAAACAGACGAAAGTGGGAGCGTTGTGGGCTCAGCCCGTCGCAAAGCATCGGAAGTCAGTCGGTGCCGCTCACACCATGCGCACCACCCACGCGCCCGGTACGGCCGCGCGGATCGTCACCTTCGCCAGGTTGACCCAGCTATCAGCGGCGTCCAAAACTGCGCTGTCAGCACTGGCGACGGGTGCGCCGCATTGTTTGAGCACCGTGTCCACATTCGGATAGAGCTCCACTTCGAGCGGCAGGTGTGGTGGCGTGCGCTCACGGATCAACTCTGCTAGACGCCCGCTGTTGGACACCGGAGCGTCCAGCAGCAGCCGTAGCTGCTTCCATTCGGTTTGCTCGAGTTCACTCAGGACGGCATCCACCGCGGCAGGCGTTTCTTCCACTTTGCGGTAGGTGCCGTGTACGCTGGCCACATCACGGTAGCAGCCGTCCCGGCCGTGCAATATCACGCCGCCCCCCAGCGCAACTTCCACCGACATCAGCACGTTGAACCCATCAATCCACAACTCGGACACTGAATCTGCCGTGGTCAGATGGGCAGCGCGGTAGTCCAATGCGTCATCGGGGCAGGCGCTGCGCGCCACCGCTTCCCGCTGGCGCACGCTCAGCGCATGCCGGTCACCCACCAGCTTGAGCGCTGAGGTGGTCTTGTAGCCACGCGTCAGCAGCCAGCTGAGCTCACTCGTCGCAGCCCGCAACGCCGCGTGGTGCTTTTCAGCAAACAGCTCTTGGTCTTGGGGATGGGGTCCGCGATGGGTGCGTGAATCCGGCATTGGGCAAGCCTCTTCTACGTCCTATGCCGATACTCTCACTTCCAGCCCGAGCTGTCGAATCCGCTCGGCAAAGTCTGCAAGCCAGGCTTCACTCAGTTTCGATAGCCGCGGCGCCTCCGGCTGCATCGACGGGCGCGCCAACCCGTAGAGCAACACTCCGCGCGGTGGCGCCCCAGCCTTCAGCACCGTCTCGAGTGCCGAGAGATACTCGCGCTGCTCTTCTGCGGACGGCTCACGATCATCCAATTTGAACAGGCAGGTTTGCACCCACGTCGGGCACAGCTCTGCCACGCGCGTCAGGCGCTTCAGGCGAGCGGCCATGGGCGCGTTGTTTTGGTTGATCCGCTGCGCGCCCTCTTGAGTGCCGCTGTCCAACTTGAACCAAATTTCTCCGTTCAGATCCTTCATACGCGAAAGCGCCGCCTCGACGTTGGGACGATCCGTCAGAGTACCGTTGGTGATCAACACCAGCTTGACGCCAGCTTCACCCAGCAAGCCAAACTCCGCCATCAGCTTGCCGGCGATCTCCACACACTCCGCGAATTGGGGGCTGCTCGTCGGCTCACCGTTGCCGGAAAACGCCAGATCATTCAGGCGACGGTTACCTTCTGGCACGCGCTCAGCCATGAAGTCCCCGTGCAAGACTTGCTCGAGCATGCCGCGCAACTCCCGCTCGAACTGATCCAGGTCAATCTCTGGACCTTTGCCCCACTGCAAGCCGGGGACTTGGCAGTAGATGCAGCGGAAGTTGCACGCGTTGTTCGGGTTCAGATTGAGGCCGACAGAAACGCCCCGCGCGCGCCGCGACACCACCGGATACACGTAGGTGTAATCAGCACTGTCGCGGTCATGGTTGGTAACGTTGAGCTTCAATCTGCTTTCGCCCCGTTTTCTTTGGCCCAGCTGCGGCCTGAAAACAGCTGCGCTGCTCAGAAGATCTTCTTCAGCTCTGAGACGGCGTTGGGCTTATTGGCATAGCTCTTCGTATCGCTATGGCAAGTGGAACACTTCCATTTGAAGCCCTTGTCTTTGCCCTTTTTCGTGTAGGTTTTCATCAGCGACTTGGCTGCGTCTTGGCCACCCTTGTTGCAGGCGCTTTTAACGGAGCCAAACGCGAACTTGGTCTTCTTGCACGGTTTAGGGCCGGTGTAGCCAGCCTCTTCTTTCTTGTCGTCCTTGGGCGTGGCCTTGGTGTCGCTCTTCGGAGCTTCCGCCTTCTTGTCCTCCTCGGCCCCTTCTTCGGCCTTGGCTTCGTCCTTGGCGTCAGCGGCCTCTGCCTTGCCGTCCTCGTCCTTTTCTTCGGCTTCGTCTTCCTTGGCCTCATCCTTTTCTTCGGCCTTGGCTTCTTCGTCAGCCTTTTCTTCTGGCTTCGGCTCTTCTACGGCAGCGGTTGCAGTCGCCGCGGTGTCCGCAGGCTCTTCGTCTTTGCTGCACGCCCCGAGCACAATCGCACCGCCGATGCTCAGCATGGCGAACCAACTCGTTAGAGTGGACTGCTTGCCCGAAATAGTCGTTGTTCTCACGTTGGGATCTCCCGTTGGTTAGTTGCCGGCTTCGACGTCCGGCGGAGTGATGATGGCTTTGGGTTTGGCACCCGCTGTCATTTCGACCACGAATAACTTGCGAACTGGACGCGTACGCCCGGCATCCTTGCGTTCACTGTCTGCGCCGGCACCGAGCCCCCACAAACCGACGTAAAGCTTCAACTTTTGGCCCCACCACAGTGGTCCTTTGACGCTACCCGAAGGCCATGAGCGCTGCAGTTTGATCGCGGCGCCGGGAATGATGAACTCTTGTTCCCCCCCTTCGCGCGTATCGCCATGATGCGCCTGCTCGGAGCCGTTCTTGTTGTAGATCGTCGCGGCGAACGCCAACGGTCCGTTCTCCGGACTGAGCAGCACATGCGAATCGTCATCCATTGACTCAGCCATGACCGTCAGCTCCACCTCGTAGCCGCCCTTGCTGTTCTTGACGGCCTTGGCCATCGGTTTGAAGCGCACGCCGGCCACCTCGACCAAGAGGCCCTGATCCGTCACGCGGTAGGTGACATTGCGCACTTCAGGCGGCCCCGAGTCGGGCTCGGCCTTGGCGTCCGCAGGCGCTGGCTCCGCCGCCTCCATAGATTCAGAAGGCGAGCCCTCCGGCTCAGAAGATCCTGCTTCCGCAGGTGCAGGATTATCTGCCACGGGCTCAACCTCTGACGCTGGAGCTTCCGCCTCCGGTTGCGCTCCGCCACACGCTGAACAGACCAGCGCAGACGCTGCCAACAGCCCCACGACCCACCAAGACTTCATGTGGCGGCAGCCTAGCAAACCACCACAAAAGCCACACCTGGTTAAAACTTCGGCTCAAACGGCCGCTGGCTCACGGCTCTAGCTCCCCAGCCTGCTCTCGGGAAATGCCGCGCTTTTTTTGAATTGCGGGCCCCCAAGAGGCGTCATGCCGCCCCCGACGACCCGCGCTGGCCTGCTACTGCCCGGCTTTTTCGAGGGCGGCCAGCTTCACGCAGGTGCAAAACACGTCCATCGCCTGCTCAATCGCGGGCAACGACGGCAATGTCGGCGCCACGCGAATGTTGCGGTCTCGTGGATCTTTACCGTAGGGGAAGGTCGCGCCGGCGCTGGTCAACGCAACACCCACTTTTTTTGCGAGCTCTACCGTGCGTTTGGCGCAACCGTCGGGCGTGTCCACGCTGATGAAGTAGCCTCCCTGTGGCGTAGTCCAGGTCGCCACGCCCTTGAGCTGAGCGCTGAGCGCGTCTTCGACCGCCTTGAACTTGGGATGGATCAACGCGGCGTGCTTCTTCATGTGGGCTTCGACCCCGGCCATGTTCTTGAAGAATCGCACGTGGCGTAGCTGGTTGATCTTGTCAGGGCCGATGGTCTGCATCGACAGGTGGCTCTTGTACCAAGCCACGTTGGCGGCGCTGCCCCCGAAGGCGGACAAGCCGGAGCCGGCGAAGGTGATCTTCGAAGTCGACGCGAAGATGAACGCACGGTCCGCATTGCCCGCGGCTTGGCAAGCCGCCAGCAAGTTCTTCAATTTGGGCGGCGTGTCCGTCAGGTGGTGCGCAGAGTAGGCGTTGTCCCAATAGATGCGAAAGTCTGGGGCTGCGCACTTCATCTTGGCGAGCCGGTCCACCACGGCGTCGGACACGGTGATGCCGGTCGGATTACCGTACTTGGGCACGATCCAGATGCCTTTAATCAGCTCGTCTTCGGCCGCCAAACGCTCAATCGCGTCCATGTCGGGGCCGTCCTCGTTCATCTCAACCGTGATCATCTCGATGCCGAGGTGCTCACACACGGAGAAGTGACGATCATAGCCGGGTGCCGGGCAAAGAAACTTGACCTTGCCGCCCTTGGCTTGCGCCTGAGCCATCCAAGAGCTGCTGCCACCGGGCACGCCATGGGTCATGGCGCGAGTCATGGTGTCATGCATCAAGGTCAAGCTGGAGTTGCCGCCGATGATCACCTCTTTGGGATCGACCTCGAGATATTCAGCGAATAGCTGCTTGGCTTCGGGCAGGCCGTCAATGCCGCCGTAGTTGCGGCAGTCCGTGCCGTCTGCGGCGCGGTAGTCGTCCTTGCTGAGGATCGTCAGCATGTCCAACGAGAGATCCAGCTGCTCAGCGCAGGGCTTGCCGCGCGTCATGTCCAGCGAGAGCCCAGCGGCCTCAAATTCTGCGTACTTCTTTTTGAGCGCCGCCTCTTCCGAGCGCAGCGCCGCGAGATCCAATTGTTGATCAGCCATGACGTTCTCCGGAGGACCCGGGTAGCAAAGGAAAATGCTCTGGGGAAGTGGTAAATCATCCGTTCAGGGCTTAAAACCACGAGCATGTCTGCGAAAACGGCGCTGGTGCTGCTGGCCCCCGGGGCTGAAGAGATGGAAGTCACGATCGCGGTCGACGTTTTGCGTCGAGCGGGCATTCAAGTGACCCTCGCCGGGCTCGACGGGCTGGCCGCCGTGACGTGCAGCCGCAACGTACGACTGCTGCCGGATGTGGCCCTCGACGAGCATCAGGCCCCGGCGGACGTATTGGTCCTACCTGGTGGCGCTGGCGGTGCGCAGCGCCTCGCCGAGTCCGCGAAAGTGGGGCAATTGCTGCGGGCACAACAGCAGC
>JBNLEN010000319.1:0-4819 GCA_050304975.1 Polyangiaceae bacterium
CTAGCGGCAGGCGATGCAGCCCGAATCAAGGAGTGTCTTGAAGCGGCGTTGACTGGCGGTGACCGCGAGACCAAGGACGTGATCGCCACCGGCTTTCTCGAAGCGCTGGTTGTTGCCACCAATCAACTGGAAAGCCCGGACGACGTTGAGCCGATCACCGGGATACTGGGTCCGGTTGCGTGTGAATACTTTGACCGCTAGCTAAGCGGAGAAGCCTGATAGCCGAGCGCCACATCGGCAGGCCAATGGTCGTTGCAGGGCTGAAGGAGTGCCCCCAAGGAAACGTGCTCGAGGTCAAATCACCTTGGGGATCCGTGGAGCTGAGCCCCTAGCGCGCTCGAACCGCAGCTTTGCTCAAAAACACGATGTGCTGCGTCAGCAATAGCTACTCGTTAAGGTTGCCTCCTGCTCCCTCGCCACCGTAGGCTGCCTCGCATGGCCCTCGAATCCTATGGCGTCGTGATCGGCACCGTCCAGAGCTACCACCGCGACGATCCGGATGACTTTGGGAAGTACTATCACGGTCACGTGAAGGTGCTCGCCGCCGGTACTGTTTACAACTGCGCGATAGATGTGGACTCGAAGGCATCAAACGTGGGCGTTCAGTGGAGAACCCCAACGATCCTGCCAGCGGAGATGGGACCAGTGCCGGCACTCGCGAATGGCTATCATGCCCTGGCGAGCACTCCCAACTCGGGCGCGTTGGACTACATCCGGAGGCACTACTGGAAAGGGGGCTGCATCTACGCGCTCCTTCAGCTGCTCGGGATCACACCAACGTTCATGCCGACCTACGGCCCTCATTCTTGGACGAGCGGCGTCGGAGCAGATGCACTTGATGAACTGGAACCAATACTCGATCAGGCCCAGCGCATCTTCATATTTGGAGAGCCGTACACCAACTCCCCCACGGACAAGGGCATGCACAATATTCACCAGAACCAAGGTGACCCTCTCAACTCGCCCTGGGGCCCCGCGAACGGCATTTGGCAAGACGGCGGCACCATCGTAGAGACCGCGGGCGGAACCTACTTGGGATTCCTGAACAAGTTCTCTACGCAGGCATTCGAGACCGACAACAACGGCGATCCAGCGTAATCAACGTGATGCAAGAAGAACGTGGGGTCATTGGGCGAGATGAGAACGTTTGACATCTGTCCGCCTACCCAACCGTGAGTAAGGTTGTGCAAGCGCGGGCCAGCCTCCAGCGAGCCAGGTCATGCGCCGCTTGGCCAAGTCCGCTGTGGCGTTCCTTGGGCTCTTCATCGTTCTCTACTTTGTGGATGCATCCGGCGAGGAGACTGTCATTGATGGCCAAGCCGGAGAGCAATCCAGCGGCGGTATGTGGGCTTTTCGTCGTGACGGAGCCGACTTCCACTCCTCGGCATCCACTGTCGTCCAGACAGAGCTAGGCAAGATCACCGCCGAGGGTTCTCACTCGGGCGCCGTCAAGGTTCGCGTTACCCTGGGCCGCTTTTCTGGCCATCCTTACAATCCGGTCGTGATTACTCGCGCTGAGCAAATCGCAGCGAACCGGGACTCCTTCAACAACGCCCGCTCAGGTGTTGACCCCTCACTGTACACGATGCCTCCACAGTGTGACGCGAAACACCCCTGCCCCGCGCATCATGCATGTCAGGCCGATGTGTCACGATGTTGCGGTGCGGCAAAGGCCCCCTGTGAGAGCGATTCGGATTGCTGCCACAACTTCGATTGCAACCCAATCAGCAAGGCCTGCGCGAGACGGTGACTGGCACGAACGGAGTCGTGGCGATCTGCCTTGCACCAGTTGCCCGTCTGCCCCACTCGTCACCCCCGCGGCGCGCTTCGTGCGTGCCATCAGGCCCATGAATGTCGCGGAGCGGATGGCGGCCGCGGCTTTCTAGACAGCCGCGGCCAGGCCTTGTGAGCTAGCGCTCCCAACTCCCCACAGACAATCGGCGGGCAGATCCTACCAACTGACCGTTGCGTTCAGGTTCGACCACGATTGCCACGTTCCCTGAAGGTCTTGGATATACGTGCGGCGCCTCAGCTTGTTTGTCGCCGCGCGGCGGATGACGTGAAACCGCTGCTCGAGCTGATCGTCCACGCCGATATGGCTGCCCACAGCGTTCTTGCCCAGCGACGTCCAAGTCAACTGCCCGGGTTTGTCGCCGCTGAAGTTCGCCATGTGTGTGGTCCTATCGGCCGTTGAAGTTACCAACACCGACACATCTCCGGAAAGGCTATGAGCGGGGATAGGATTACCGACTAAGGAGAAGTTGGTAATGGGTTGCCAACTCGGGTTGCTGGTCTCCCCGGTGAGCGGGTAGTAGGCCTTATGGAACGCCTTGCCGTCAGTGCCTTTGACGAATAGATGGATTCGGTCACCGTCTTTCAAGCTGGTAACCCGACCGCGGACAATGCCGCCCATGGAGACCCAATCACCCCAGCCCGAGTTTGATGCCCATGACTTTCGCCACACGTCGTGGTCCAATCCCACCACAAACACGTCGAGGTGATTGCCGTCAATTGCCTCGACGGTCGGCGTGCCGATGATCTGATTGCCGAGATTTCTCCAACTCGACCACGAACTGCCGTTGTAGTACGCATGCTTGAGACTCCGATCTTCGCCTCGTACGAACAGGTTGATGCGGTTCGAGCTTCGCGAAACGGCATCAGGCTGCCCCATGAATCGATCGTTACTGCCTCCGATCCGGGTCCAACCGCTCCAGCCACCGTCGTACTGCTGGTGGTACATGCGCCGGTCATCGCCCAGCACCATAATATCGATCGTCGTTCCGTCGCGGCTCACACTGACTGGAGTTCCACGAATCGGTGCGCTGTTGGGTGATCCGCGGTCGGAGCCGGTTTTCCACCTGTTGGTATACAGGTACTGGTGACCCACCGTGCCCGTCGTGGTCCGATAGAAGACATCGTGTTTGTTAGAGGAGAAGCGGTGATCAACGCTGGTCAATGGCGACAGCTGATCAGCGTACATGATTTGCACGCTTTGGATATCGTAGAAGGATGGCGACAACCTTTGTCTGGTTACAGGCGTCGAGGTCCCGGCGTAGGACAGGCTTCCCCCGGCGCTAGCTGCCTGGTCGTCACCCAGATGCATAATCGACTCGAGGTCGTAGTCGCTGAGCAGCGAGAACGTACCGTCCCCCAAAATGTCCCAAGCGGTTCCGCTCACGCCAGCTTGGTCCACGAACAGCCCGCGATCGGGTCTTGTGTTCTCGTGAAACAAGCCCAAGGCGTGACCTATTTCGTGCATCACGCTCCCTACCGGACAGCTGTCGTCGCCTGCGGAGTTGACGCGGCCAATGTTGAGCACTTGCTCGTTCGTGGTCGTGACCATGCCAACCTGTGAATCGCAGGCGGTGGAGTCGCTCCATTTGACGGTGATGTAGTTACCCGTGGGCGGTTCTGGAATTTGCTCGAATCGAATCGTCGAGACGTTGCTCCACTCAGCAACCGCTTGCCGCCACTTTTCGTCCTGCGTTGTGGCGTCGAGCTCCGCTTGGGTTAACCCGTCAAAGCGCCACCGCACAAGGCCGTTGGGCCAGGCTACGCCTGGACTAAAGCCCTCGCTGACGTTGGTCTTGCCGACGCCCTGCAGCCGCCGACCATCGCCGAACTCGTCGACGGTCCCCAGCACAATGTCGCCCTCGTAGTACACAACCCCGTCCACGATGTCGATTTGTCCGGGTTGTATGGGGCCATTCTGGTCGGTGTTTTGGGGAAGTCCAGCCTCCCCCGAACAGCCCGCTGCCGCTAGCAGCATTGTTGAAATTGCATAACCAAGTATTCGTCTGCCTCTTGTCCTACACATCAGATCGGTCTCCAGTAGTCGGGTTTGCCCCGGGTTGGCCCCGAGTTAGCCCCGCGCAGAGCCGTTGAGTAAGTCGGCAAATTAGGATAGCGATGCGATGCGCAATTCAGCGATAGCGGGACTCGCTGCGTTCAACTTGGAGTACTTCCGACGTGCAGAGTGGTGTCCTGAAGCATCACTCGTCATCCCCGCCGCGCTTCGTGCGTCCGCAGCGGCTCCACGCGGTTCGTTTCGGGGGAGTAGCGATGGCGCTGGCGGACCACGTCGGTGCCCCAGCTGGACATCGGCCCACCACGGGCCATGCGTAGGTTGGACGCGGCGCCTCGGGCTGTGCGGTACGCGAACACCAAGTGTTTGGCAATGCTGGAGCGCGGACGTGCCAAGGCGTCCGGGGCCCAACGTTCACCCGCAGGCAACTGAGCCGACTTTGGAAACCGGCTCACCAAGTTGCCGGCAGCAGCGAGGTGCTCGTACGCCTCAAACAGACACCGCCCGGCTTGAATCCACTCGTGCGCGGCAGCCAACGGGTGCGGTCGCTGTTGAGCGAGTGCCGCTGTCAGGCTGGCTTGGACCTGCACTATCGCCTCCTCGACCGTTAGACCCTCCAAGTGTTGCGATACGCAGGCCCCGGCGGTCACCACCGCCCAGGATAGTTCATCGAGATCGCCTGCGTAGCGAACGCACAGCCACAAGCGCGACGCGTCGCTGGCATCGGCCCAAGCCGCCGCTAGCGAAGCGAACTGATCGCCCATTCGCGACAGCTCATCATCTTCCCAATCGATCGGCCAGTGCTCAGTCAGATCTGCAAACCATGCGTTCATCGTCAACCCAGGCGCTAGGCTAGTTGACTGTGGCTTGTGCGTCGACCTGGGTGGAGGCAGCCGGACGCCTCAGCGTCTCGCGCATGCGCAGCGCGACGATCGCGCCCGACGCAAAGGTCAGCGCGGCGATGGTGATTGTTGCGGCGGATAAACCGAAGGCATCGGCAACCACGCCGGCGAG
>JBNLEN010000320.1:0-4767 GCA_050304975.1 Polyangiaceae bacterium
CGGGTCGCAGCTGTCCGCTGTACATGGGTTGTCATCGTCAACAACCGGCGGCGTGCCCGCCGCACACACTCCCGCTCCGTCACAAGTTTCGTCGCCGTTGCACAGATCTGCATCCGCGCAGCTGGTTCCAGCGGTCACCGGATCGTGGGCTACGCCGGTCACCGGATCGCAACTGTCCGCTGTGCAGGGGTTGCCGTCGTCGACTACCGGCGGTGTCCCTGATTGACAGGCTCCGGCTCCGTCACAAGTTTCGTCGCCGTTGCACAAGTCCGCATCTGCGCAGCTGGTTCCGGAAGGTAGGGGAGTGTGCTGGATGCCCTGTGATGGGTCGCACGTGTCCTCCGTGCACGGGTTTCCGTCGTCGAGGCTCGGGTCGCCAGGCTGACACAGGCTGAGTTCCGGCGGCCGAGTGCCATGAATCACCTGGCCGCCGACCACGACCGGCACCTTGGTGGTGGACACGAATGTGAGGGGAACGCCTGCGACCGAGTAGTCATCTGAGCGATCCCACGGACTCCAGTCTGCGAAGCGGAGCCCGACCGTTGATCCGCCCGAGTCTGGCAGGGTTTCCCCGGGCGACAGCGTCACGCCCAGGTACCGGTACTCGAGCCGGTACAAGCCAGCCGCTGCCTGGCTGAGGTTCACGATCTCTTCGGTCGACCCCGGAGTGTAGTAGTTCTCCAGAACCGGCACGCGCCCTTCGGTGACCTTGAAGTACAGCTCTAGGGTGAAGTTGCTGAGGGATTGTGAACCGGTGTTGGTGACCTTCAGCCGAGGCTTGATGATGTTGGCCTCGAACGTCTCGACCCGAATCGCCACCGATAGACTGGTCTCGAGAGCGGCACCGACCTGGCCGACGTCTAATCTCTCGTCGGCCTGCTCTTCGGTGCAACCCAGGGGTAAAAGGAAGAACACAGTCAGTGAAGCAAGCAGCGCAATCGCGCTCCATGGCGTGCCAACACACGCAGAGGATTGGGCGAGCTGCAGCTCCCGCTTGGAGCGTTCCTTCGTGTTGCTACAGGCGACGAGCAGAATCAACTTCGCGAACGTTGCTATCGCGCGGCTAACCCGAAAACCAATCATGATGCGTCTCTCCTCACCCGTCGAAGCCGAACTGGCCTCGCTTCCGCTATCATCGATAGCAGGGCAGCTGGTTGAAACCCAGCCGGGGCGAGTGTTCAGTCCGACATCTCTCACCGTGACGTGTCTGGTGGAACAGCAGGTTCCAAAACGATTCAGTCGGTGAGAAACCTCACGAGCGAGCATTCCCACATTTCTGCAGCGATCGGTGGGTCCACTTGCGGCCCGACGTCCTTGGTCAGTGCCAAGGTGCCAACCCTGACAAATCCTTCGTGCGTTAAGAAAGAACCGCCAGCCAGCCCGGCTTGGGAGCCCATCGCTGGGGGAAGGCGCCACGGGAACCAATTACCCCCCGGCTTGGCATGGCGGATCATCCGCCCACTTATTCGAATTCTGGGTCCAAAGAGCGGTTAACCGCTAAAAGACGCGAGTTTGGCGAAAAGTGAAGCGGTTGACCGCTTGATCAGTTGGCAGCGGCAACGTCTTGAGCGGTTAACCGCACCTCAGAATGCCGGAGATGGGCGTTTTGGAGCGGATGAACCGCTCTGCGGACGCTGGGGAGCCTCAGAGCGGGCGGTGAACCGCTTTTCGAGCTACGACAGATCACGCTAAGTGCGGTTGACCGCACCTGCTGGCGCGCGAGACCTGGTGCTGCGTGGCACGCTGCGCCAACATACCGCGTTGGTCAGCTTGTCGGCGCAGGCGGCATCGGCTGAGCGCTCGCTGCAGTGCGGCGAGTCGTCGCGCGTCCCAAAGCCGCCGCGCGGCGGCGGCCAGCGGCGGGAGCGCGCGGCACCTGGCAATGGCGGCGCACGGGGGAGCGCGGCAGCTGGCGACGAACGCGGTGGCGACACAGTTCGCAAACTGCGCTTTTGTTAGCTATCGACGACATTTCTATGGGTTCATTGCCGCTTCGGCTTGCGTCCGCCGCGGGGTGCGGTTTTGCAGGCGGCTCTAACAGCGCCCGTGAGGTCGAGCGCGTGGTGCAAAATCGGATATTTCACCAACATCAGAGCGCCTGATGTCTCGATTGTGACCGAAATCGGACGCTTCACCGACCTCACGCGGTCTCGCGGCGGCGCGTCGAACGCTGCCTGCGAGTGCCTCGGCGATTTGCGTCACGTCTGAACGCGTAAACCCCTGGAGCACTGGGGTGCCTCGACGGTTTGCGTCACGCTTGAGTGCGTAGCCCCCCGGGGCACTTGGACCATCCGCTTACAGGCGTCGTCGCGGGCCGTGTCAGCTATCCACAACAAAAACGCGCTTTGCGAAACCCCTCGCGCGCGGCAAGCGCAAAGCGAGCTCAGCCTCGCCGCTGCTGCAGGATATCGTAGGTGCTCATCCGCTCGCTTTGATCCAACGCGGAGTCCAACGCTCGCATCAAGTCGCGGCGAGAGATCAGCCCAACCAACTTGCCCGCTTTGTCGACCACGGGAAAACGTCGATTACCACCGGTCGCAAATCGAGTCGCCACGTCAATCACGTTGTCATCCGGACTGACCTGCGCCACCTCGCGCGTCATGTAGTTTTCGACGTTGCCGGCGGGCATTTCGTCGCGCAACACTGTGAGCAGCGCCTTGACGCAATCGTGCTCGGAGAGCATGCCCACCAGCTTTCCCTGCTGATCGACGATGGGCGCGCCGGAGTAGCCGCGTCGCAACAACACCCGCACCGCGTCCAGCACTGGGCTATCAGCGCGAATGGCGTCCACTTGGCGATTCATGAAATCAGCCGCGACCTTTGGGTATTTCATACTCGACCTCCAGAGCTAGCGCTGCATGCAAGACAGCAATCCCAAATGCTGCAGAAAGCGTGCCGTCTAAAGACACGCTTTCCTGGAGTTTCGAGACGAGTGATCGGCAAAGCTGGCGCGCAGCCCGTTTAGCTACGCAAACCTTGCTCAGCCCCCGTCGGCGGACCGGTGTCATCAGCCCGACATCATACGTGAGAACTTCTCGTTCAACATCGGATCGGCGGCCAGCTTGGCGCCCCACGCCGTCGCCACCGAGCCGTAGCTCATCATGTCCAAACCGTAGCGCCCGAGCGCGCCCATCATGTCACCGGTCTGCATGCCTTTGAGGATACCGACGTAGTCGCTCAGACGCGCCACGGGCTGCCCGGGGAACACCACCGGATCTGGATCGCCGCCGTCGCCTTCGTTCATGGCACGCTGCGCTTGCTGCTGTTGGGCCATGCGCAGATGCATGTCCATGTTGCCTTCGCGAATTTGGTCGAGCGCGGCCACCTCTTCACCGCTGACGCCTTGCTTCTGCAGCTGCACGTTGCGCTGCAGGTCGGCGAACTCTTGACTGAGCTGCGGGTTGTCACTGATGGCTTCTTGCCATTCGGCAATGTACGGATAAGCGGCGTTCTGACCGGGATCTAGCGGCACCCCGAACCGTTGACACAACTGCACCAACTGCGGAGGCGGCGCGCCGCCCAAAGCCACGCCGACGGCGGTGCCCACGGCACCCTGGGCGCTCAAAATGTGATCGCGTTCGGAGCAGAATTCGGCGTACTCCGCCAGCGTCAACCCGCCGTAACGTCGCTCAGGCAGGCGAGCCGCGCCCTTGAACTGACTGGTGGTTTCGTACTCCTCTTGCCAAGCCTTCAAGTCTGCTTCGACCGCCGGCTGGTGCGGGCCCACACCCAACCAGATGCCGATCAGCGGGAGCTCCCAAGCGCAGAAACCTTTGTCCGGAACTTGGGTGCGCATCCAGGCGAACACTTGCTCTGCCTCGGCGCGAATGGCCGGATCCGCTTTGGCGCGGAAACCCAAAGCGATCAACCCAGCCGCGCTGATCCAGTCCGTTGGACCATAGATCAGCGAATAGATCGCCGAACGACCGACAGCGGAATCTTGCCAGGGATCCAGATGGCTGATCACCAGCGCGGTGGCGATCTGACAGCGATAAGTCCAAATCAATCCACCAAAGTCGCTATCCTGAGGCGGCAGCGGCGGATCCGTCAGCACGGCCAAGAGCGCGTGCACCCACTGAGCATTGTAGTGCTGGGCCAGCTGACGCGCGGCAGGCTCCCACACGTCAAACCGATACAACTGCGACGCCAGTTGAGCGATCGCCCGCTGCACGTTCGCGTCCGCAGCTGGATACACCTTCTTGGGCGTGGAACCTTCGTACTGCCACAAACGATAAGACACGCCAGCTTTGTCGACGCGGGGATCCGGAGTCTGTACATCATCCGCAACCACCTGCATATCGGCCCCCCTGCCGCCCATCGAGCGGATAGCCACATCCAGCGCCAGCCCGACGCTGGGCGACTCCACGTAGTTACTGTGCAGGGTGTAGCCGATCTGCGCGCCGGCTCCGCAGCAGCGAAAAACAGCGCCGAGCTCACGGATCACGTGGCGCGCGCCAGCCGCCGTCGCATCGGCGGACCCCGGCAGGTAGTTGTAGTAGAGCTCAACCGGATCCAACTTCGCCGCCAGATCCACCACCGTGTCATCCCAGAATCGGGTTTCGCGCAGGCGCAGCAGCGCGTCCCGATCTTGCGCCGAATTGTGCACGCGGCAGTTGAGGTAGTGCATCACTGCGTCCGCGCCTGGATAGTCCGGCTCGCGCTGGAGCAGCTCTTGAAACAAGTTCAGCGCCTCCTGCAAGCGGTCCGTCTCGATGAACGCCCAGGCTGCGTCGTGCAGCGGCGCGTTGTCTTCGGGATCGATCTGCA
>JBNLEN010000321.1:0-4755 GCA_050304975.1 Polyangiaceae bacterium
GCCGAATTGCAGGAGCGCTTGCTGGAAGCCACCGCTTCGCTGAATCAACTCACCAGTGGCTCTCACAAACGCCAGCAGATGCGCGCAGCACAAGTGGCTGAACTCAGCCGAGAAATCGCCGGGGTAGAAGCGAGCTTGTCGCCGCTCGAAGCCGCACGCCGCGAATTGGAAGACATCGAGAGCTTGGCGATCGCCGCCCTGTACGAAGGTTCCGAGCCCCACCTGCTACAATCGGAGGCTGACAGCGCTTACCGCAGCTTCAGGCACAATCTGGTACAGACGCTGCTCGACCATTCCGGCGAAGATCAGATCGTTTTGGTGATCCATGAATTGGATGAGCAACGCGTACTGCACCGGTTGATGTTGCCTATGCTGCAGCACATCGCGAAGTTGGGGTGGCAGGTTCAGATCCACCTCGATCATGGGGAGCGCAGCGAGCAAGACGGCTGGCCCGACGCCAAGCAGCGCCGCTGGGGACCGCCTCGTTCCGCAAGCGATTACCTCAAAGCCTACGTCGAAGAAGAGCGCAAACGCACGTTTGACAGCGTCATCTTGCGAGTCAAAGGACGCGGCGCAGGCGCAGCACTGTGTTTTACGGTGGGTCGCTTCCGCTACCAAGTTGATGATACCCACGGTGAGCTCTGGGTTCGCTTGGGCAAGAACGGCTATGAGATCGAACCCGACGACTGGACGAGCGAGACGCTACAAGCCGGGATCCAGCGCGCCGTTGGGCGCAAGCAACCCATTCGGCTGGAGTTCGGCGACAAGCTCGAGAAGTTCGAAGCAGACGGTCGCTTCTTCGAAGATCTCGAGGCTGAAGACCTCTTCGAGCACTGGACTGAGCTGATCTTCGATTGGGTCGTAGAACAAGCACGCCTCGGGCGGGGTTTCATCGAAGGCTGAACATGCAGTTTTCCGTCACCGTGTACCAGCGCGCCGTCGGCCAAATCTTCGTCCTGCATCCGATTTGCCCCGGGCTGTTCGATTGGCAAACGTTTTCGCGCGATCCGGGAAAAGCTCGCCAGCGCTTGATCGAGCGCCTGCGCCGAGAGATCCCGAAGCTTTCGAGCCAGGAGTTTTCACGCCTCGCGTTTGTCCCGGATCGGCATTTGCAGCGGGTGCGTATCGAATTCGCCGTCAGAGCTGACGGCGAAAAGAAACGAGTCGCTGGCGTCTTCCCCCTCGTCGTGGAGTCGCGTCCCGCGGGCAGCGGTCGCCTACTGCGCATCGCCTATCATCCGATGGCGCCGACAAACTGGGTTGAGCTGGATCCCGAAAGTGATCTTGAGAGCCAGGCACGGCGACTTTTTTCCAGAGTGCTCACTCCCGACAGTCCAATTGACTCAATGCGCAGTGACGGACGCGAGAAGCTGACCACGGCACGCTTTAGCGCGCCAACTCCGAGCCTATTGGACCTCCTCAAGAAGCAGCGCGGCCCTCAGCTGCTCGGGGCTGGTAGCAGCGGACAACTCGCAGACCTACTGCGCGTCGCGCAGAACTATTCCAGCCGCGCCGCCGACGGTGGCTTGGCGCTTGGCTTGCAGCGCGACAAACTCCGTGCACGCATGCAACAGCTGCTGTGCGGCGCGAGCAAGGCTCCGACCTTGGTTGTCGGTCCACCTGGCTGCGGCAAGACCACACTCATTCACCAGGCGGTCCATGATCTACTGGACGCGGACGACTACCCCGCGCACCGCAATCTGAGTCGGACCCACAATGTGTTGCGAGTGCAGGGGCGGCACATCATCGCTGGTATGTCCTACGTTGGACAATGGGAGCAACGCTGCGTGGATCTGCTGCGGCACGCCAAAAAGAGGCGCGTCATTCTGTGGGCAGACGACGTGCACGCCTGGGCGACGATTGGCAGGACCGTTCAGAGTGAACGCGCGCTGGCGGATTTTTTCCGCGGCCCCCTGGCACGGCGTGAATTGATCGTAATTGGCGAGTGCACTCCGGAGCAGCTCAGCATCCTGGAGCAAGATGCACCTGCGCTAGCTTCTACATTTGCGCGGGTCGTCGTGCCGTCGGCGGATCCGGGTCAGACCTTAGGCATGATGTTGCACGAAGCCCGAGAGCTCGAGGCCGAACTCGAGGTGGCGTTCGATCCGCTGTGCTTCCGAACCATCGTTGACCTCAGCAACTCACTCTCCGGCGCGACTGCGCTTCCTGGGCGAGCGCTGCTGCCGCTCAAGGCCCTGGCCCGCAATGCCGCCGAATCCGGCAGCACATCAGCAATTGGTCCCGAGCAAGCCATTGAACACTTCTCAAAGCAGACTGGGTTGCCAATTGCTTTGCTCAACCCGGGCACGCCGTTGCAACGCGACGTACTCAGGGCCGAGCTCGCTCAGCAGATCAAAGGACAGCCCGATGCTCTGGATGCCGCCTGCGATCTTATCTTGAACTTGCGCGCCGGGCTGTGTGCCCCGGGGCGTCCGTATGGCGTGTTTCTTTTCACTGGTCCAACGGGTACCGGAAAGACAGAGCTGGCCAAGTGCTTGGCAGAGTACCTGTTCAGCGATGCCAGCCGTCTACTGCGGTTTGACATGGGCGAATACAGCGCTGGGGACGCCTGCAGTCGCCTAATCGGCGATCGCTTTGAACCCGAAGGTCAGCTCACGGCGGCGGTACGCGCCCAGCCGTTTTGCGTGCTGCTCTTGGACGAGATCGAAAAAGCCCATCCCTCCGTGCTGAACCTGATGCTGCAGCTGTTCGATGATGCACGACTGACGGATGCCTCCGGGAATGTCGCCGACTTTTCCCATGCGGTGATCGTGATGACCAGCAACCTAGGCAGCTCTGAGCAAATGGTGCAAGGCTTCTTGGACGATCGCGCCGCGCAAGCCAATCGGGTTGACCGCGCGGTGCGCGAGTTCTTCCCGCCTGAGTTGTTCAACCGCATCGACCGCGTGGTTTCATTCTCGCCCCTGAGTCGACAGGCCGCGCACGAAATCGCTCGCAAAGAATTGGCGCGCCTGGCTGGGCGCCCCGGCTTGGCTGAACGCAACATCTTCGTCAAATTCTCGGAGGCGGTGGTCGCGTTGATCGTGGAAGAGGGCTACGACGCGAAGTATGGGGCACGCGCCATCAAGCGCTACATTGACCGCCATGTTGGTGATCTGCTGACCCGAGCGATTGTGGCCGACAGGTCGGCGAGTATGCGACTGCTTTGGCTGTACGCGCATCGCCCACCACTCGGAACCTCGGTCGAGGCTAGCGCCAGTGAAATTCGGGTGTACTCCGAAGCGTTGGCGGAGGCTCCGCCAGCTTCGTCAGCGAGTGCCAACGAGAGTTTGCTGCAAAAAGACCATGGGCAGCTCTTGAAAGAAGTACCGCCAGCTCTGCAGCGACTCCGCGAGCTCGAGGACGGCAAGATAGCGCGCTTGGCCGAGCAGCTGCGTCAGGAGCTCCAGGCTTTCCGTCTCGGCGAAGACCGAGCAGACCAGATCTACAACCTGGACTGGTTACGCGATCAACTGCAGCGGTTGCAGTCGGGATTCGAAGAGCGGATCGCTCACGATCTGCGGCTCGAAAAATTGGAACGAGTGCGCAAGTACACCCACGGAGAGCTGATGCGCGGCGAAGACTTCTCCGCGCTGGGAGAGCAGACGTATCAGCCCAGTTCCCGCGAGCGTCTGCGCCCCAGTCACCCACCTGAGTCCTTGAAGCAGCGGGGCTTGCTCTCCGAGTTGGCTGAGGTGGCCTTCGTCAGCCGGTTGTTACAGCGGGCAGAAGAGCCGGCTCAACACGTCGTGGTGATCGATCTCGTGCGCATGGCCGCACATTTTGAACGGCGTCGCTTTTCCGAAGGCACGCCGGGCCTGCTCGAATGGTTGTCGCTCGCGTACTGCAAGGCTCGCGGTGAACTGGAGCTGGCGGCGGTGCGTTTCGCCGATGGCCGTTGCGAAACGGCGGCCACCCTCCCCGGTTTGGAGAAATTGCTTTGCGAGCGTCCGCGACAAGTCACGCTGCGCTTGGTTGGACCGGGAGTGGCCACGTTTCTGGCGGGGGAAACCGGGTGCCACCTACGTCAGGTGGCTGGGGCGGGCCCGGAAATTGTCCGCGTTCAGGTGGTGGCTACACGTGAGTCGCCCGAGCTCTATCAAGAGCAGCATGCCGCGAGCTACCAGGCGTTCGAGCAAGCACTCGAAGGCAGCACTCAAACTCCTGACAATCCCGAAAGCCTGCTACCCGTCGTGCGCTCGGTTCGTTTTGATCCGCCGGCAGCTGAGCGCGCCACGGCTAGCATCGAAGATTATCGTTTCGCGTACGTTGCCAGCCGACGCGTGCGGCAGCTGTCTGAACTGCTTGAAGATTTTTGGTGGTTGGGCGCCGGCGTTGTATCCACGCGCGCCGAGCTGGCTCCCACCAGCTTCGATGAGCAGCAGAGCCAAGGAGCTGACGCATGAAACCTTCGCTCAGAGTCTACCTGGTCGAAGATCACGGCGGTCTGCTCACGGGACGCGTCATGGCGCGCACTCACAGCCGCAAGCGCTTCATGGCCGCTGGGCAAGATGAAGCGCAAGTTCTGGCCCAACTAGACGCCCAGCTCGACGCTTGGTGTCGCGACCAACACGGTGACCTAGCGCCGTTTCTGTGGACGACTGAAGTGCGAACCGCCCACGTCCAAGTGGATGTGCGCCCGCAAACGACGATCCAATCAAACACGGTCGTCGGCAAGGAGCGGGTTCCGCTGCAAGTGATCTACGCCTGGGCCAAGCTGGACTCCGAAAGCTCCAAAACCCAGCAACAGGCAGC
>JBNLEN010000322.1:0-4665 GCA_050304975.1 Polyangiaceae bacterium
CCCCACTCCGTCGGCTCTGCAGCGTTGGCACGGGGATCGCACTTGCTCACGGGTGAACGCATTGAAACCCAGGCCCACGAGGGCGAATCACTGGAGGAATCAAGTGAATCGACTAACCAGTCATCTAATTGTACCTGCCGCTTCGCTGGCACTGCTGGCGTGCGGCTCAGCCCAGCTCAACCAGTCCAAGCTGGCGGACGCACAAGCAGCCATCCGAAGCGCCGAAGAAGTCGGCGCCAAAGACGAGCCGGACGCCGCGCTTCACATCGAGCTGGCCAACGAACAGATCGTCAAAGCCAAACAATTGGCAGAGCAAGGTGAAGAGCGGGAGGCCGACTTGATGTTGGACCGAGCCCAGTCGGACGCAGAGCTCGCGCTGCAACTCGCCAAAACAAAGGCTGAACAGTCCGAAGCCGAGCAGGCTTGGGCAAAGGTCGAAGATCTGCGTACTGAGAGGGCTCAGTGAAGGCCCGGCAAGACCAGAAAGGAAGAACAATGAAGAACATCAAGACAATTCTCGTCGCGCTGGGCGCCTTCTCTCTCGTAGCCTGCGCATCCACGAAACCCAGTAGTGAGCTACAGACCGCACGGGATGCCTATAGCCAAGCCAAACAAAGCCAGACCGCCCAGGTGAGTCCCGTTGAGCTGCGCGAAGCCCAGCGCACGCTGGCTCGTGCGGAAGAGGCCTACCAAGACTCGCCCGGCTCCCCGCGCGAGGTGCATCTGGCGTACGTAGCGTTGCGCCAAGTGGAAAAAGCGAATGCCACCGCGGCCGCATCGGTCGCGCGAACCGAGCAGGAACGCGCACAATCCACCTACGAAACTGAGCTGGAACGTGAGGCGGAAGCAAAACGCGCCTTTGCCGACAACCTCAGAGACGCGCAGGCACAGTTGGAGCAGGTTCGCTCCCAGATGAAGCAGCAGGGGGCGCAAATGTCAGCAGCCCTGCAAGAAAAAGAACGACAGCTCGCTGAACATGTGGCGAAGTTGGAGCAAGCCGAGCAGCGCGCCGCAAAGGCTCGTCAAATGCTGGAAGAGATGGCCAACGTCCGAGAGGAAAAGCAACGCCTAGAAATCACTCTCTCGGGAAGCGTGCTCTTCAAGACAGACTCCGCGGAGCTGCTCCCGATGGCGCAACAACGCCTGGACGCGGTAGCCGACGCGCTAGAAGGATATGAATCACCGTCGATCGTGATCGAGGGCCACACTGACTCCCGAGGCACCGAGAAGTACAATCAAGAGTTATCCAAAAACCGTGCGGAGTCAGTCAAAAGATACCTGGTCTCTCGCGGGTTACCGGCAGCTGATGTCCGAGCCATTGGCAAAGGAGAAGCCGAACCAATTGCCAAGAATGACTCACCGGAAGGCCGAGCCAACAACCGACGCGTAGAAATCATCGTCGACCACTCTGGCAAGAGTAACCAGCAAGCTGCGGTATCCGCCAGATAGCGTCCGAGTTGGCCAGCTTTCTACGCACACGCAGCCGCCATCGCAGCGGGCACCGGCATTGAGCTTTTCGAAACAGCGCCATGTCGGGCGCCTGCTGTTGTACGGTTTGTTGGCGGCATACGGCGCATATCTGGTGATCGTCAACGTTGCCCTGCGTGGTTGGCTCCAGGAGCGATTGTCCGAGGAACCGGGTCTGTGGGTGCAAACTCATGGAGCCTGGTCATTTTGGCCTGGCCAGGTCGTGGCTGACCGGCTCGAGCTCGACTACCAGGACAGCAGCGTCATCCTACGACTGCGACTTGACAAGCTGAGTACCCGCATCTCGTTGCTTGCATTGCTGCGAACACACTTCGCTGCATCTGATATCGTCGCTGAGAACGCAGACGTACACGTGTGGCCGCGCTCCGATATCCAGAACGCCCCTGAGGCCGACGAGCACGAGACCGATGAGTCCGACAGCGATGAGGGGTGGTCTGTGGCCATTGACGTGCACAATGTCCGCGGCGGTTCCGTCAAGGTTCACCGCTACCGCTACTTGGGGGACGTCGCCATCTCCGGCGGGTTCACTCTGATCCCCGGCGAGCGTCTGGAGCTGCGTCCCAGTCGGCTCGATCTCACTGAAGGCGACCTGTTTGATGATGGCAGCCATTGGTGCGCTAGCGAAGACTGTGGACTGAGAAAACTAGGCCAATTTGATGCTCATTTCGTTGCGTCAGCACCAGCCCACGAGCTGTACGCAGGCAAAGCACTGCACGAACAGCTCGCAGCTACGAAAGCCCAACTGCAAGGCACGCTGCTGGATCTGCAGTTTTTGGAGGTTTGGCTACCCCGCTTGCAGCTAAGCGGGGGCGCGGGCCAATTGCACGTCAATATGGAAATCGATCGCGGCCGCTGGAGGGGAGAACCGAAACTGAAGTACGTGCTCACCGAGCCGCTAGAGGTGAGGGATCTGCAATCGCCCCTATCCGCTACCGCTCACGTCGCAAGCTATGAGCTGTCGTTGGTGCGACTTCCTAATCAGCCGCCGTTTACGCAACACGAAATTCACAGCGCGTACCTGGAACCCATGTTTGGCTTCGCTCGGGGTGAGCCCCAAAATCGAGCCCATGCGTCGGTCCACTTGGTTGCCAATCACGCCACAGATCGACTGTCTGAGCTGGTCGCGCTGCCGGACAATGTCTCCGCACAGGTGCGCGAGGTGTCCATTCCCGATGCCGCAGCATTGCAGGCGCTTCTGCCTGCGGAAGGAGCGCTCAACGTCAAAGGGCCGGTTGACGCCAGACTCAGCGCGAGCTGGAATCGCCAAGGCGGTCTCCAAGGAACAGTCAGGGCGACACTGTCACCCGTAACGTTCGACTTGCCACTGGCGCCCCGTGCGCGGCTGAGCGTCGCCACCGAACTCGAAGGGGCGTTCAGCGCGCAGCCGGACCTCACTCGAGGCTCCCTCCAGAACGTCTCATTCAAGGTCACGTCTGCTTCAGTGTGGCGCTCTGGCGAAAGTGTCAAAGGCTGGTGGGCGCACTTTCAGATCCCGCGACTGCAATGGGAGGGGTGGCAACTGGATGCCACCATCCACGCCACTCTCTCCAACGCTGAACTGCCTTTGATTCTGTTGGGCGTCGATCAGGAGCTGCCGGCCGCTATTGTCCCAGTGCTGTCGATGCCCAAAACCCGGCTTCAACTACAGCTGTCAGCGCAGGGCAGTGGCAGTGCATACATCAAGATCGTCAAGGCGAACAGCGAGCGGGTCGATCTCCAGGGGGAGTACGTCAGAGCTCCTGAGCGCCGCAGAGGGGTGTTTCTGGCTACCCTTGGCCCCATCGGCGCCGGAATAGAGCTATCGGACGGGAAAACGTCTGTCGCGCCCTTCGTGGGCAACGACTGGCTCAAGCGGCATCTTCCGTGCAGCGGGCCCGAAGAGCCTTCGCTGCGCACGAGTTGCCCATGAGTCGCTGAATGACTCAGGCCAGAGCATTGACGGGTTCAGTCCCAAGCCATGCGCCTCTCCAAACGGTGCTAAACGGTGCTACCACCAGACGTCGCGTTGCGGATGAGTGAGATCAACGCAAGCACCAAGAACACCGCGAACAGCACTTTGGCGACCAGGGCGGCGCTCCCCGCAATTCCGCCGAAACCAAAGATCGCCGCGACAACCGCGACCAAAAAGAATATCAAAGCCCATTTCAACATACTGATTTTTTCCTCGTAGCGAGGTGGCAGGCCACCTCTGGTAACAGTGCGCCGCTCAGACGAGTATGAGCCGCATCAAGCCAAGTAGATTGCGAGGAGCGTGCCAACCGCCAAACCCGACTAATCGTGCGTCTCTGGCTACGGCGCTACTCCAACATTGGGCTGCCCCGTGTCGCTCACTGGGGTGGAATGACTCAGGGCCGCGTCACCCACAGCTGAGTCGCGCAGCACGCCAATTTCACGAGAAACCCGCTGAGTGTTGCGGGGTGACTCCAACAGCACCGCCAGCCACCGGTAGCGCAAGGAATCCTCAGCCAGAATGCGGACCATCATGGTCAGCGGAACGGATAGCAAGGCTCCTACCGGTCCGAGAATGAAACCCCAAAACAACATCGAGAAGACCACCGCAACGGGCGAAAGATTCGACGACTTGCCCATCCAGCGCGGCTCCAAGATATTGCCGATCACCACATTGACGGCCAGGTAGCCGCCACCAATCAAGAGTGCGCCCGTCCAGCCGTTGACCAACAACGCCAAGATGACCGCTGGAACTCCCGCGATGATGCTGCCCGCAGTGGGAATGTAGTTGAGCACGAACGCGATCAACCCCAACAAGCCGAAGTGGGGAACGCCCGCGACGAAACAGGTCAGGGTGATGAGCACGCCAGTAGCCGCGCTCGTGGCTGTCTTGATTGCCAAGTAGCGTTGAAGCTGCAGACGGCCACTGAACAGCCCCGCGATATCGACCCCGGTGAGCTCTTGCACCCGTCTGGCCTTCTCAGAAAAGACCGAACTCTCGAGCATGAGAAAACCGCTCAGAATCGACACCAGAAACACGCCCGTCAGCAACTCAACGGACTCTTTTAAAGCCGCAATCGCCCAAGACGACAGCGTGTGCTCTAGATTGAGCTGCTGCAGCGACTGGTAGTCACCACTATGCTGCGGAATTTCCGCCAGTGCCTGCTGCAGCGATCTGACCAGCTGCTGCAGGCGTTGCTCATCCTGTTCCAGCGTGGACAGCTCGCT
>JBNLEN010000323.1:0-4637 GCA_050304975.1 Polyangiaceae bacterium
AAGGCAAATCGATACGACACGAAACTTCGCTCAGTACCTGAGCGTCGCGTGTATCGGTCTTGATTCTGCGTGCTCCCACTCCAAGACTCCTGACCAGAGTCGCCGGAACGACCCGGACCTCGTGACCCGCCTCGAGTGCCCAGTCGGCAATCTTGAAGGCCTCGGCACAAGTTTCGAGAATTACCCGACTCGCAGGCTGTCGGCGCAACACCCCCCGGATGCTGCGGTTTGAGAGCTTGCGCTCCGTGACAATTGCCCCGTCTGGCTCGCGAACACAGATTTGGGATTCCTTCGACCCGAGATCGATTGCAACATGCTGCATGGCTGTCTCCTTTGCGTGCGCCTTTGAGCGCGTTTTCTGTTTGAAGCCCGATTTTCGGTGACTTCGTTGCCAAGGAGACAGCCACTTTTTCAGTAGCGGGACCAGCCACACCAGTCGGCGCCCAGCAACGGGCCGCTACGGACGTTGCTGGGCGGAGAAGCCGAAGAGTTGACCCGTCGCGTGCCACCCCATCCCATCTGCCTGCGGAAGCTGGACCCCGCGGCGGACAGCCTGGAGCTGAGGTCAGCCCTGGATTATCAATCGCCGGGGATGTCGTTCGAGCTCCGGCTCCGGTGTGCTCTGCTGTACGAACGTGAGCGCTGACGCGCGCATGAACTCCACCCGCGCTTGCCACCCGCTGAGGAAGACATGTTGGGTCGCGTCGGTTTCGACGATGCCTTGGTGATGTTGATGCCGAGCGTTCGAAATACGCTCGACTAACAACTCGGGTGGAAGCGAGTTCAATGCCTCCAAAGAGCGCGGGTCCAGCCCTTGGCCTTCACCCACCTGCGTGCCCAAGGATGACAGCACCTCTTTCACCCCTTTCCACGCGCCGGTGTTGCTTCCCCAAAACCAATCCCCGACGACGGTGGCGACAGCGGGATCTCGGATTTGGTGCACTCCTGATGTTTTCCAAATGGCTTTAGCGATCTGCTTGGCCTGGTCGACGCTCATCGCTTCAAAGGCTTCGGCGGTCTTGGGCAAACCCGCCGCGCCCGCGCAGCCCATGAAGGCGCGTTCGGTGATGCCGAAGTTGGTGCGTCCGCCACGGTCGGCGCGATTGTGGGGATTGGCTTGCCAGTCTTTCAGCGTGCCTTCGAGTCGCGGAATGGACTTCCACCAACGTTCGAACGCTTGGTCCAGCTTTGGGCCATCCGCTTGCGGGTTCGATCCGGCCTGCAGGGTCTCCGAAAACGAGACATTCCCGGGGTTGGCGGAGCGCGGCGCAGCCGTGTGGAGGGTCGAATGGTGCGGACTGACGGCGGGGGTCACAGGCCCGAGTCGGCCCGGACGAGGCCTGGTTGCGGCTTTTGTTCCGACTCTAAGTGTTGGAAATTAATTGACAATAGTTGACCACGCCGAGGACGCGCCGGCTTTACACGAATCTGCACACGAATCTTCTCATGCGGCTCCGGAATCTTCTGTGGGGTCAGACAACAACGCCGCTTTCGAGCGGCACCAACTCACAGGAGAAATTCCAATGGCAGATCAGAAAAAGAAACTCGCAATCGTTGCTTCCCGTGGCCTGGACGATGAGCGCGCCACCGTGTCCTGGACCATCGCCAACGGCGGCCTCGCCGCGGGCCTAGACGTCACCATGTTTTTGGTCAGCTCTGGCGTAGATCTGGTGCGCAAAGGCGCGGTCGACTTCGCACGCATGAACCCCCTGGACCCGCCGCTCAAGGAGTTGATTGAGGACTTCATGGCCAAGGGTGGCAAAGTCTGGGCCTGCCCTCCCTGCGCAAAGGTTCGCGGCTACACGCAGGAGTCGTTGATCGATGGTGTTGAGATCACTGGCTCCGCTTCGCTGCACGCTCTGATCGCGGACGGCGCAGCCACGCTCAGCTTCTGAACTCGAGTCGGAGGAAACATTTGATGGTGTTGAGAGACGCGCGGCAGCCGGTACTTACCGTCTCCTACTGGTTGCTGCGCGTCTCAGATTATCTCGCTGGAGGCTTTGAATGAAACCAATCTATCTGGATTATCACGCGTCGACCCCCGTTGATCCGCGCGTGCTGCAAGCCATGTTGCCGTATTTTACACAGGACTTTGGGAACCCCTCCAGCAGCCATCATGCTTATGGTTGGACGGCTTCCAGTGCTGTTCATGATGCACGCCTGGCACTGGCGGATCTGGTTGGGGCCCGCAGCCCCGACGAAATCGTATTCACGTCAGGTGCAACAGAGAGCAACAACCTCGCCCTGAGGGGCGTGATCGAAGCAACCGGCGGACGGCACATCATCACTTCCCAAATTGAACACCCGTGTGTGCTCGAGACGTGTAGCTACCTGGAGAGCTTGGGTGTGGACGTGACCCGCGTTGGCGTTGGTACAGACGGGATTGTGTCAGTCGACGAAGTCGCCGCGGCAATCCGTCCAGACACGGCGCTGATATCGATCATGGCCGTCAACAACGAGGTGGGCACCATTCAGCCGATCTCGGAGATCGCTGAACTGGCGAACGAACGGGGGGTCGTATTTCATACGGACGCTGCCCAGGCCCTTGGACGTGTGCCGCTCGGGCTGCACCATGCAGGGATCCATCTCGCGTCGCTATCGGCTCACAAGGTGTATGGTCCGAAGGGAGTTGGGGCGCTTTACGTGCGCCAGTCCCCCCAGGCGCCTGCGCTGTTTCGACAGATGCACGGCGCTGCGCACGAACGAGGCCGACGCGCGGGCACACTGAACGTGCCCGGGATTGTTGGTTTTGGTGCGGCCGCCAAGTTGGCCAGTGACGACGAAGAAGTCAGATTGGCGGAGTTGCGCGATCGCTTGTTGAGCGCGCTAGAAACAGCCCTACCCGGACTTCGCGTCAACGGTTCGCTGCAGCAACGAGTGGGCTGCAACCTCAACTTTTCGATCGACGGAGTGCGTGCAGATTCGGTCGTGCACGGCGTTTCGGGCGTCGCGATTTCGGGTGGGGCTGCCTGCAGCTCTGGCAAAGCTCAAGGCTCGCACGTGCTGCGGGCGATGGGGGTGCCCAACGTCGAACGCGGTGCTCTGCGTGTTTCGCTGGGACGGATGACCACTAAAGGCGAAGTGGATCAAGCCGCTCAGCGCTTGATCGCGTGCATTCAGCGCTTGCTCTAGGGAGTAGGAGACCAAACCAGCAGCGGGGCTGTCAGCCGGCGCTCAAGAACCCGCTCAGGGCGAGGCCAGCCAGTCCGCCCAAGATCCCGCACGCCCACATGCCCACCCGTTTCCACATCACGAGCTGCATCGTGCGGTCATCGAACTCGTCGCCGAAGACCATCACCCAGCCGCCATAGCCAAAGCTACCTAGCGCGAAGATCACCATTACTGGGTAGTAGGATTCCAAAAACCAAATCGTAGCGAAGTTGAGGATCAACAGCAGGATCCCAATACCGATCGATTTGACGCCTTTGATGCGTTCCTTCAGCCAGTCGCCGCTCTCCTCGCTGGGACCTTGGCCTGGCGCGGCCTGGGCCTGGGCCACCGCTGCCGGCGCGCCTTGACCGACGTTGGCATACGCTGCTGCTGCTCCTTGACCGACGTTGGCATACGCCATTGGTGCGCCTTGACCGACGTTGGCATACTCCGCTGGTGGATTGACGGCAGCTGGCGCAGCCACGGGTTGCGGTTGGGCCATCGCAGGTGCGGCCGGCGCGTGTCCCCCAGCTAGCAGGTAGGCCAGTTCTGGAACTTGAGCAATCGGAGTCCAGTCACTGAGATGGCCACCCGCCACGTAGGCGTTGGCGCCGATCTGCCCGCTTTGAACGGACGCCGCAACTTGCTCGCTCGTCATTGCCCCCAAGACCTGCCCATTGACTGCGATCTGCCACATAGCTCTGCCCCCTAACTCCTTGGTTTGTTTTTGAGCCCGGCGCAGCCCAGAGTCAAACTCACAGTTCCTTTCGCGGTGTTGGCGAGCCTTGACCACACACGCTGAGTTGTGGCGTTCATCTGGGTGATGGGCATACAGGCGGCTCCTGCGGGACACCGCAGTTGGTCGGCCACTCGTCGATTTCACCTCCAGCTCTGCTTGAGCTTCGTGCTGCGAAGTCGGCTACAACGCTCGTTGTGGCCTGGTTCCGCTCAGCGCTCTGCGCGATGACCATCGTCCTGGCATCAGGTTGCAGCGATCTCGTGCATCAGGAATTGGACCCAAAGGTTGTTCCTTCGAAACGGCATGTTGCCCAGCCGGCCGCCGTGGAACGGCAGAGCGACGAGCCAGCACCAGCGGAGCATGACGCGGGGGGGATATTCGATGCCGGGCCGTCCAGCACTTCGAGCCAGCCAACAGCGGACGCGGGGGGCACGCGCACACCAATGATGGATGACGCTGGGCCAAAGCTATCCCCACTGACCGGGGGCTCGTGGTTCTCGGAGGTGACAGCGCTGGCCGGAGTGCAGTTCGTGCACAATCAGGACACCGATTGCCCATCGCCCGAGTGTGACTACACAGTGCCATTCAAGACTGGAGGCGCTGCCGCAGCAGATTTCAATGGCGACGGCCTGGTCGACTTGTTCGCGACCCAAGCAGATGGACAAGACAAGCTGTACATCAATCAGGGTGATGGCACATTTCTAGACGCCGCTCGCGACGCAGGCGTCGAAGGAACAAAGTTTTCGAA
>JBNLEN010000324.1:0-4602 GCA_050304975.1 Polyangiaceae bacterium
CCTGTTTCTAGAAGGGCAAGTCGCCGTCGAAGACGTGGTCACTGCTGAGCGTCACGCTGCCGGACAGCACGTTCATCGAGTACACGATTGACGGTCAAGCGCGTCGGGTTGGGAAGAGCGTGGAAGGGGCGCCCGTCCAAGGCTTCCTCTACAAGGACCAGCGCAGGATTGCGGCGGAGCTCGATGGCTCGGGGAACCTCATTTCGCAGTTCACGTATGTCAGTGGGAGCCACTCGCCGGATTACATGACGAAGGGTGGCAACATCTACCGGTTCGTGAAGGACCAGGTGGGGAGCCCCAGGCTGGTGGTCAACGTGGCGGATGGCAGTATCGCGCAGGAGCTCGAGCATGATGAGTTCGGGGGGGTGCTGACCGATACCAATCCAGGGTTTCAGCCGTTTGGGCTTGCGGGAGGACTTTACGATGCACAGACGGGGTTGGTGAGGTTCGGGGCGCGGGATTATGACCCGGAGGTTGGCCGGTGGACTGCGAAGGTCCGATTCGGTTCGCTGGAGATCAGGGCAACCTATATGTGTACGTCAACAACAATCCAGTGAACTTCACCGACCCGTATGGCTTGTTCTTCTGCAACCTAACGAGCAGCCCGCTCCTTGTGGGGGGCGGGACTGGATCAGGGAAGGGACACGGCGGAGCGGGTTTTGGCAGAGCCACCCTCGCCCCTGGCCAATGCGTCGGTCCCGACAATCCGGCAATGTCGGATAACGGCGAGCCACTGTACGATGTTGATGTTGCAGACTTCGATCGAGATGGTGTCGTGGAACCCTCCATGTCTATTCGAGACTCCTATCCTTTTGGTGAAAAGGTACCCCTCGGCAGCGAAGACTTCATCGGAGTCTGTGCTGTCGACGCGGACCCTACAATGTCGAACATGTGCCCTTCGGGCCCAGCCGCGCCGCGGATATGTTTCTAGCGAGCATCAACTGGTCATGAGCCAGGTGCTCGAAACCCCGTACCCGGAATAGTTCGAGTGTCGACCTTCCTCCCCGGAGACCCCCCACTGGCCGAACTGGCGTTGCTGCTCAGCAGTCTAGTGCTGCTGGCCGGACTTGGTGCAGCGCTTCTGAGCCGGATTCGGCGGCGGTCAGTGGGGAGAGCGAATGCCGTCTGGATCGGTATCGCAATTGGTTGGGTGTTACTCTCATGCACTCCTATCGCCGGAAGGCACGTTGGGAGGTGGCAAGAGCTCAGGGACGAGCTGGCCCGGTTCTCTGCGGTGGTCGACGAGTACAAGGAGCGACACGGCGCAATCCTTTCCGCTTCCGAGTTGGAAGCGTTTGGTAAACGTCACCCACCGCGGCAGTTTGAACTGAGGCCGGGGGGACCTACGGTGGAGATAGTGCTCTTGTCGAATCTTCGCCCTCAGCAGGTAGGGATCCGTTGGGGGAAGGGACGCACTGCAGCGTTTGAGCTAACGACGATGATCTGCACCTACTCGGATTGAGCGACCCTGCAAGTACTCGTGTACCTGGGTGTTATCTGTTGGCGGCCGAATTGACATCGTACACCGCCACGTCTTTGACATCCCGTGATTTGGGCGTGATGGCCTGACTGGGATCTAACACCCTAGGGGCAGGTCGCGCTGTCGTCGTTGCCGGAGCAGGTGCAGCTGGCAACGCCCACCTGATCCAGCAAGGTCTGGATGTTACATGTTGGCAACATCGGGTTGTTGGTGAAGGTCACTTCACCGAGGATGTTGGTCAGGTTCGGCAGGTCGGTAACGCTGGCAAGAACATCGTTGTCTTCGACGAGGAGATTGAACCGAAGCAGCTCGAGCGAGTCCAAGCCGGCGAACGATTCGAGACTCGCGTTGTTCTGGATCCGCGTCCAATTGCCGATCTCTGTCAGCGCCCCCAAGCCCGTGAAGTCCTTCAGACTCTTGTTCCCTGTGATGACGAAGCCGAAGCCCCCCGTCTTGGTGAGCTTTTCCAAACCTGCGAAACTTTGGAGCCCTCCGTTGTTGAACACATCAAAAGAACCGACTTCCGTGAGGGACCGCAGACCCTGGAAGTCAATCAGAGAACCGTTGTTGTCGATCTGCAGATCGCCAGTGACTTCGATGTTGTGCAGCCCTTCGAGCGATTCCAGGGCGTGATTGGCGGTGATCGTCAG
This sequence comes from Polyangiaceae bacterium, assembly GCA_050304975.1. GTDB lineage: Bacteria > Myxococcota_A > Polyangia > Polyangiales > Polyangiaceae > SZUA-265. Next base: position 2,131 of record JBNLEN010000324.1, read on the forward strand.
CGAGCCCTTGAGCGTCGTGACGCCCGAGAGCGCTTCAATCGAGGTCAATTCGCGATTGAGGTCGATCCGCATCGACCCAATTTCCGTGAGCCCTTCCAGTCCGCTCAAGTCAGTAAGCTCAGTCTCTTCGATTCGCAGGATCCCAACACAAGAGTAGCCGGCTAGCTTGGCGATCGCCTCAGGCGCATCTGCTTCGCGAATGTTCAACTCTCTGACGCAGCCAGCGTCTGTCAGCTCCAGGCCGTTTTCATCCAGTTGCGGCGTATCCACCATCGGCTCTGGCGGGGCTTGCGGCATGTCCCCGTCCGACGTTCCGCCAGCGCCGCCTTCACCGTCATCGGGCGGCTGAGGCTGATCGGGCTGGTTGTTTGGGTCCGGCATCGCCGCGTCGTCATCCGACAGGGCTGAGTCTTCAGAGTCTGACGTCGACCCACACGCCGCTGCTGCAACGAGGACCAAGAGCGCGGCTGTGAGTACTGAATTCGGGTTTCCCATATTGCGGCTGAGACGTGAGTTGGTTGAACTTGATTCAGTGGATTTGGTGAGAACGGGCTGATCGCACCGACGGGCGAAATCGCTGTGGCGCTTTGTCGAACGTCCAGCCCCCGCTTGCGCTGAACTTGCTGCGGGCGACTGGGGCAGAGTGTGTTGAAATTCTTTGCCCCAGCGCAGCGGACAAGGTTTCACCGTCTTTCACGGCTTGTATGCGCGGCAATGCGGGCGTAGTGTTCGATGGGCATGAACCGGGATCAAACAATGAGTGCGGTCGTGGTGACGAAGACCACCCGCATCTGGTGGTTGCTGCTTGTTTCAACTGTAACACTGTCATTGAGCGGCGTGCTGGCCGCCCAGACCAGCTGCACGTCTGACTCTGACTGCGACATGGCGCACCATGATTGCGGCTCGGTCAAAACCAAAGATTGTCCTGAGGACGGGTGCAGGCCGGAGGAGAGTGACCAGGAGTGCGCCGACAGAACTCGTGCCAATTGCACGACCGTCGAAATCCAAGTTTGTCTCGCTCATTGGGACAAACTCTGCTCCGAAACCAGTGATTGCCGGGACGGCTTTGAGTGCATGTCAGACAGCTGCCGTCCAGGGTTTGAGTGTGCGGACGACAAGTTTTGCAGACCTACTGACGCGTCGTGTACCAAGGATGCAGATTGTCCAGACCTATGGAAATGTGACGCGGACCAGGGGCGCTGCGTGATCCCACCCATCGAAGTGACGCCTGACGAACGCGCTGAAGTGGATTCTCAAGAGAGCTCCGCCAGCCCGTCAGAGGTCGAAGGGAACGATGACGACAGCGCGAATGGCAACTCTGCCGGGGGATGCGCGGTTTTCATGAGGCCAGTCACACCAAGCGTGACCCAGCTACTGGCCGGCATCGCGCTACTCCTGTTCGGGTTCCGTCGACGGAACGTGGCGGGAATTCGGTAGTACATCGCCCACCACGCGTGCGGGTGGAACCGCCCCGCATCCCGCGCCGCCCGCCGAGACATCGCTTGACTCAGGCTCGCCTCCAGCGACATCGCCGTCTGCCGATGGGAGCGCGCCCCAGCGAAACTGCAGTGGGCATGCCTATTACGCCAACGCTGGGTCTGGCGCCCATGACGCGCTAGAGTCGCGCCGATGACTGAGCCCCCGCAACATCCCGAGAGCCCGCCGCCTAACGGAGCGCAGCAGATCTGCGTCACTGGCGCTAGCGGCTACATCGGCTCGCACGTGGTGCGGGAGTTGTTGGAGCGGGGCTATCGGGTGAAAGCCACGGTTCGCGAGCCGCAAGATCCGGAACGCTGCGAACATTTGCGACGGCTGCCCGGCGCTGAGCGCTTGACCCTGGTGCAGGCGGACGTGCTGAACAAAACCGACTGGCAGACGCTGCTCGAGGATTGTGACGGGCTGATCCACTGCGCGGCTGCGGTACGCATGGGCGCCAAAGACCCCCAGGCAGAGATTGTGGACGTGGCGCTCAAAGGCACCACGCACGTGCTGCTCGCCGCCAGCCGCTCCGCGCGCACGCGACATGTCGTTCAGCTATCGTCAGTGGCGGCGATGATCAGCTACGACAAACCCGCTGACTACGAGTTCAGCAGTGATGACTGGTGCCAAGATGCGACCGTGCAGAACAATCCCTATGGCTTGGGCAAAACATTGTCGGAGCGCGTCGCTTGGGAGCTGGCCAAACCGAGTGAGCAGGGCAGCGGCTATCGGCTGGTAGCGATCAATCCAGCGGTGGTCTTTGGACCCATCTTGGCGGCGCGCCAGGCGCAAGCGAGTGTACAAGTCGTGCACGACATCCTGGCGAAAGTCTATCCAGGTTGTCCGCCCATCAGCTTCAGCATCGTCGACGTGCGTGATGTGGCGACCGCTTGCGTCAACGCCCTCGAAAATGTCGAGCTGTCACGCCGCTTTTGTTTGTCGCATCAGCGTTTGTGGTGGAAGGAGATCGTTCGGGAGTTCAACCAGCTGCTG
>JBNLEN010000325.1:0-4583 GCA_050304975.1 Polyangiaceae bacterium
CGACCCGTTGTGGGCTGCCAGTTGGTCTATCCACCCGCGCCCGATGAGCGCTCACCCCGACCGCAGCCGCCAGTTGGAGACCGTTTGAGAGAGTCTGAGACCAAGTCTGGCTCGGCAAAGCGTAGCGCCAGCTGGACCAGCCGGCGTTGCCGCCCAAGTTGCACGCCCTCGCTCGCGTTCACATCCCCAACACGTATTCCAGCGTGAGCCGGGATCAGCGCTTGCCGCAGACGATGGTCTGTGCCGCGAAAATCGGTGTGTAGCCATCTGCTGCGAGCCGATTTAGGTCGTCCTCGATTCCTCCAGAGCTCGCGCTCGGGCCGAGGCACTTGAAGGTGCCCCCGCCTTGCGGGTATTCGGCGTAGGCAGTATGCGCCGCGCTACTCGCGCAGCCAATCAGAACACCAGAAAGTATCAGGGCGAGAGATTTCCAATTGATTGTCATAGGCGGGGCTTAGACGCTCCAGCGAGCCGCCACAAGTCTTGCCATCAGTCGGCAGCCTCTCCCGCAGCGCCCTATGCTGAACTATTACGACCTGGACCGACGCGAGACGCACGCCGGAGGAGAGAACCTGAATTGAAACCTGCCCTCCAGCGTCGAAGCCGCATGCGCGGCTTCCAGCTTTTGGCCCCCCTGGGGCTGTGCCTCAGCATCGGCTGCGCTTCGAACACCAACTGCCTCAGCGGAGCAATCGCCCCCAGCTACGCGGAGCGGCAGGATCTGCAGCTGCTGCAGCGGGAGTATGAGCGCGCCGAGCAAGCTCCGCCGACGCTGCGCGCCCGTCTACTCGAGCCACTGCCGGAGCTGTTTCCTGACCTTTCGAACCGAAGTCTCGCCCCCCAGTGCGCGCGCGAGTTCCTCAGCGTTCTCTCCCGAGATCTCGAACAACGGCCGCTCGCTTTCAATCGGGCGAGCTTTCATCAACTGCAAGCGCTCGCCCGGGTCGCGGATACGACGGACGTGATGCCGGACAAGGCGCGTATTCTGTTGGGACTGGCCAGAGTGGGGAGCGATGATGTCCTGCCTTACGCGATGGCCGAAGGGGAACAAGGCGCGCCACCAACGCTGGAGCGCTTGCGCCACTCCGCAATCGCCGTACTGACGGGCTCAAACCTGTATCTGAACGACGCCCGGGTGCGGGCGTTCCTCGATGGGCGCGTGCTCCAAGCGCTGGACGACCGCGAGCAGCTGCTGCTCGTTTCGCAGACACGGCTCGCCCCCTGGAGAACTGACCGCGGTCAGGCTCTCGTCCCTTTCTGGCTCGCAGATGCCAAACAGCGGCTTCAAGGCTCGCCGACGCCAGTCTCGCAAGATCTCTTGCTGGCGCGGGTGACCACGCTGGGCGCCTACGCAACGCGGCTTGGCAAGACCGAAGAAGTGCTCCAGCTGTACGACACGATCATCGACGCAGAAGGCCAGCTCCCAGTCACCCGTGGTAGCCCAGGCGCGGCGCGTGACCTCGTGCTGCGGACGATGCTAGCGCGCGCACACGTGCAAGACACTGAACCCAGAGTGAGCTGGCAAGATCCCGAGCTGCCGTTTTTGGCAAGCAGCCCAGCCACCCGAGAGCAGCTTGGACTCGAGGAGCCAACCCGGATGCAGTGGCCCCGCGAGTTGGTTCAGGGGCGTTTGCGGCAACTGGATGCTGATTTCCAGTCGAGCAATGACAAGACGCTGCGTTGTTGGCTGCTCAGGCAGCGCAGCGAGTGGACTCCACGACCGCAGAGCGAAGCCTATTTTCACGCGCTGCTTGGCAACCAGTCTGATAGTTGCGCGCAGTCCGTCGCACTTGCAATGAACCACGTACCGTTGGGGCAGCGGGTAAAAACCGTCACCCGCGCGCTCACGGAAACGCGGGCGCCGTGGCTCCCTGCTTCACAAGCGTGGGTGCTGCGCCTGGCAGTCTCCAAGCAGCCAAGCTGGATCGAACAAAGCCAAGAGCTACGCCAGGCGCTCGCCCGCGACGCGCTGCTAGAACATCCCGAGAGGCTCTGGCATGCGCCGCGCACCATCTCTAGTCTCGGCTTGATGATGGGTCGCCTGCGCTACCAGCACATCCTGGATCGCACGCTGCGCCAACTTGCGACCTCCACTGCGCAACATGAGCGCGCACTGGCGAAAGAGTTGGTGTCCCATTGGCTACGGCTACTGCACGCCTCACGCTCTGGCCCCCTCAGCGATTTGCCTACATTCCAGCTCAGGCGCGCGTTGTTTTTTGCAGTGGCTGAGTTCGCGCCAAAGCTCGGCCTCGAAGCGGAAGCGGCAGCACTGATCGAGCAAGGCCCGGTCGCGAACTACGAAGCGGCCCACCATGATAGGGTCCTGGCGCGATGGCTGTTCGAACGGGGAGCGCGATGAGCCGAAGACCGCACTTTCCCCCGATGGCTTCGTGGTTCTTGACGACCGTTCTGGGCTGCGCAGCAACGCCGAGCGCCTTCGCCCTGGGCGAACCGGATGCGGCAAGACACGCCGAGGCCGCAACGCAGGAAACAGCGCTTGACCACGATCCCCAAACGGGGTTCTTCGCCCTGGCGGTGCGGGAAGCCCCGTACATCAAAGCGGGCGTCATCCTCAGCGCTGATGACGTCGGCTCACTCCGCCGGCTGTGGCACGAATACGAACTGCCCGGCCCCATCCCCCCCGCTGATTTCTCGACCTACCGAGTCATCTTGTTCACCGTCGTGGACGCGTGCCGGAGCGAGCTGAGCCGCCTGTTTCTGAGCAACGGCCAGCTGCAACCCGAGTTCGTACAGGAGCTCAGCGAAACTTGCGGCTCGAGTTGGGTTCGCTACCTGCCGGTCACGCTGTATGCAGTCGCGGTCCGGCGTGATCGCTTGCCCATGGGGTCGTCTCTGACGCTCGGCCCGGTGCGGATCCGGCCTAGGCCTGCGCTCACCAACAGGCACGTGCCCGACGGTTGCTCAGCGGAACGCCCGGTTGCACCCCTGCCCCAGAAGGGCAACACCTCGACGCTGAAGCTTCCCAGACCGGGTGAGGTTAGGCTGCAGTACCTGAGGGACGGCTCGCCGGTGTTCGTGGTGCGCCACCAAGACTCGACATTGGATGTATTCGCCGCTGATCTCCCTAGTCAGCTCGATTTAGTTTCCGACCCGCAAGTGCCACTACGCGGGTTGCGCACACTCGTCCGGTGGGATTGCAGCCGGCGCCGCTTCTTCTCCAGCGCGAGCACGCACGACGAATACGGGATCTCCACCAACAGTGCGGTGTGGTCCAGTCTACAACGCTATCAGATCGAGCTAGTTCAAGACGGACAGGCCCTCATACTGCACCAGCTCAAAGCCGGCTATGGCCCTCGGCGCGTCAGCCCCACTGGCGCCTCCGTGCAAAATCCACATCCGCAGCTCAGCGTCAGCACCGCTTCCGCAGTCAGCATTTCCGAGGCGCGTGCGCTCCCGCTCGGAAGCTGGGTTATCGTTGATGCCGATCTAGTGGCAGATGCGGTGAAGCGTCCTAGGCTTTGCGCACCAACCCCCAGCAGCTGCGCGACGGTTAGTGCACCAGCAAAAGGCGTCACGTGGCAAGCGCACAGCCGCCTTCACATGCGTGGACCATTTGCTGTCAGGGTAGAGCGTGACGGTTTTTCCTCCGTCACATACACGGGCCTGCAAGAGCCGAGCCTCAGCAACATCCGATCGCGCCCCTGGCCAACACCAAGACTTCACGCCTCGCTCTCCGCAGCGGGTGCATGGGACAACGGTCTGTGGCTGGGGGCCGAAGCAGAGCTCGGCGTGTGGGGCACGCTGTCACCGCGCGGCGACTTGATGCGCGTGCTGCTGGGCGTCGACTGGGGAATAGCCTGGCGGACGCGCTGGGTGGCGTCTGCGGATCGCGATGACTCGACATGGCTGCTGGGCCTGGCACCCACCCTGAGTCATGCCGACGTATACCGAGACTGGAGCTACCCAAGCCCGCTCGGCGTCTTGCTGCCGGAGTTCGGCGTGGGCTACAGCGGCTCGCAAGCGTTCCCGTTCGTCGCTTGGAGTCTACCTGTTGAGTATCGCTTCGAGTCACCGCGAACCCGGCGCCACCCGCTGGAAGCTCGGGATGTGCTGGGGATCCGCGTCAGCCCCGCAATGTTGCTCGCCATCGAGCCGCAGCGCACGAACTTGATTTTCGCCTTGTCGGCTGGGATGACTGCGTGGTGACAGGGTGGCCGCGGCCGAGTCCTCAGCCACCGTTCGCGCGAATCGCCGCGACCAGAAACGTGGTCAAGCCTTCACCATACTTGTCAATGTTGGCGGCGAAGCGAGCGTCCTGTTCGTAGAGCGAAGCTAGGTTGCTGTGCATCTGGGGGGAACACGGGTAGAACCAGCGATCGATCGAGAGCCGATGGCGTTCGACAGCCGCGCGTGCCGCGTCCGAATCCGGCGCAACGCCACCGGCTGATAGCTCCGCCAGAGCGGCGTAGATCTCGGCCTGCTCGGTTTTGATCTGCTCCCACTCGGCCTTTCCATAGTTCTTGGTTCGTTTGGCGGACTCTTGGTAGGCGTCTGTGTGGCCCCAGCGCTGCCGGGCTTCGCCTGCGTGGGCTTCGGGGTCGAAACCGTCGAATAGTGCTTTC
>JBNLEN010000326.1:0-4565 GCA_050304975.1 Polyangiaceae bacterium
CGCCAAGACGGCGGGACTACCCATGGTGCAGGCGCTGCTCGGCCACTCTGTGCGACACAGTGGCGCGCTGGTCGTTCGCTACTTCGGGGGAACCAAGCTGGGGACCGGAGGATTGGTGCGGGCCTACTCCGCAGCAGTGCGCGAAACGCTGCGCCTAGCCCCGCTGCACCCCGTGATCGAAATGCACCCCGTGCATCTGCGCGTGCCCTTCTCAGCGGAAGCTGCCGTTAGACGTGAGCTCGAGCGGGCGCAAGCGCGTGAGCTGAGCGCGGACTACTCCAGCCTAGTGGATCTCAGGTGCCGAGTTCCGAAGGTGAACATGGCCGGCCTGCAGTCGCTGATCGAGCAGTTTGGCGGAAGTGGGTAGCGGGGCGAAAACTTCGTCACGCAAACTCTTCGCGTTACCTCCCGGGCTCGCAGGCAGTATCTTGCAGTATGAAAATGCGCTTTGCTGGGTGGTTGTTGTGCTGTGGGGCATTGGCAGCGGGGGCATTGGCAGCGTGCGGTCCAGTGACTGAGCACGTCAGCCAAGATGTTTGTGCCAGTGAGACGCGCTGGATCGGTGACGAATCCGGCGATCCCGAAATGAAGCCGGGCAACGCCTGTATTGACTGTCACTCCCGAGAAGATGGGCCGAAGTTCGCGTTTGCCGGCACCGTCTACTCGGACGTGCGACAGGACAACGATTGTTTTGGCGTTTCCGGCGTGGAGATTGAACTCACGGATGCTGACGGTAAGTCGTTCAAAGGTCGCAGCAACGGCGCCGGCAACTTCTACATCACTGGCAAACCAACTATGCCGTTCACGGCGACCCTCACTTACGAAGGCACGGAGTACACGATGAACACTCCCGCCGACACCGGTGATTGCAACAGCTGCCACACCAAAGAGGGCAAGAACAACGCCGTCGGTCGGATTTTCATCAACCCCTGAGCAGGCTCGCAGAGCCTGGCGGTGCGCGTCAGTGGGAGCCCAGGGAGCCCCAACTGTTGGACTCAAACTGGACTAGCGCCCAGCCCGCCGTCTTGAGTCCGACGTGGGTGCCTCGCAGTCGCGAAGCCAGGTGTGACAGGCCGGGATTGTGGGCCACCAGCAGCAGCGTCGAGTGGGACGCGTCCGTGTTCCTAATCGCGTCCAGGTAATACGCGGGGTCGGCGAGGTACAGCGAACGGTGGGCTTCAATCTTGCCAGTGAACCCGAGCGCTTCTGAGACCAGCTCTGCGCTGCGTCGGGCTCGGGATGCACTGCTAGTCAGGACTCGGTCCAGTGTGATACCGGCGTCAGCCAGCTCGTCTGCGGTCTGGAGACACTGCTGCGTGCCTTCCTCAGTCAGAGGACGCAGGTAGTCCGTGTCGGCGTCTCCCGCCTGGCCGTGCCGCATGATGATCAGGGTCTTCACGAGTCCAGTGTCCCATCAGATGCGGGCAAATACAAAAACTGCGCAGCTTTATGGGCTGCGCAGTTTGGCGGGACCGGGTCACCCTCGGGTGGGCTCCTCTGGTGCCGTAAGACAGGGAAGCAGAGAATTAAGGTGGTTTCCGAATTTGGGAGCTCAACAGTCCCTTCATTCCGCTGCGGTGGCTTCGGACAGTATCTGAATCTCGTCCTTGGCTTTGAGTTTCTCCTTCTTGATGACCTGGGCTCGAAGCTGTTCACTTGGCGTCATATGTCCGCGTCGAGTGAGCGAACGAAGCTCTGACTCCAGGTGTGTGTGAAGGATTTGCAGCCTCGTCAGCCTTTCGGTTGCCGACGTGTTCGTCATACGCTTTCCCTTTCTGTGCCGAGGGTCCGGACCTGCATCAATTCTTGCTAGCGAAGTCTGCCGGGAAGACTGATGCACAGCACAAGACACCTATTCAAGGTAAGGGGATGCCGCGCGACGTACAAGTGAAAGGGGGCAAAAATGCCGGACAAAAGTCATGCCCTTCACGCAGAACTGACCGACACTGAGTCGCCGAGTTTCCGCGCCTCGACAACACGGTTTCAGTCTGAAAGTTGGCACGAAACCGCAAGCTGTGAGGATTGTTTTGCTCGAGCCCCGGAATAAGATGATGCGGGGCGGCAAGTCCGTGAAATACTTAGTCCGATGCTGAAGCCTCCTAACACGCGTAATGTGGTCACGTCTCTCCACTGCACGCCTGTCGTGGGAATGGTTCGTGCAGGCGTGGTGTTGGTTCTCGGCACCGTGCTGCCAGCGTGTGGCGCGTCGCTTCAAACCCCTGAAACGCCAGCTAAACCGCAGGGCGCGCAGTCCCCGGTGGATGAGCTGGTGTTGGCGCGCACCGTCGTGACCCCGGATGAGGCGCTCAGCATTCCCGAAATGTTTCAACGTGCCGAGCAAGACTATGAGCAAGGCGAGCTGACACGTAGCGTGGAAGGTTTCGACCGAGTTGCGAAGTTGGACCCGGACGGTCCGTTTGCAGTGAGAGCTCTATTTAGGGCAGCGGAGGTGTGGGAAGAGACTGGAGATCACGCCGGCGCTGCCCATCGCTTTGAGCAGCTGACGCGACGCTATCCCGGTGATCGCTTAGCGAAGTCGGCGCTCGTTCGGGCGATTCGACTCAATGTGTTCAAGGAGCAGTGGCAGCTCGCGGGAGACCAAGCCAAGCTCTTGTTAACTCGCTACGAAACAAGCCTGTCGCCCCGAGACTTGATTGTCGGCTACAGCGCTCGCGCGCTGGCCTTGGTCGTTGAGGCCAACGACTCGGAAGCAGAATACTTCGTCAACCGAGGGCGCTCACTGGTAGAGGAATACCGCCTGGATTCGGCGGGGGTGATCCCGCGAGACTTGGCGCAGCTCTTCTTCGCTCTGGGGGAAATAAGGAGGATCCGAGCCGAGCGTATCCGGTTCGATGATGTTCGGGTCTTCGCCGACCGGTTCGAGGCCAGGGCGCAACTGTTGTTGGATGCTCAGAGCGCGTACTCCGATGCCATGAGGGCTTACGATGCCCACTGGACAGCGATGGCCGGATTCCGGGTCGGAGAGCTGTACGGCAAACTGCACGCAGAGGTGATGCGAGTACCCCGGCCCCCAGGAGCCAACACTGAGCGCCGGCGGCTTCTTTTGGAAGGGGCCATGCGACTCAGGTACTCCGTCCTTCTAAGGAAGGGCATCAGTATGTTTGAGCACGCTCTGGCCATGGCCGAGCGCACTCAGGAGCAGTCGGAGTGGGTGACGCGAACGCGGCACATGCTGCGGGAATTGGAGCAGGCGCAGCTCGCTGAACAAAAGGCGATTGACGCGCTCCCATTCAGTCGGCTTGACCTGCAGCGCGTGCTGGACGAGATTGCACGACGGCAGCCTTGATGCGGTTGCCTGGGATTCTAGTCACACTGCAGCCCCGCTTGTGCTAGCTTCTCCCGACGTGTCCCCCCGGCGCGCCCCGGGGGCAAGAATGCGGCGCTCTCGATAGCACCTGCGCAAACACTGAAAATCTGAGCAGAATTCGCCGGCTGGGTACCTGCCCAGGAGCGGTATGAAATGTGCTTGACACGTTGTAGGGTCGGGGGTACCCATGCGCGTCCGCTCGGGTCTCGTCTTGTCCATTCCGATTTTTGGCAGCGCCAAACTGAGGAGTGTATGGGGTGGTGCCCTTACGGCGCCGAATTTTCGGCTCCGTCAATCGCGGCTCCCCCAAAGATTTCCGAAGGAAAGCAGCGGGGGAGGGTTCTGAGGTTCCAAAGCAACACGAAACCCGTCTTCTTAAACACGCTTCCTACCGAAGCAACGGGTTCACCAACCAGCAGCGGCACCAACGATCCCCCTCAACTCAGGTTTCAAACCCTTTTGAAGCGCGTCATCAATGCTCTTTGGACAGCTGAGCACAACTCAGTGGTGTTGCCGGGCACCGGTATCAACTGCGAAAGCCGCTCTCGACTCGTCGGGTGGCGTTGTGTCGCGTTCGAAGGACTTCGCTGGCGTAGCTCAATTGGTAGAGCACCGGTTTTGTAAACCGGCGGTTAGGGGTTCAAGTCCCCTCACCAGCTCAGTTCAGTCAGGTGATTATTTAGCCTTGTAAAAGGAGCTTTTTCGGAGGGTTGCCCGAGTGGCCAATGGGAGCAGGCTGTAAACCTGCCGGCGCAAGCCTACGTTGGTTCGAATCCAACACCCTCCACCAAACGTAACCAGGAGACATCACAACGGTAACGTTTTTGCGGGAGTAGCTCAGTTGGTAGAGCGTCAGCCTTCCAAGCTGAACGTCGCGAGTTCGAATCTCGTCTCCCGCTCAAAATGACCCGCCCACATAGCTCAGTAGGTAGAGCGCGTCCTTGGTAAGGACGAGGTCACCAGTTCAAATCTGGTTGTGGGCTCAAAAAATTCAGCAACTCCGGGTCGAAAGAACCACTCCAACCCCAGTCTCAGACGAGACGCAGAGCAAAACCCTCAGCAGTCGAAGAGCCCAATTAGAGCCGAAACAGGAAAATACGAGCGGACGCACCAGGCACTAATTCTCAAGGACTAACACTCAGGAAAAGATCGCAATGGCCAAAGAGAAATTCGTACGTTCAAAACCCCACGTCAACGTTGGCACGATCGGTCACATTGACCACGGCAAGACGACGAC
>JBNLEN010000327.1:0-4523 GCA_050304975.1 Polyangiaceae bacterium
TCAGAGAGGCACGTATCGCGGCTCAGCTGCGCAGTGAACACGTGGCCCAAGTTATCGATGTTGGGCGCCTGGATGATGGCGTGCCCTTCATGGTGCTGGAGTATCTGGAGGGAATGGACCTAGCTGAGGTCCTTGCGCAAGGGCCGCTCAGTGTGGCTGAGGCTGTCGAGTATACGGTTCAGGCGTGCGCCGGCATGTCAGAGGCGCACCAGGCCGGTATCGTCCATCGCGATCTGAAGCCTGCTAACTTGTTCCGGACTTGTTCCGGACTTTCCGGCGGATATTGGGAGGGGATCTTGCCCAGCGGCGAGCACCCGCTGGAGGTGACGGCCCCTGGCAAGAAGCCTCATCGAGTGCTGGTCACGATTCGGCCGAAGAAAGCCACGACCGTGCACGTGACACTGGAGCCCGAGCCATCGGTGCTTCCCGTTCAACAGTTTCCAGCGCCGGCTCCACCACCGGTGCCGCCTCGTGTCGACGAAGGTGGCAGCGGCACTTCGACTTGGGTTTGGGTTGGAGCTGCTGGCCTGGCAGTGGCCGGGCTTACCATTGCCGCGTTTGTCGTGTTCTCCCCGGACGACCCGCAGGCAGCGCCCCCATTGGAGGGCACGCTTGGCGTCGTGGAATTACCGCTTCGCTTCTGACTGAGTCGAGTCTGGGCCAGAGGAATCGGTGTCGAGAATCGAGCTGGTTCTCGAGGTCGTGTATTTGCCCCGCACTTCTCAGCCAATTTGGGGCCAAGTCGGGAGGGCGAGAAGCTTGGAGGAGCCGCCCGAGCCCGTTTCACAGTCCAGCTACGGCGGCTATCCTACGCGTTTGCCGCAGGGCATGCCCGGCGGCAAAAGAGGGGGACAATTCTATTTCCGGTCCGTATGTGATAGTTGCCCGAGCGGCTTCACAGGCGGATATGGATAACAGCAACGAGCGCGAACACAGGCCCCGGGAAGCGGATGAAGTCGTTGGCCAGGCGGCAGAGGCTAAGCAACAGACGGCAGACGCCGAGGAAATGCAGCGGATCCGGCGTTGGTTTGACGAGGCCTGGCTGGGAGGGGATGTCAGTATAGCGCCCGAAATCTTCGCTTCCGACGTCTTCGTCAGCACGGGCGCTGGCACGGTGCGGGGGATTGAGTCGGTGCAAGCCGGGGCACTGCACCTCCGAGAGACGACGGAGGGTCTCAGCGGTCACATTCAGCTCGTCGGAGGGCGGGGGCGCTATGTAGCGTCCTACTGGCTTTTCGGACGAAACGTGGGCCCGCTGGGCGGGATACCGCCCACCAATGAACGCGTCGTCATCGCTGGGGTTGTCACACTTCAGCTGGAGCGCGGACTAGTCGCGCGAGTTTGGCAAACCTGTTCCATTCGGCCTGCGGTTTCCGACGCGAGCCCGCCCGAGCGCGTCCGTCGCGACGATTGGGTGCAGAGCTGGCAGCTGACGTCTCGCGAGGCGAGCGTGGCGTCCCTTGTGATGGAAGGTTTGAGCGACAAGGAGATTGCCGCCAACTTGGGATTGGCGACCTCGAGTATTCACAAATATTTGCAGCGTGTCTTGCGCAAGTCCAAAGCGCGCTCACGAAATGAACTGGCTGAACTGGCTGGGATGGTCGCCATCGGCTGACCGAAATCTGCGCCATGCAACGGAGAGCCACCGATCATGGGGCCATACGCCGGGTCGCCAGCCTGCTGGGCGATGCACCCTGCGACGCGAACAGCGCCGAGATCCAATGCAGCTTTGAGGAGACCACGCCCACCTGCCCCCGGCCCCTGCAGCTGTCGGTTGGGCGGTATCGCCACGTGGTTGACCAGCGGAATTTGGAATTGCTCGAAGTCCCAGACGGGACCGAATCGACGCACTTGCTCGGGGTGCTGTCGGGTAGGCAGGTTGGTTCTCTGGGGCGAGTCGTTGCGACAGGTCGATCGTTCTCGATATTAGTCCACGTAACACTCGCCCCGGGTGGACGAGAGGTGCACGTCGCCGGTGACTTGATCAGCAGTTTGACGAGCCAGGGGCAGAGACTGACCGCGGAGCGTCCCGTGCTCCTCGACTTCGTGAGTCCACGCGCCAGCGAACGCCCCGACCTGTTGGAGTGCGAGCCAGAAGCGACGCACTGGGCTCGCGCCTGGGGGCTATCGCCACGGCTGGCGAGTCTGGCGGTGGCGCTGATGGGCGGGATGACGCCCGCCGAGATCGCAGCTCAATTTGGGATCAGTGAGAAGAGCGTGCGGACTTATACGGAGCGTCTGTTCGAACGGGCAGGTATCCACAGCCGTGGACAGTTGCGCAATGCGGCCTTGCTGGCGGAGTGAGCGTTCACAAGTATTTTCTTGAGCTAGCGCGTGGCTCCGCGGCGTCCTGCCGGTCATGAAAGCGAAGAAATGCGGTTTCGTGACGGGCTGCGTCATGGCAGTTGGTGCACTCGCCTGCTCCGCGGGCACGACCGAGCGGCCCGCCGCGGAGGCACAAGCTCCTGGGGTGGTGGACATGTCCCCGCCCCCGCCGATGACGGAGGCTCCCGAAGGAACCGGCAAGTTGGCGGCGACCTTCAAAGAGCACTTCGGGGTTGGCGTGGCGGTGGAGCCTCGTCATTTGACTTCTGTCGGGCCCATTCTCAGTGGGGACTTCAATCGGCTGACGGCAGAAAACGCCATGAAGTTTGCCCAGCTGCATCCGTCCGAGGGGAGCTACGCATTTGAGCGGGCCGACGAAATCGCCGAGTTTGCGCGCCAACATTCTATGGCCATGACCGGTCACGCGTTGGTTTGGTACCGCGAGACCCCCGCCTGGCTCGTGGCTGCCAATGACCCCAGCGCGACCACTGCCGCGCTCGACGAACATATCCGCACCGTGGTGGAGCGCTACGCTGACGTCACGGACAACTGGGACGTGGTCAACGAAGCCATCAGTGATTCCGGTGGCAAGACCTACCGTGATGGTGACGAGGGCTCCAAGTTGTACCCGCTCTACGGCGGACAGCAGTACATCAAAGTGGCTTTTGAGTCGGCCGCTGCGGCTGTCAGCGCCACCGGCAAGTCGATAGCGTTGTACTACAACGACTACAACGTCGTGGATGACGCCAAGCGCGCCAAGATCATCGAGATGGTGCGCTGGCTCAAGGCGGAGGGTGTGCAGATTGATGGCGTGGGGCTGCAAGCCCATTGGAACATCGAATGGCCCAATGATGCCCTGCTGCAAAAAACCATCGATGAGTTGGTAGCAGAAGGAGTGAAGCTGAAGATCAGTGAGCTCGACCTGTCGGTGTACACCAAAGATGACTACGGCACCGAAACCTGGGAGCCACAAAAGGAATTTACAGCAGATTTGGCGCAGCGCCAAGCGCAGCGCTACCAACAGCTGTTCGCGCTATTTGCCAAGAACGCCGAGCACATCACCAGCGTTACCTTTTGGGGCGTGAGTGACGACCAGACTTGGTTGGATGATTTTCCAGCAGCGGGTCGCAACAACTACCCGCTGCTGTTTGACGACCAACATCAGCCAAAGCCTGCCTACTTCTCGATCCTGCAGGCTCTCTGAGGAGCGGCTGCCGAAGCCGTGCTAGCAGCTCGCGAACTCAGACGATTCCGAAAATAGCTCGTCGTACAGACGCAGAGCTACCTCGGCCGTGGGTAAGCCAGCTTGCTGCACCACCTCCGTTGGTCGCTCTTCAGGTGCGGCAAGCCGGAAGCGGGCAATCGCCGCCGCTCGGACGCGCGCGACTTCAAGTCTTTGCTCATCCGTCAGCAGCGGCATCAAGAACCGATGCAGCTGCCAGGAGAACTCGGCGTGGCCGGTTTCGTCTTCCGCGATCAACTCCATGACTCGACGGATTGCTGTGTCCTGGGCTTGCTGCGCTTGATACTGACCGAGCAGCGCCCCGTAGGTTTCCCGAGTCAGTCCCTCGACGGCGTTGTCGAGGGCGATCGCGTAAGCGGAGCGTTGGGGTCTCTGTTCTACCACCGGCACTGCTCGTTCGGCACCGAAGCGGCGAGCCAGCGCACCCGTGAGTACGGCGTGTCGCGTTTCTTCACGCGCTGCCTGGCGGGCGCGCAATACCAACGAAACCGGGGCACCTAGTGCTTCCAACTCGTCCGCCAAATGTTCGAACGCTGCCACCGCAGCGGCTTCGAGGTACGCCACTTCGGCGAAGTACTGACCCACGGGAGAGGCGCTCGAGCCCGAGACACGCTGCCGCCCACAGAGCCCCTCCGGCAAGCGTCCGATCACACAATTGGGATCTCCCTCTTCCACCACATCAGAGTCGACCTTTTTTATCCTTCCATCCTCGCTGACGTGCAGCTGGAAACCGGTGACGTCGCCGCCGCAGGTGTTGCCCCGCTCGGCGTAGATCAAGAATCCGTCGGACTCGAGCTTGAAATTGTTGCCGTTGCAATCGAGATCGAAGTTGCTGGCGTGCACCAAGAGCGCTGCCTCCTCAGGGCTGTCAATCGTGCCGAGGAATGCCGCGACTTCATCAGCGTCTAGGTAGAGCTCCACCTCTCCGTCGCGTAGCGAAACCAGGTGTTCGCTG
>JBNLEN010000328.1:0-4474 GCA_050304975.1 Polyangiaceae bacterium
AGCGATACAGCTCCGACCTCGTTAGGACCCAAGGTTGTTCCGGACTAACGCCATGAATTGCTCGAATGGGACCGCCGGGGACATTCTCAATCGAAGCCCACTCGCCACCCGATCCTCGCACGACATGGCGCGGAGCCCCCAAAGCCCAAGTGACTTCGTCAGCCTGGAAGACGCTGACCAATCCTTCGGCGCCCGCTGGCTCGCTTTTCCAGCTGCACTGGTCGCGGCTAGCTCCTTCACGACCATCACCATCCGCGGCTCGCGCAACAGGGTCGGCACCATCATCGAAGGTCTGTCCTCCAGAGCATGCGGTGCAGCACCACACCAATGACGACACCACCAGGTCACTGCCGCGCCAAGTCGCCTTCTTCCCATTTCTTGGTGAGGCCATGCGGCTCATCTTGTGGGGCCTCAATCAGTTTGTCGAGGTCAGAACGCAACATTTCACCGTGTTCAGGCGCTGGAGTCAGGGCGGTGAAGCGTCGCAGCCATCAACGCACTGCTTACGGTGAACCAGGGCGAATGTTAGTCAAACGCAAGAGAGATTTGAACAGGAGCTTGCCTACACGTTTGATCGCACTCGCTCCTACCGATGGTCCGATATTTTGGCATGAATGAGCCTGACGCGAATTCCTCACCATCACGGGAGAAGGAGTACTCCACGACGCTATGTATGCCCCTGAAGATCAGCACATCCAAAAGATCGGGGCTGCCGGCATGAACGATCGGGCCAGGCATCGGACAGATTTCCGGGGGCCTAGGCACCGATAGCGTGCACGTAATCGTCTCGCCGCTGGCGGACATGACAAACTGATACTCGCTCTCAGCCGAAATGGTGAGGGGGGGCGACAGTTCTAGGACGACCTGGTCGAAACAAGCAGACTCGGGGCACGAAGTTCCGCCACACGCACAAGCGAGCAAGCCAAGGACCGACTGCACGATTCGAACGCCCACCGACATCAAGCAGTTGATGACACGCCTTCTCTTGCGTGTCGATTGCCGACTTGAAAGCCGCCTGCGGACAGCGGACCCCGCGGCGGACAGTTGCCCGCGGCGATCGGAATCAAGCTCAGCGGACGGGAAAGCAGCGTCAGTCTATCGCCGGGAAGCAAGCGGCAGGCGATGTGTCCAACGCTCGGCAGGCCCAGCTGCCGCCTTCGCACTGACAGATCCAGCGGTCCTCATACTCTCGGGACTGCTCCGAGGGCTCCGGCCCATCGCCGTCGAAGTCACAAAGGGGCTCAATGGAAATCTTGCACGGACCTTCGTCCGCTGAACAGCTGCCGCAGGGGAGTCCGTCGACCGTGAACGAGTCGCGTAGCTCAGTGCTGGTTCCTGGCTTGGCGGGACATTGTGGCAAATCGTTTGCCCCTTCAAACTCTGTCAACAGCACCAGACGGTGACAGCCGAAACACTCAGCATATGGCGGAGAGTTCAAGTGCTCTTCGTCGTCGGCGTAGGGCTCCGCGCAGCTCGTGCCGCGAGCAGACTCCAGAGTCTCCGCCGAGCTGCATTGCACAATCCCCAAGATCCAGGTTGCCATCAGCGCTCGCCTGCACCGGGCACCAAAGCACCGAACCAACGCTCTCACCACGCGACCAACTGTATGTGCTGCGTGGCGCGTGATCCAGCGACAATCACGGTGAAGTCTGAAATTTCACCGCAAACGACTGAGCTCACCCAGAAACGGGTGAGCTCAAGCCGGCTTCTGCGAACTTTTAGCTCAGCGGATCCACTGTTGGGTGAGTGAGCCGTCGCAGTTGCTTTGGATGATGTTGTTTCCACCAGCCTCGATGTCGAGACACATGTCGCTGTGTTTGGCGCGCAGCTCGAAGTAGCCGCTGTCGGTCGCGATCGCGATGAACTCTTGGTTCTCTGCATTGCCGTCGCACGAGATCTGACGCACGTTTTGCCCATCGATACCGCCCAACACGCTTTCCGGGTAGACGTCCACGCACTTGCCGCTGTGGCTGATGACCAGTTGGGAGTAGTCATTGGCCGTGGGCGCAAAGTCAAACCGCTGATTCTGGCCGCCATGACAGGACCAGGCGATCATGTTGGCGTTCTCGCCCGTGCTGTTGCCGCTGATGTCTGCACAGCGATTGTCGGCGCGGTTGCGCAATTCGCCGGCGCCCGGCGAGAACTGCATTCCGACGCGTTCCTGGATCCAAGCCTGATCGGGTGAACCATCGCAGCTCTTTTGCACCACCGATCCGTTTTCAACACCCAGGCAACGGTCGCTGTGCAGCGCGTACAAGCTGAAGTACGGGCCACCGATAGAAGAGGGCGCAAACGCGCGGTGCTCAGGCAGGTTCCCGCAGCCCCACTGAATGACGTTGGCCCCAACCTGTAGTGACGCCCCGGAAACATCCATACACTTGTCACTGTGTTTGGCGGAAATGCCAAAGTACCCACTGTTGCCGTTCCACGGTGTGAAGTTCCAGAGCTGGTTATCATTGCCGTGGCAGTCCCAAACGATGACGTTGGCTCCGTCGCCAAGCTTGCCGCCGGCAACATCGATACACTTCCCTGCCAGGTTCTTCAGCTTGTGGTGGCCGGGGGCGATGCTGACCTGTCGCTCGATTTGACACGTAGAGCCGCAGCCGTCTGCCCACTCCAGATTACCGTCATCACACTGCTCACCAGGGTCGAGATAGCCGTCACCACACATGGGACTGCCAGGCAAAGCAGACTGAATACTGTCGAACTCGAGCCCTTCTAGATCGAGACCATCCTGGCCGCCGCAGCCAATGCTCAGTGCGCCAGTGACTAGTCCGAAGATGCAGAGGTGATATTTCATTGAGGTGACTCTCCTGTGGGTGCTGAAGTGACGCTGGAGGGCCCGCACGCAACTGCGCGCTTGCGCAAAGGCCATGCTGCGCAATGGGTGGCTGTGTTGAGTGGTGGGCGGGGGTGCCAGCGCCGTGTGGTGGCCCGCGACCTTCTCCAGAATCGCGGGTTAGGTCATCTAGCACTGCGATCTGAGCGTGCATGCGCAAGCCAAAGAAAAGAGTTGGTTACTTCTCACGGCTTCAAACGCTGCACCGCAATGGACCGCCAGCTACCGACCGGAAAACCAGTTCGTTCGCCGAAGCGCGGAGTCTGTACAGTCGGTGTTGCGGATCTGAAAGTGTGTTCAAACACGCACAGTGGTGCTCGTTCTATTCCGAGCCCATGCTGCAATGCCTGTTGGCGAGCGGGCATGGTTTCTGCTGTGGGGTGGCCAACTCACGTGCGCGCGCGGACTTTTACTGGAATACCGCAGCTTTGGATTATACCGAGAACACGCACGTTCTCTAGATACGGCCATCACACAACACCTCAGACTCGATTGGGCGTAGGTTTGGGTGAGCAATCCACTGCGCCGCCCCAGCTGAGCTAGTAACCCCTGGCGGGGAAAGTTGGGGTGGCCACCCCCAATGGCACGTGGCTTGCTGTGCAAGTAGGTCCGGGTCCGTATTCACCCCTGGTTTGTGCCAGCATGTGCCGAGTTCCTCACTATCTGCTTTGGCTGTCCCCTTTCCTGGCGGCGGCTTGCGACTACTCTGTTGGAGGCGTCGCCCCCGAGGAGCCTCCTGGGCCCGAAGCGACGGTCACGAATCCGGTCGTATCTTGCCGTGACGATCGCCAATGCGCGCCCGAAGAGCGCTGCGCCCCCGAGGAAGGCACCGAAAGAGATCTGGCGGCTCTGCCACTGCCAGAGCCCCCACCTTGCGAAGACTCCACTTGCCCGGTTGGACTGGTGTGCCAAGCCCCCCTTGGTGGATCCGGCACCTGCCAGCCGCGTTGCGACGACGCCTACACCTGCCCGGACTACCTGGTTTGCGGGGACACAGGCCACTGCATCGGCGTGTCGTGCGATGACGCACGCCATCCGGGCTGCCCCGACGGCATGGTCTGCGATCTCGAACTCAAGGCCCAGCTGGAGCTCCCGGGAGGGTACCGACCTTACGGGACCAAAGCCGAACATGCGGTGAGCGGGCCCCCCAACGTGGCCATCACTCCCGCGGAGCAGCTCTCCACTTGCGTCTTCCTGCGCTGCGATCAGCCGGGCGCACGCCCTTGCGCTGAAGGTTTTCGCTGCGATCCAGAAGGGGCCCATGAGCAGACCACCGGTTGCGTGCCGATCCCGTGCGGCGAGTTGGGTCGGTGTTGGTCCGATGAGATGACGTGCGAGCCCAGCAGCTCCGCGCAGCGACCAGCGGGACTGGACGCCCACGGCTGCGTGATGCCGAACTGCGAAGAGGGCGTTCCGTGCCCGACCGGCGAAGTGTGCGCCCCCGAGCGGGAGAGAAGCGACGACATCGGTTGCGCTCCGGCGCGCTGCGACGACCCGAACGGCTTCTTTTGCGATCCAGAGCGGTACCGAGGCTGCGACCCCGAGCAAAGCCCGGACGGGACGGGTTGCGTGCCGCGGAGCTGCCAAGAGGACTTACGCTGTCTGCCAGCGCAGCTGTGCGCTCCGGGCCACCCG
>JBNLEN010000329.1:0-4465 GCA_050304975.1 Polyangiaceae bacterium
TCTTGCTCGAGCTCGTGGGCCTCGTTGTGGCCCCGCTGTGGCAAGCCGTACAACGCGGTGGTCTCTAACCCGCAATCAGCGCCGAGTTGCTCGAAGTCCAGCGCGGTCCAAAATACATCCATTAACTCGGAGCCGTCTTTCCACAAGAAGAACGAACTCACGATACCGTCACCAAAACCAAACTGGACTCGGGCTTCGAAACGACCGTATTGGTAGCCTTGGGCGGTGTACAGCTCGGCGCTGCTCACGGCTCCCGCCGGTGACGCCAGCAAGCTGGCGGCGAGGGCACAGGCCAGGGCTACGGATTGGGTAAAACTGATCAATTTGGATGGTTGCATAAAGGTGTCTGCTTTCAGCCCCCCGAGGATTTCACTTTCAGAGTTCGGCGCCGCGCACGTGCAAGCCACGCGCTGGCTAGCAGGGTGAGCCACGCTGGCAGATGAGCGCCGCCTGCGCCAACGGTTTGGCACGCGCACCCCTCATCGGCAGGGGCCGCACCCGTTGAATCTAATGGCGGCGGTGTATCACCGGGCGCGGGTTGTCCGCCAGTCGCGCCCCCGACGCTTTGCGAGTTGCCGGCTGCACCCGCAACACTGTCCGGCCCTGCGCCACCGTTCGCGTCAGGAGCGCCGCCGGCGCCAGCAACTGGGGCCATCGGATCGTCCGCTCCAGGGGTACCGCCATCTCCAGCAGTGCCGCCTGCGCCTCCGTCCATTGCGCCGCCCGCGCCTCCGTCCATCGCGCCGCCTGCGCCTCCGTCCATCGCGCCGCCTGCGCCTCCGTTCATGGCGCCGCCTTCACCCCCGCTGCCGCCGTTCGGCTCCGGGGGATCCTCATCGGTCGTGTCATTAGGCATGGCGCCCGCGGGACCGGTGGCGTTGTCTGCCGTCAGCGAGAGCACGGCGTAGCCTTGTGAAAACGTGACGTTGGCAGGGCTGTGCGTGGACAACTGCTTGGGGGACTGCCAGTTCGCGGCGCTCCAGCCGGCAGGCATGCTGTCTGAGTCGAAGTCTTCACGCCACTGCAGCTGAAACTGGCCGTTTTCGTACGAGGAGTACTGAACCCAGTTGATGTATTGGTGGGCAGGTAGACTGTTAGGATCGAAGTTGCCGCCGAACGTTGCATCACCGGGCCACAGGTTGAAGTGAAAGCGCATGCCCTCCGAAGCGTTGTCGCGAAACGCTGCTGCCGCCTCACCCGTCTCACGCCGGATTTCGTCGTCGTCAACAAACCACGCTACGTAGTCCGGCGTCCATTCGAAGGTGTACGTGTGAAACTCGCCACATATGTCGGCGGAGCCATCGTAACCCTGGGTGTGATTCAACTCCGGGGCGCCGTATAGGGCGTTCGTGTCGAGATAACATTCCGCCCTGATCTTTTCGAAGTCCAGCTCGTTCCAGAACGTTCCCATTTGTTCTGAGCCCACCTTCCACAAGAAGAAGGTGCTCACGATTCCGTCACCGGCGGTGAACTGGATCCGAGCTTCATAACGACCGTACTGGTACGACGTGTTGGAGTAGAGCTCTGCGCTGCTCACGGCGTGCGCCAGCGAAGGCACCAGGCTGGCGGCGGCAGCCGCTACCAGAGCCGGGAAAAAACGTGTCTTGAGGGGGGAGGAGTGTGTTTGCATGGCGATCATCCGGTGGCGTCCAAGATGGCTCGGGGCGGTCCTAAGACTTCGCATTTCTTGGGAAAGCTTCCCAGGACCAAAAGCGCGAGCCTTTTGGGGGTTGCCAGGCGTCTCTGCCCATACTCCATGACCTGATCGCAGGTCAGCGTAGACCCGGACATGCCTGTGCAAATCTTCCACCAGAGCTTTCTTCCGATGAACGGCAGCATCGCGGACGCCTACGTCTGGAAGTTCTCTTTGGAACACCGCGGGCGTCGGCCGCGTCACTTCCACGCTGAACCAGAGCTCAATCTGGTGGTGAGTGGCTGGGCTGAGTTCGGAGTCGGGGAGGCTGTTGTGAAGGTTTCCCAGGGGGAACTCATCGGTTTTCCAGCCGGGCAGGATCATGTGCTGCTGTCCACCTCATCGGATGTCTTTCTATTCGCCGTTGGCATGAAACCCATGTTTGCGGCTGAGGTGCTCAACGGGCCAGCTGGCGAGACGGCAGTTCCGCTGCACCTCCGCGTCCCGCCGCAAGAGCTCGCCGCGCTCACCCGGCGAACGGAGCAGGCGGTTGAGCGCGCGGGAGTCGAACAAACGTGCGCAGAGCTTTGGCAGCAAGTGCACTGGTTGGCTGGGCGCTGTTCGCACAGCAAGACGGGACCTATCCACGCGTTGACGAAACGCGCTTTGCAAGCCGTGTCTGAATCGCCGGAACTAGGGTTGGAGGCCTTGGCGCGCGGCGCCAGAGCCAACCCCTCGGAGGTGAGCCGCTACTTCCATCGTGATTTGGGCATGACTTTCGTCCGTTTTCGCACGCGCTTGCGGCTGTTGCGCTTCATTGAGCTGGTCGAGCAGCGTCGAGGCAACTTGGCGAGTGCGGCGATGGCGGCAGGCTTTGGCTCGTACTCACAATGCCATCGGGCGTTTCAGGCCGAGTTGGGCTGCTCTCCTCGTGCTTACTTCAAGGGCTTAAAGGGGGAAATGCAGCTGGCTTACGATGACGCTGGCTTGTGCGAAGGTCCCCTTCAGTAGGGCACGCACCAAGGCGCAGCAAGGCGATTCTGAACCCGCGCAGGGGCGTGTTGCGCGAGCTGAGCCGGCCCCCGCAAGTGGCTGCTTTCCTGGGGGTACGGGTGTATAAGTCTGCCGTGCAAGAAGCGGCCACGACTGGGTGCGAGTTCAAGCTCGTCTGCTTTGATTTTGCGACCAAGACTGAGCAAGCGATTGAGCTGAGTGAATTCAAAGCGGCGACCGAACGTGGAGACTTCGTCTGGATTGACGTGGAGTTCAAGGACGCC
This sequence comes from Polyangiaceae bacterium, assembly GCA_050304975.1. Classification (GTDB taxonomy): domain Bacteria; phylum Myxococcota_A; class Polyangia; order Polyangiales; family Polyangiaceae; genus SZUA-265. The sequence continues at coordinate 2,911 of JBNLEN010000329.1, forward strand.
GAGCAGGCCCGGCTACAGGTCGAAGCGTTGGGATTGTTCAACGAAGAGTTGATTGAGGACGCCCTATACAACGAACCGAGCACGCGCCTGGCGCGCTACAAAGAGCATCTGCATTTGGTGGTCAGCGGCTGCCGTGAGCGCGGTATGGACTTCGATTTGGAGCGGGTGGATGTCGTGATCGGCTCCCAATACTTGGTCACGCTGCATCAAGGTAAGGTGCGATTCATGGCGGGGGTTCGCCGGGACTACAGCAGTGACTTTCGACAGTTCGCCAAGAGCCCGAGTTTTCTGGTTTACGAGATCCTAGATCACCTGATCGACAACTACCTGTCCGTGCAAAAGTTGATGGAGGAACGGGTGGAGGCTCTGCAAGACGAATTGCGTGAGGATAACGTCGATGACGACGTCTTCCGGCGGATCTCCGAGCTGGGTGCTGATCTCTTGCATTTTCGTAAGATCCTGTTGCCGGCTCGCTCCGTGTTGAGCGATTTGTCGGTGCGCCGCACGCTGTTCATCAGCGAAGCGACTCAGCCGTTCTTGGCGAACATGGTCGGCATGGTTGAAAATGTGCTCCAAGATCTGTTGGTGGATCGTGAGATCTTGTCGGAATCGCTCAACCTGTACATGTCGATGGTGAGTCATCGCACGAATGAGGTCATGAAGCGCCTGACGGTGGTCAGCGTGATCTTCTTGCCGCTAACCTTCTTGGTCGGCGTCTACGGGATGAACTTCGACGTGCTGCCAGAGCTGAAGTGGCACTATGGCTATTTGTTCTTTTGGGTCGTGGCAGTAGGCGTGGTCGGCCTGTTGCTGTTCTTGATGCGCCGCGCGCGTTTGTTGTAGCCCGCCTCTGTTGCGGTGGCCCGACTCCATCCCGTTGCTCCACCGAAGATGATCGGTGAGGTCTTGCACCCAGGAAGAGCACGGTCGGAGTCAGAACAGCTCAGGGCGCTGGGAAGTAGCGCACACAACCAGAGTACTCGGACGCCGCTAGGGCTCAATATTGATCACCGCGTCAGCCTTATAGCGGTACCCGCAACCTGGTCCGCGGGGTTCGTCCACAGCAACGTTGTCAAGGGTCAGCTCTTCGTCAAACAAGGCGACGGCGCCGTCGAAAAGTCTCAACCTCAATGACCCTGGCGGTTCACGTTCAGAGGTATAGATCACGAAGGAGGCGCCAACCGTGTCAAAGCCGATACCCGTGGGCGACATCACCCAAGGACAATTCTCCCACGTACTGGGCTCTTCGCCGCGCACTATTTCTAGAGGAGGTGACGTTATCTCGCACTCGAAGCTGTAATCCGAAATATCGAACACCGCCTTAGACATCGATACCTCGTCGCCACCTGCAAGGGTGAGCCTAATCGTATGCAGAATGCCTGCCGCTGTGCAGAGCCTACCCCCTTCGGGTACCGGCTCACTGCCTGGCGCTCCTGCGTCTTCGTGTGTCTGCTCAGTACCTGGCGCTCCTGCGTCCTCGTGTGTCGGGTCTCCACCTGGCGCTCCTGCGTCGGCGGACGCGCCCTGGTGATTGTCCGAGCTATCTTGATCGCCG
>JBNLEN010000330.1:0-4445 GCA_050304975.1 Polyangiaceae bacterium
CCCGGCCCTTGGGAGAAGGCTGCGCCGAAATAGCTCATTTGCATGTGTGTAAAGGGCGTAGGTTTACGGATACTTGCGCTCGTGGACTGTTCGCAACTCCGCGGGTTGCCTATGTTTGCGGGGCCATGGCTGCAGCGACGCTCGACTTTGCCCATCCTGCCGTCCGGCGTTGGTTCGAGGGGGCGTTCGATCAGCCGACGAGGGCCCAGCAACTGGCCTGGCCACAGATCGCTGCCGGCGAGTCGACTTTACTGCTAGCGCCGACGGGTTCAGGAAAGACTCTGGCCGCCTTCTTGGTGGCCTTGGACCGCATCATGTTCCGTTCGCCGCCGCCGCCGCGAACCACACGGGTGCTCTACATCTCCCCGCTCAAAGCTTTGGGGGTGGACGTGGAGCGCAACCTCAGGGCGCCGCTCGCCGGCATTCGCGCGGTCGCGCAGCGTGACGGTTTTGAGTTCTTGGAACCGAGCGTCGGCGTGCGCTCGGGCGACACTCCCCAAAGAGAGCGAGCGCAACTGGTGCGCAACCCTCCGGACATCCTCATCACCACGCCCGAGTCGCTGTATCTGATGTTGACCTCGCGAGCGCGGGCCACCCTCAGCGGGGTGCAGACGGTGATCGTGGATGAGATCCATTCGCTGAGCAATACCAAACGCGGCGCCCACCTGTTTGCGAGTTTGGAGCGCTTGGAGCAGCAGCGTGAGGGCGCAGCGAAGGCGGCTGGCGCCGAGTATCACTCGATGCAGCGCATCGGACTGAGCGCCACGCAGCGCCCGCTAGACGAGATTGCGCGACTGCTGGGAGGGTTTGAAGAGGAGGATTCAAGCTCCGCGCTGCGCCAGCGTCCGGTTCAGATAGTGGATGCGGGACGCTCCAAGAGCTTTGACATCAAAGTCACCGTCCCTGTGGAGGACATGGCTCAACTGGCAGCTCCCTCGGAGCTAGCGCCGCCTGGGACCGACACCAAGAGCATCTGGCCGGCGATTCATCCGCGCCTGTTGGAACTGATCCGAGCCCATCGCTCCACGATGATTTTTGCCAATAGCCGGCGTCTGGCAGAACGCTTGGCGCTCGCCATCAACGAGCTGGCCGAAGAAGAGGTCGCGTTAGCCCATCATGGCTCGATCGCCAAAGACACTCGAGCTGTGATCGAAGACCGCCTCAAGCGCGGGCAGCTGCCGGCGATTGTGGCCACGTCTTCACTCGAGCTCGGGATTGATATGGGCGCCGTGGACCTGGTGATCCAGATCGAGGCGCCCCCGAGCGTGGCTTCTGGGATCCAACGGATTGGTCGCGCCGGGCATCAGGTGGGTGAAGTCTCGCGCGGGATCCTGTTTCCCAAGTTTCGCGGTGATCTGCTGGCGTGCGCGGCGATTGTTCAGCATGTGCAAGCTGGACATGTGGAATCCAGCAAGTACCCGCGCAACCCGCTGGACGTGTTGGCGCAGCAAGTCGTGGCCGTGCTAGCGGCAGAGCCGATGCACGTGGATGAGCTCTACGCCATGTTGCGTCGAGCGGCGCCGTTTGCCGATTTGCCCCGAGAAGTGTTCGAAGGCGTGCTGGACATGCTCAGTGGTCGTTATCCGTCGGAACGCTTTCGTGAGCTGCGACCGCGCATCAATTGGGACCGCATCAGCGGTCAGCTGGAGCCGCGCCGCGGAGCTCGGCTGCTGGCTATCGCCAACGCGGGGACGATCGTCGACCGCGGGTTGTACGGTGTGTTTTTGGCCGGGAGTGAACCCGCGGTGCGCGTCGGTGAGCTCGATGAAGAGATGGTTTTCGAGTCTCGGCCGGGAGAGGTGTTCTTGCTGGGCGCAAGCAGCTGGCGAATTGAGGACATCACGCACGATCGGGTGCTGGTGTCACCGGCTCCAGCTGAGCCTGGGCGTTTGCCTTTTTGGCGGGGTGATCGCGTGGGTCGGCCTTACGAGTTTGGCGTGGCGATTGGCAAGCTGGCGCGGGAGATCGCGGAAGCCCCACCTGAAATCAGTCAGCAGCGGCTGGAGCAACGGCACGGTCTGGATCAACGCGCCGCGGCCAACTTGATCGCGTATCTCGTCGAGCAGCGTCAAGAGTCGGCCTTGCCGACGGACCGGAGCATTGTCGTCGAGAGTTTCACGGACGAAGTGGGGGATTGGCGGGTGGCGGTGCTTTCGCCATTTGGGGGCCGTGTGCATGCGCCATGGGCCACGGTCGTGGCGGCCCGCCTGGAACAAGAGTTGGGCTTGGAGGTCGACAGCATGTGGGCAGATGACGGAATGATCTTCCGTTTGCCTGAGAGCGATGAACCGCCGGAGCTCACGTGGTTCTTCCCCGGGCCCGAGTTGGCGAAAGAGACGTTGACCCAAGCGCTCGGTGGGACCGCGCTGTTTGCGGCTCACTTCAGGGAGAATGCTGCGCGGGCGCTGCTGCTGCCACGCCGTCGCCCGGGGCAGCGCACTCCGCTGTGGGTACAGCGGCGACGTTCTTCGGACCTGCTCAAAGTCGCGACAGAGTTTGCCGACTTTCCCATCGTTCTCGAGACGTTTCGCGAATGCTTGCAGGACGTGTTTGATCTGCCAGCTTTGATGGGACTCTTAGGGGCGGTGCAGAACGGTAAGATTTCGGTGTCGTCGGTCCGCACTCGACGTGCGTCACCGTTTGCCGCCTCGCTGATGTTCTCGTATGTGGCGAACTTTTTGTACGCCGAAGACGCTCCGCTAGCGGAACGTCGCGCCCAGGCGCTCAGTCTAGACCACGAACAGCTGAGGTTGCTACTTGGAGAGCCAGAGCTGCGTGAGCTGCTGGACGCCGACGCGATCACCGAGCTGCAGCTGCAGCTGCAAAGGTTGGACGATGCCTATGCGGCGCGAGATGCCGATGACATCCATGATCTGCTGCTGTGGCTTGGCGACAGCAGTCAGGGTGAGCTCATTCAGCGTGCCAAGGTCGCGGCTGAGCAGCTTCAAGCCTGGCTGAAAGAACTATCGGTGACGTCGCGCGCAGTGTGCGTGAAGCTCAAGGGGGAGCGGCGCTGGCTAGCCGCTGAAGATGCTGCCCGCTACCGGGATGCCTTGGGTGTGGTGTTGCCGATGGGCGTCCCCGAAGCTTTCCTGGCTCCAAGCCAGCAGCCCGTGTTGGAGTTGGTGCTGCGCTACGCTCGCTGTCACGGTCCTTTTGTCGTGAGTGAACTGACGGCTCGCTTGGCTCTGGGCCAGGGCGTCGTCACGGCTGCGCTCGAGCGCTTGGAGCGAGAAGGGCAACTGGTGCGCGGTGGGTTTCTGCCTCGCGGGCAGGGGCAGGAGTGGTGCCATGCCGAGGTGCTACGTCGCCTGAAGCGTTTTAGTCTGGCCAAGCTGCGCAAACAGGTCGAGCCGGTCGAGCCAGACGCTTATGCGCGCTTCTTGATCGACTGGCATCACCTGAATCAGCCGCTGTACGGTCTAGAGGGTCTGCTCTCCGTGCTGGAGCAGCTCCAGGGCTTTGAGCTTCCCTTCTCTGATTTGGAAGCAGCGGTGCTCGCGCCGCGTGTGCGTGACTATCACAGTCGTGATCTGGACGAGCTGTGTGCGGCCGGCGAGGTCGTGTGGCGCGGTTTTGGTAGTGCCGCCGAGCCCAAGCTGGCGCTGTACCTCACGGATCAGTACGCGAGCTTAGCGCCCGCTGTCGAGCCCGTTGCTGGACCGGTCGCCGAGCGAGTTCGCAGCTATCTGTCGGAGCGTGGTGCGTCGTTCTTCGGGGCGATAGCGGCTGAGTTGGGCGGCTTCCAAAACGAGTTGTTCGACACGCTGTGGCAGATGGTTTGGGCAGGTGAGCTGACGAACGATACTCTCGCCCCGCTGCGCTCGCTGACGCGAGAAGCGAAGCCAGACCGCGCGGCGCGCGTTCGAGGATTCCGCTCACGCAGAGCGATCAAACCCGGCTCCGAAGGACGTTGGTCGCTGCTTCCAGACGTTGGCTCGGCGACGCCAGCGGAGCGTCTGACTGAGCTTGTGGCGCAACTGCAGCGACGCTACGGCGTGATCACACGGGAGGCCGTACGAGGTGAGGCCCTTTCAGGGGGCTTCGCGTCGCTGTATCCATTCCTCAAGGCGATGGAGGAATCGGGGCGCTTGCGGCGTGGCTACTTCATTGCGGGGTTTGGCGCGACGCAGTTTGCTGCACCCGGAAGTGAGGGACGCTTGCGTAGCTTCCGACAAGCTCCAAGCGACGAGGGGCGTGAAGCTGACGAGCCGCTGGATGCTGGCCAGGGGTGCTGTCTCTTGAGCTCCGCTGATCCCGCCAATCCCTACGGATTGTCTCTACCGTGGCCGGAAGTCGATGCGGGGCGGCCCGCGCGCGCCGCGGGGAGCGCCGTGCTGTTGAAGGCGTCGAGGTGGCGTACCCACAGTCGACGCACGTTGTCTTGCGTACTGGTGGCGGAAAACACGAGTTTCCGGCCGTCCGGCGAGATGACCGCGCGGGAC
>JBNLEN010000331.1:0-4387 GCA_050304975.1 Polyangiaceae bacterium
CACGATCGTATCTTCTTCGTCCAGCAGACCTTGCGTAGACCCTACCATTGTCAGATTACCCGCAGCATCCGCTTCAATCGCCACACCTTGATCGAAGTCGGATACCTGAACCAGTTTTCGCCATACTTCACTACCGTCGGCATCCAACTTGGTCAGGAACACGTAGGACTGGTACGCATTGGTACCGTTGATTTGGTGCAGTACATTGCCGACGACATACGCGTTTCCTTCCGCGTCCACGGCGATCCCGCTGGCTCGGTCATCGCAGAACAGCGACGTTTCTTCGGGGACCGCGACGTTGTCCTCGTCACAGGCGAACTGAACTCGCCACACCTCGTTTCCGCCGGCGTCCAGCTTCAGCACGAACGCATCGTCACCCCCTTCCCACGCGCCAGCGAAGCTGCCATGGGTATCGCCTGCTACATACACGTTACCCGCGGTGTCTATATCAACATCCGCTACGCACGTGGACGGGTCACTTCCAAACTCGGCGCTCCAGACGCTGTTGCCTGAGCTATCCAACTTCAGCACCAAGGCACCAGCACAGCTGGACGTCGTGCCGCTGCGGGCTCCGACGTAAACATTGCCGTCAACGTCCACCTCCATGGCGGTCGCCAGGTCACTCGAGGAATGGGCTTGTTGAAAGGTCCACAGCTCTGCGCCGTTGGGGTCCAATTTGCGGACAAAGATATCCCCTTTGTCATTGGCTCCGCCAAGTTCGCCGTTGGTAGAGCCCGCGACGAAGAGGTTCCCGCCTGGTCCCAGTGCAATCCCTGCCACTCGGTCGTCGAGGGGCGAACCGAACTGCAGGGGCCAGGTGGAGGGCTCCGAGCAGTCAGGGCCAACACAGGCGCAGTCATCATTTTCAGCGGCACATTCGGCAGTCGGCGCCAACTCCGGGAGCCCGCCTTCAGCGCACCCTAGCAACAGGACCACCGACATCAGTCCGCTACTGATCCCCAACCCCCTCAAAGCCGGGCCAGCGTACCTTGCGTGCTGCTTCCAAGCAACGGCTGTTCGGCAACCCCAGCCGGCATGGTGAAAACTCCACCGTGCCGGCTTCAGTGCTCGGAGCCCACGCTTCCGCTAGGGTCATTGACGAAGGTTCACGTGCGGTTCAAACCGAACAGACGTAGCATGACCAAGTCAGCCTTTGAAATCGACGGGACGACCATCGAGTTTGAGCTCTTCGGGCAAGCGCCAGTGCAGGCTTTAGGCCGGCTCGGCACGCGCGAGTTCTACTTTCGCGCGCGTCACCAACATTGGGAATTCGAAGTGGCGTTGGAGGACGGGCAGCTGGGGAGCGATCTCGGGCGAGAGCCGGTGTTTCTCCAGCGCGGCCAAGAACCCAACGCCGGTTACATGACACAAGAGCGCGCGTGTGAACTGATCCGGCAGTGCGTTCAGGCGTACCCAGCCCCCAGTTCTGGCGCGTAGTCGGTAAGCCCCTCCCGACCTAGTTGGCGTCGGCAGCCCGGTCCTTGGAGCAGTCCTCAACCCGCTCCCACTCTGGTGGGACGCAGTTTTGGTTAAACGAGAACAGAGGCGCCCCCTCATTCTCGCGAGCACACTCGACGACGTCAACGTCGCCACGGCGAGTAAACGTCCCACCAATCTGTCTTCTGGCAAGCATGGTTCTGAGCGTGCACGGTTGTGTCAACCTGTGACGTGACGTTGGCGCAGCTTGGGCGACTCATACAAGTGCAAGCACTTCGTTGGGCTGTTTGAGCGCTTCGGCACAGCTCTTGCTCTTGCCCACCGAAATGGTCTCCCAGCAGGTCTCCCCTCTCCGTTGGCTTTCTATTTTGCCTCTGACTCTTTCGCTGTCGCTCGCCTGCTCCGCAAAAAGCGCGGCGCAACGCTCAGACAGCGAGCTACGTCGCCACACCGAGCTGGACCCTGGACAGTCCTCCCGAGCGGTTCCGCCCGGCGACGAGCAGCAACCCAGCACCAAGCTGGACGCTGGACAGCCCGCCCAAGCAGTTCCGCCTGCGCCCAGCGACAAGCAGCCACCCAGCCGCGTAGCGCCGGATGCGGGGGACGCGGGGGTTCAGTGTGACTTCCCACCGCCACTTGGCAACGACGCCGCTTGTCCGTTCACACCTATCGACGGACGCTATCGCAACTTGGCCGGAGACACTCACGACATCGAATGCTGGAGTTGGAGCGACTCCGCGCGCAGTGGCTATTACATGATCAGCCTAGTCGGCGATGACTTCATCGTCGCGCAGAACAGTGACGACAGCGACGACAGCCCATGCCTCTGGTCGCGAATTCAATGGACCTGGTTGCAAGCACCCGACGCGGGCCCGCCATCGGAGCAGGACGCCGGCCCCCACGGTCGGGGTCGGCTCTTCATCTGCGTCACCACGTCGGATGCAGCAACTCGCGCGGAGGCCGCCCAAACTCACGCCGACGAGCAAGACCTAACGGCTGGCTGCCACGGCTCTCCGTGGATCGAGCTGCTCTAGTGAGGCGCCACCGGGAACCGAGTAGTCCGCAATTATTGCCGGTCTCACGCGGGGTCTGGTCGCTCATTTTGCGACGGCCCATTTTCGCACGCACCAGATAGCGCCAGCTTGTCCGCCTGGGATGTAGCACCAGGCCTCGGCACCCCAATCCCGCCGTAGCTCTCGGTTAATCTTCAGCCGCCGAGTCCGTAGCTATCAACTGATGCGCAAACCCGCCTCGCTGTTGCAGTTGCACCACGGCTCCCAAGCTGAGGAAGGCTCGGCAGCGCCCCCGTTGAACGTCAACCAGCAGAGCAGCCTGGCCCTCCGCTCTGCCTCGGCTCCGTCCCAGGACGCGGCGCGCAACGCTCCCACCCTGCATGCCGGCCTGGCGCCAGTTGAGCCAGCGCGCTCGCTGAGCATCGGCAGGCGGATGTTTGTCATCTTCTCGGTCTTGGGAGTACTACTGAGCCTCGATGTCGCCGTGCTGTTCCTTTTGGCGCGCAGTAGTGAGGCGACCACCCAGGCCGAGCACACACGCTTTGAGGCTACCCGGCTTGCCATTCGATTGCGACAGAGCTCCGACGATCTCACACGCATGGCGCGAACCTACACGGTTACCAAGGATCCCATCTACGAGCGCTACTTCCACGAGATCTTGGCCATTCGCAATGGACAGTCGCCGCGCCCCGACAACTATGACGGGGTCTATTGGGACTATGTCACCGCCTTCGGTGCGGACACGCCAGCTCAGGGAAAGCCGCGTTCACTCATCGAGCTAATGCGGCAGACTGGTACCACGCCGGAAGAAAATGCATACCTGCAACAGGCGCTACAAAACTCCAATCAGCTGACGAAGCTGGAGCAGCACGCCTTCGATCTAATGAAGGGACGCTACCAAAACGGCAAGGGTGGCTCGTATGTCGGCCCCCCCAATCCAGAGCTCGCACGTGAGCTACTGCACGGTCGTCAGTATCACGAGGCCAAGGCCGGCATCATGCGCCCCCTGGACGATTTCCTCCAACGGCTCGATCGCAGAACACGGGCCGAGGTCGTCGCTCATCGAGCCAGCCAGACTCGCTATCGCTCGGCGGCAGTCGCTATCTCTCTGCTGACGCTGATTTTCTCGGTCCTGGCGTTCCTTCACCTGCGCGCTCGGGTGGTCCGTCCAATCATATCGCTCTCGAACATTGCCTCGAAGATCCGAGAGGGCTCCCTGCGCGAGCGCGCACCGGTGCATTCGAATGATGAGCTTGGCAAACTAGCCGGGGCATTCAATGCCATGAACGATCAACTGTGCGACGTGATCGACGAACTGGCCCGGGAATCTTCCGTGGATGGTTTGACCCAAATCGCGAATCGGAGAACCTTCGATGTCACCTTGGAGCAGGAGTGGCAACGCTGCGCCAGAGCGGAACTTGCACTGTCCTTGATCTTGATCGACGTCGACTTCTTCAAACGCTTCAACGACGCCCTGGGCCATACGGCGGGAGATGAATGTCTGCGCAGCATGACGGAGCTGATAGCTGCTCGCGTGCAACGAGTCGGTGATCTCGTGGCCAGGTATGGTGGCGAAGAGTTCGCGATTATCTTGCCGAATACGAGCGCGGCGGAGGCTGCGCTGCTCGCGGAGCAGTTACGGAGCTTGGTTGAAGCAGCGCGCCTACCCCACCCGGACTCTAGTGCCAGCCCGTATGTCACGATCAGTCTCGGCGTGGCCGGACTGGTGCCAGCTCACAGCGAGCAGCCCGCTCTGCTGGTCGAGACGGCAGATGCCGCCCTCTACGAGGCCAAGGATGGCGGGCGAAACCGCGTGATTGCTTATGAGTTTGCTCGAGTCGGCGCACTGCGCCAAAGTGCTTCCAAGCTGGAGCCGGCGTGTGAGCTGTGGGCGCCGGAGGACGAAACAGCGCCTGCAGCCCAAAGCGCGCCGCGCC
>JBNLEN010000332.1:0-4359 GCA_050304975.1 Polyangiaceae bacterium
CGGCATCAATATGGCAATTGGAAATTGCCGTTACCAGCACACAACCATTCTTGTAGTCAATAAGTATTCAGGAGCACCGCTGAGCTCAGGCGCTCTTTGATGGCGTTTTCGTCCGGCGCTCGCCGACAGCTAAAGGTGACGTTTGGCGATTTCTGTCCACGTGCCGCTCGGCTCGAGCTTGATGTAGTTCGACCAGAATGGGCGAGCGTTTTCCGAGTCACCCACTTGCTCATACGCCATGGCGAGGTTGAAGTGGGCATCTGCGAACTTCGGATCAGCCTCGATGGCGCCAAGAAATAGCGGGATGGACTCGTCAGCATTGCCTCGCTCGAGCATCACGTAACCCAAGTTGTACTGAGCCTCGGGTTGTTTTGGGTCTATCTCCAGTGCTTGGCGATAGAGCTGCTCGGCCGACGCGATGTCCTGGCGGCGGAAACAAATGTTGCCGAGGTTGGTGTATGCAATCGTCAGCCAGGGATCGAGCTCCACTGCTTGGCGGTAGAGCGTCTCGGCCTCGTCCATGGTGTCCGGATCTTCGTCCAGCTCACTAGCTCGTAGGTACAGCTCGTACGCCGTTCGGGCTCGCTCGCGGCCAGCGGAGGGGCGTAGCACCCGAACCACGTCATCGCGCAGGTCCCGCACTTCGAAATCGAGCACCATCTGACCGCTGAGCGGCTCGAAGGTCCCGTCTTGGGTGCGTACCACGATGCTGCGCCCGTCGGACACGATACGCAGCTCGGCTAGGGGTCTCGCGACCTTGGGCAGCGTCTTTTTGAGCGCTACCATGGCGCGACTGACATCTCGCAGTCGCACGCGTCGGGCCAGCAGCGTCTGAGCACTGCGCAGCTGGATCAAGTCGGCGAACGTGTACGCGCGTCGCCCGCGCCGGCGGCCAGAAGGCGACACGATGCCGGACCGGTCCAAGCTGCGAAGGCGTCCCGGTGTGGTGCCGAGCAAGCGTGCGATTTCGCCTTGAGTGAACACATCCGTGATGGGTTCGCGGCTGCCGTTGTTGTCCGCACGGGGGGGCTGTTTGCCTGTTGTCGTACCCTCTTCAGGCTCGTGATCGGGGCCCACTCGACCGCCACCGGGGCCGAATACCACGTGGATCACTTTGTCGGCTTTGCTCTTGCCTCGAGAGCGCTTGCTTGAGCCACGTTTGGACATCACGAGAGTTCATCACTCTGCCTTCGCGTGCGCTGGTGTCAATAGGGTTACAGCACTCGCGTTGCGGAAAGCCTTCAGTTTGGTGTTCGTTTTACGAGGTGTTTGAACAAGCTGCGCTGATTGGTGCTGGATCGTGAGGAGTGAATGCTGAGGTTGATTGAGCGACTGTTCAAGTTTGGTTCGGGCAAAAGGAGCTTGACCTTTCGTGTGGCCAGAAGCGTCGCTCAGTTAGCACGCAGGCCGTACACAGGTTGTCTACAGTTGCCTTGTGGAGAGTTTTTGCTCCGTTACTTGCTGCTCGCGCGCTTCGACATCGATGTCGATCTTCACGCCAAGCCGGCTGCGGCTGAACAACAGCTCGGCTCGCAGCTGACCAAGTGGCTGCGGGCAGCGCACCTGAGCCTCGCGGCATGCGATGCGGATGGCGCGCACCCGAGCATGAGGATTGCGGCGCAAGACATCGAAGACTGCCTCGAGTTGGTCATCGGGGATGTGGCCCCCCGCCGACTCCAGGGGCAGCACGATGCTGGTGGTGCCATAGTAGACCCGTCCGGTTCGATCGGGCTGACTGGCTCCCTCACTCATGACGTCTGCTTGTTCAAACATCTGGCGCACGCGATAGTCGGAGGCTTGCCGCAGGCGCACGTTCCGCTCCATCAGTAGGGGAAAGGTCGCCGCTTTGCGGATGCCGGGACCGGGCCATCGTTGCTTCACTGGGCTATTCTACATCCGCGATCCGGAGCTGCGGAAGTTTGTGCCGGCTTGGCTGGCCATGCTGGCAAGTTTGGGCCGGGCCTCGGGTGGGCGAGGGTAGGAAATTTGCCCCCCCATCGGAGTGGCTGCGAAAACTCCGTGGCGGGATTATTGGAAACTCGCACACCACTCTCGCACACGAACTGAGGAGGCAGAAGTGAGCCAGAAAGTCTACGTTGGGCGCGACCGCCGCCGCCACCGCATGTATGTGACGCGCAACACCGAGTACCACTTTCGGGACGCGCAATGTATCGCCGTCCGCGACCGCGAGGCGGGGACCTGGTTGGTCGCTCATCGCGCGCTCGACCGCAAGGCGACCGGGTCGATCCGATTCGGGGCGAGTGGCGAAGCCTACCCGTGTCTGGAAATGCCGCGGGTTGGGGACGCACTATTTTTTGGCAGCGCTGGGCCGGACGTGATCACGAGCGTCGTGGCAGCGATCGAGCGTCCCGAGAAGAGGACCGTTGAAAGCTATCCGATCTAGCTTGGTCAACCCCGCGGCGGTGTCACACAGTGTGGTTCGAGCGCCGAGGTTTTGGGGTCCAGACAGCCTGAACATCACGAACGTTCACCGGGAGTTAGTGATTTAGGATTGTTTTCGGGCCCTTGGCCACGTTAACAAGTGAACTCAGGGTGTTTTCCATAGTCATCAGCGAGAAGGGGGGCTCGGAGCGTCGAGAACGCTTCGACCGGCCTGAAGTCACTGTCGGGCGTGTCCAAGGCAATGACTTGATGTTGCCGAAGGGCAACGTCAGCAAGCGTCACTGTCGACTCGAGCTGATCGATGGCCGCTTCGTGGTGACGGATCAGAACAGCACCAACGGCACCTACGTCAATCGCCGCCGGATCACTCAGAGCACCGTGGTTCGCCAAGGAGATCGGATCTACATCGGCGACTTCATCCTGCGGATCGAGGATTCAGGCGCCGAAGCGAAGCCGGTGAGTGTGGAGTCCGTCGAAGCCGAAGCCGAATCCATTGAAGAGGTCGAATCGCTTCCCGACTCTGAAGTTCCTTCCGTGGTCGACGAGTCTGTGCCCGCGGCCAAACGCCCCAGCATTCCCGCCCCCAAGCCGCCTTCACCGGGCTTGCCGAAGCCGCCCACGTCGGCGCGCCTGCGAACGGACAAGCAGCCCCAGGTGGTGGCGCCGCCAAGCAGCGCGGGCCCATCTACTTCCGAGCCCAGTAGCGCCGGAGCAGGCGGTTCGACACGGCAGGTGCCGGGTGGCTTTGCAACCCACGTTACGGCGGCCATCCGATTCGTCGTCGAGCGCGCACTCGCCAAGGTCGACGCTAGAATGCTGGAGCGGGACGTGGACGAAAGCCTCAGGCGTCGGGTGAGCCGGGCCATTGATGAAGTCTATGCGGGGCTGCCGGCTGAGACGGCGCGAGCGCCAGGGGTCACGGCCGCGGAAGTTAAGGAAGCAGCGCGCCGCGAGCTACTGGAGCTTGGACCCATCACGCAACTGTTGGAGGACCCGTCGGTCTCGGAGCTAGCCGCCTCAGGTGCGGGCCACGTCAGTGTGACGCGCGCAGGGCAGACGACGAACGCAGCTATCCCGTTCTGTTCGGCGGCCTCGATCGACCGCGCCATCGTCCGCTTGTGCAAACAAGAGGAGATGCCTGTCGCGGAGGATGAGATTGTCGTCAATCGTCAACTTGTCGGGCTCGGCTTCGATCTGGAGGCGTTGCGCGGCAGCGTGGCGCCAGGAGGTGCGCTGCTGCGCTTGAAGCGACGCGATCGCGTGCTCTCCAGCTTTGAAGACTTGGTTCGCGCGGGGGTCATCTCGCGCAGCATGGCGACGTTCCTCAGGCACTGCGTCAACGCCAAGGCCGGGATCTTGGTCGTGGGCGCGCGTCGTTCCGGCTCGGGCCTGTTGCTATCGGCCCTGTGCGACGCCGCCGAACCCGATCGCATCTTGCTCATTCAGGACGAGGACGAAATCGCGACGGCTGCGGACTCCGTGGTGGCGCTCAAACCACCGTCAGATGAGCGGATGAGTGCCGTGTTGTTGGCTGCGGCTGGCTTTCCGAATCATCGCCTGGTGGTCGACGGGATGCAGGGGCAGCGCGCGCTGGCAGCGATGCGTGCCATTTCCGAGGGTGCTGAAGGCACCATCGCGAGCATGCGCGGCGGGACGATCGAGCGGGCGTGTGCACGTGTCTGCGCACAGCTGGGGTTGAGCCAATCCGGGATGTCGTCTCGAGCGGTTGCTGACGCTGTCGTGGGCAGCTTTGACATTGCGATTGAGGTGGCGCGGCTTCGTGACGGTCGTAGCCGAGTGCTCAGGATTTGCGAGTTGTTTCGCAACGACGAGGGGCAAGTCGGAGCGCAGAGTGTTTTTGATTTCGTCGTGGAGCGCACCGCTACCGGCGGTTCAATCGAAGGGACATTCCGCGCGACTGGACGCAATCCGCAGGTCGCCGATGACATTCGCGCA
>JBNLEN010000333.1:0-4354 GCA_050304975.1 Polyangiaceae bacterium
ACGCAGCGGCATGACTTGACTCAGCGCGGGCGTGACGACTCAAGCTTTCACGGGGGAATTCACGTCGGGCGGTCGGCGCGAAGGGACCTCCCGGGGCGGTGCGCTGGGCTTGTGAGGTTTTCCAGGCAGCTTCACCTTGGGAGGCTCTGGGCCAGGCGACTCCGGTGGAGCCGGCGGTGGCACTCGCCGCTCAGGCTCACGCGCTGGCGGCGGTACCTCCGGATGGATATCGTCGGGCGTGCCGGCCATTAGTGCGTGCTCTCGTGGTCTGCTTTGCTTCGACTGGCAGCTTTTCGCTCTGCCTTCTCGAGCTCGGCCTTTTGGTCTTCTCGTTCGAGCGCTTTCTTGGCCCGATTGGCAGCGCTGTCCACATCTTGTGTCTGTAGGTATTGCTTCACAGAGTCCGTGTAGTTTTTGTCTGCCAGCTTATTGCCCTCACCATATTGTTTCTTGTTGTCTGTCAGCTTGTCGGTCATTCAATGACTCCTTTGTTGTAGTTGTGCATCCCCAATGGTTTGTGCAAACGTCATGCCCAGAGCCGGATGCCAGAAAGCGCGAGCAGTGCTCGCTGTGTTGCCGGGGAGCGAGTCAATCGGTCTCACTGGGACGTGGGGTGTGCACCGCAAGAGGGTGGCGATGCGCTGTGTTGGCCTGTTTGACGACGAGATGACTGGGGAACACTTGGTCTGCCGTTTGCACTGACCGTGATTCCATGATTGAGTTACTCGTTTCTTGGTTGGTATTGTCACTATTGATCTGGGCTGTCGCTGCGGTGCTCCCCGGGTTCGAAGTCAACGGATTCAAAGGTGCACTGGTGACCGGCGCGCTATTCGGTACGCTGAATTGGGCGTTGGGATGGTTCTTGTTCGCCGTGATCGGAGTGGGCACGCTGGGACTCGGCTTCTTGCTCGCATTTTTGACGCACTTGGTTGTGAACGCGCTGCTGCTCAAGCTGACTGATGCAATCACCCGGAGCTTTTATGTTCGAGGATTTGGGCATGCTCTGGCCGGCGCCATGCTGATCAGCCTCTTCGGGGTTTTGACTTCGTGGGTGATTGACCGTGGGGTAGTGTGAGACGTTCGGTGAACTAGGTGAGATGGGGTCGTGACGGCGTCGCGGCAAGTTCGCCGGTGTCAATTCGGTTTTGCCGACGGCAGGGTTCCATTTAACGCGCTTGCGCGCAGCCTGGAGGGCCGCGTCACGTGGTGCTGAACGTTCCGAGGGAGGCCGCCGACGCCGTCGTCTTCGACCTGAGCATGCCGGAGATGGACGGGGTTGAGCTGGCTCGGCGGATTCGCCAGCGAGCACCTTGGGAAGACGTGGGCTTTGCGTCGCTTCTGCTAGCCCATTTCGGCAGAGCAGCTGATCGATACGCTGGAGGATCTGATCCTGCAGTGGGATCGAAGCTGACGCCGCCCGGTAAAGGCCAAGCTAGTTGGCGACTTGCTCGGCGCTAACTGAAGAGTTTCCAACGCTGATGCGGCTGTCGGCATCAGCAGAGCTATTGCCCGCAGCATCAGAGCTGCTTGTCCCCGACTGCTGTTCTGCCGGCATTATCCCTTCCAAAAGGGAATCGATACGCGCGCGTAGCCACTTCCGGTTTTGGGCCCCGCTGATCGGGTTGAAGAATGTTCCCACTGCGGCCCCTGCCAACAGCGCTCCTGCCAATGGCCAAACTGCTGGTTTGGAGGCGACGCCGAGTTTGGCGAGTTGAGATTTGGGCAGCGCGTCGAGCAATGCTTTGAGTGCTGCTGCGGCGGCTTGTGTAGTGACTGGATTGATGGGCATGGCTGCTCCTTTCGGTTGACTCTAGGTAGAGCAACCCTCGTGCCATCAACAGAAGCAGCTCAGGGGGGTGAAAGCGGCGTCTAGATCCATTGGCTCACTGCTTCGGGCGTGACAGGATGCCCCGCTTGAGGCAGCGCGTCCCCAGCTGCACCCGCATCAGCCGAGCGTTTCCCTGCAGGGTGCGGGGCGAAGAGCTGGCTCAGGGATTGCTATGTAGTGGCGGCATGACAACTCAACCAATGCTAGATGCTTGCGCCACGCCAGCCGCGAGTCCCGAAATTTGCATGGATTTCGCGGCCAGCTCTCATGGTGGTCAGGTGCGTCGGGTGAACGAGGACAGCTTCGTGATCGCGGACGTGCAGCCGTGCATTTCGGTCCGCGCCGCGTGCGACGCGTTTGAGATACCGACGGGACGTAGTCAGGGCATGCTGATCGCCGTCGCCGATGGCATGGGCGGACAGGGTGATGGGCAATTGGCGAGTCGAACCGCACTGGAATCAATGCTGCGTAGTTTGCTAAACGCGCCTCACGTATCGCTTTCCGCTTCCCCTGGGAAACTGGGACAGCTGACGATCCCAAATCTACGTGGGTCGATTGAAAGCGCGATTCAATATGCTGACTGTGAAATCCGTCGAAGGGCGGCAGCTCCGGATGTTAGCTCGAAAATGGGCACGACCCTGACCTTGGGCTACGTGCACTGGCCGCTACTGTATGTGGGGCATGTGGGCGATAGCCGAGCCTATCTGCTTCGGGACGGACAACTGATGCAAATCACGACGGATCATACTGTTGCAAATCGCCTGGCACAGGAGGGGCGTGAGCCAGTGGAGCCTGACTCTCGTCTGCATCACATTCTGTACAACTGCCTTGGTGGTGGTGAAGGCGGCGCTCCCCAACCGGAGTTCCACAAGATCCTGCTCCAATCTACCGACAAGCTGCTGTTTTGCTCTGATGGGCTGACGAACGATGTGCCCGCGAGTGAAATCGCTGGATTCCTGGCTCAGTCGCAGCCCAGCCAGGTGACGGCGGCGCAACTAGTGGCGCGCGCCAACCAACTCGGGGGGCACGACAACATCACGGTCGTCGTGGGACAGCAGCTTGAGACCTAGGTTTTCCGAACGACGCTCGCCGGGTGACGGTAAACGGCACCATAGTTGTCTGCTCACTAGACTCGCTGCAGCGTTGGGACTCTTGGTGTTCGCCGGGTGCGCCCCGTCAGGATGGACGAGCCCCAGCTACCCAGCCGGCAGTTATCCCGTGGACTGTCGTGCCACGGAATTCGAGCCGCGCCATTCGATGGCGCCATCCGCGAGAACGCTTACCATCCGCAAGGCCAAGCGCCGCTATCAGCGCAAGCAGCGCAACAGCAGTGGCCTACGGCTGATAGCGGTGACATCCGTGCTTAGTGGCGTCGCCCTGATGGCCTATCCCGTGGTGGAGGAAGCCACTGGAGCTGAACCGCATTGGCCACTTTTGCCAATTGGAGTGGCCTTCGGCGTCACCGGTGGCGTGTTTTGGTACGCTTCCGACGCTGCAGAGCCAGAGGGCGAGCCGCCGAAGGTGGCTACAGCTCCGCGCTAAATAACACGCGCAGCCTCATGCGACGTGCGAATTCAGGTAGCAATGTCTCGGCGAGGGCCAACATGTCTTTTCTTCCCGCGTCTGTTGAAGCCAAGTTGCCGCACAGCGTGAGTGTGCATTCCTCTTCGGTAGGCGTTCCGCACGCAGCGCGCGCCACCGAGCGCAACAAGAGTAGGCGCTGACTGAGCAATTCTGCGGAACGTTGGCAGCCGCAAACCAACGTCGCAGAAGCGATTCGACACGGGGCAGCCTGACGTATTCGGTGTATCACCCGAGCTCGTAGTTGATCCATCGATTCAGGAAGCTCTTGTTGGATCAGCAATTGAGTGCGCCCCTGGGTGTGCGTCACTTGGGGTGCGCCGGCTCCGTTTTCCAAGATGAACAAGTCGACGACGCTTTCTCCATCTTTCGGCTTGGAGATGACCAAGCCGGAGTCCATAGGCCAAGCGTCCTGCTGCTGAAGATTGGCGGGATGATGACTAGTGGAGGGGGTCGGATCAAACATGGTGTGTGCCCGAGGCCAAGAGCAGGAAGCATGCCAGTCGCCGAGGAGCGTGATGACCGCGTAAAGGCCTGCAAAACTGCTTCGGCGGAGTGGCGAGGCATGTCTTGCTGACACGCCGGGCGGAATTGACATGCCAGATCGGGACAATGTGGCAATTCGCCCCATGACGCCGCGCGTGGCTGCCGTTGAGCGGGGTAAGCGCGCCCAATCTTGCATTGGCGCACACCTTGCTCGGTCGTGTCGAGCAGATGAAGAACGGCAAAAATGGACAGCTGAACCACAACCATCTCTATTACTTCCACACGGTGGCGTCAGAAGGCTCGCTGGCAAAAGCGGCGCGCGCGTTAAAGGTGGCGGTTGAGCTGATGACAAACGAGTCGCGCGCCTCCTTGCTGGAGCTCCGGGCGATCGACACCCAAGTGTCCAAGGCCTCCGAGTGAAGCAAAGCTTGGCGGGGAACTAGATGGATCAGAAGAAAG
>JBNLEN010000334.1:0-4304 GCA_050304975.1 Polyangiaceae bacterium
CTCATTCCGCCCGTGCCCTGGAACATGTCCAAGTCCACCGAGTTCAGGGTCACTTTGGCCTGGGTCGCGTCACTGCCGATGGTTTCGACCGCGGATTTGATCAGGTCGCCCGCGAAAACGAACAGATAAATCCCGACGGCGACGATGATCGCGCGGAGTATTTGGCAGGTACCCATCCTGCCGTGGGTCTCAGCAACGAGCTCCCGAGCGTCGATGCCGTGACTGCCAGCGTCAGTGGGTTCAGTGTGGCGCTGCAAATTCAAGCATCCGATGTCGACGGGGCAGTCACCGAGATCGAACTCGACTGGGGAGATGGTCGCTCCGAGTCCGTGAGCGTTCAGAACGGCCGCGCCAGTGCTCACCACGACTACGCCAGCGTGGGGGACTACTCAGTCAGCTTGACGCCCGTCGATGACGCTGGGGTACCCGGGCCTGCGGTGCAACAGCCCATCAGGACGGAGCTGCCGTCGGAGGGGCTGATGCTGCACATGCAATTCGATCAAAATCTTGACGCAGTGGTCGGCACGGCTTTGCGCAACCACAGTGGTTTTGAGATCTACGGGCCTGGTCGCGAAACACCGCTCGGGTCGTTCGATGTGCGCGGTGGCAACAATGACGAGGAGTACGCGCTGTTATCCGGTGAGCACCTCGCGTACACGCAGGACTTCACGATTGCCGTCTGGCTCTATCGAACAGGTACGTTCAATCAAATGGCCACCGTTGCTGGTCAGGGCAACTGGTTCAGTCTGCATGCCGAGGGCAACTCGATGACGTGGGGGATCCCCGCGATGGCAGAGCCTAATGGGGTGAGAATCATCGACTCGCAGCCCATGCCGCAGAATGAGTGGGTCTTCTTCACCGGTGTGGTGGAGCTCGACGGAGCGCAAGCACAGTCTGAGTTGCGGCTCTATCGCAACGGACAGCAGGTGACTCCGACGGATCCGAGCGCTGCCACCCAAAAGCAAATCATCACCAACCCCGGAACTTGCCGATTCTACGTCGGAGTTCCTGACGAACGTTGCACCGGCATGACGCCAGAGCAATTCTCCAAGCTGCCTGGGTTGATCGATGACCTGCGGGTGTACAATCGCGCGCTGTCTGACGGCGAAGTCCAAGCCCTGTACAACGAAAAGCCGGGAGATGTGCCTGTGCCCTCCCCGGTGGACCCGCCCGTGCAACCCGCCGCACCGATTGCTTTCTGAGCCCAAACACCAAGCCCCACGCCGCTAATCCAGTGCCGGCTCCTACACAGGGGCCTGGCACGCGGCTGTTTGTCGATTCCGCTCAGCGAATGTGTCGCACGCCGAGGGAGCGCATGAACGAGCGCATGTTGGGATGGCGCTGCTCGGGCAGCGGTTTCAGAGCCCGCAGGATCGACTCCGATATTCGCGGCGGCAGATCAGGCACTAGGGCCGCTAGATCTTGTGGCGGCTCATCCCATTGGCGCACTTGCCAGACCGCTGCACTTGATTTGGGGAATGGCAGATGTCCGGACAGCGCTTCGAACAATACGACTCCAAGCGAATAGATATCGGAGCGTTGGTCCACCGTCTCCGAGCTCGCTTGTTCCGGGGCCATGTAATACGGAGAGCCCAGGACATGTCCCGTCTGAGTGAGCCGCATGGACACTGGACCAAACTCTGGTGTCAGCGTCGAGATCCCAAAATCCAAAATCACCGCGTGGGCAACGGGTTCAGCGTTCTTGAGAAAGATGTTCTCCGGCTTGAGATCTCGATGCACGATGTGAGCTTCATGCGCCACGGCCAGCCCTTGCATTGCAGGGCCGAGCACTTCCACCAGTTCTTGCGCAGACATGACCCCCGTGCGCAGACGTTCACGCAACGAAACGCCATGCAACAGATCCATCACCAGGTAGGGGTGTCCGGCGTGCTCTCCAACATCTCGCACGTGGATGATGTTGGGATGCAGCAGACGCTGGGCGTAGCGCGCTTCCCTCAAGAATCGCTGCCGAGCGGTTTCATTGCCTTCAACAGAAGTACACAGCCACTTCAAAGCGACGCTGATCCCGTGGAAGTTGTCGACCGCTTCGAATACCGCTCCCATTCCGCCTTCGCCCAGCAGGCGCTGCAGCTGGTAGCGCTCCGCGATCAGGCTGCCGGAAGCTGGCAGGGGCGCTGCGGAACGGGGGTTTGGCCCGGTGTGAGCGGCGCGCTGCAGAAATTCGTCGAAAGTGTCTGCCGTACTCGGGGGCGAGCCCAGAGGCTGCGTCCTGCCATTGTTGTCTCGTTCGCTGCCCATCTTCGAGAAACCAGTCGAGAAACCAGTCGAAAGTATTGGCGGGACTGCAGGCCTTTCTCTAGCGTCTAGCCATGCCTGTCGATCCGGCTGCTGAAGAGCGTAGCAGAATCCTGTGCCAGCGGGGGAAACACGCTGAAGCGGCAACCCTACTGGTGCGCAGTTACGGGACCGAGATTTCGAGCTTCCTTCAATCCAGATTGCGCCACGAGGCGGATGCCGATGACGTGTTCTCTCAGTTTCTCGAACGTCTCTGGAAAGGACTGCCTGGCTTCGAGTGGCGTTCGAGCGCGCGCACCTGGTGCTATACGCTAGCGCGTCACGCTGCAGACTCCCGCCATGCCTCGGCCAAGCGCCGCCGAGAAGCTCCGCTCAGTTTGTCGCATCCGGACTGGCAGCGAGCGATTGACATGGTTCGTACGCAGACACGCATCTACCAGCGTACGCAAACCAAGGACCAGATGCGTGAGCTGCGTCAGCAACTCAGCCAAGACGAACAAGCACTGATTATTCTGCGCGTGGACCGTAAGTTGGATTGGCGCGAGCTGGCCCAGGTGATGCTGTATGACGGGGAACCTCCCGAGCGCGCGGATCTCGACAAGGACGCGGTGCGTTTGCGAAAGCGGTTCCAGCTGGCCAAAGACAAGCTCAGGCAGCTCGCTGTTGACGCGGGGTTATTCGGCGCGCGCTAGCCCGCGCGACGGGCGCGCACAATCGGCTTCCGTATGTGCGTTCATCGAACGCTGGGCCCGATCCTGCCGGGCGGCTGCGCCGACGCGTCGCAATTCGTTTCGGGGCTATCCCTACGCGTTCAAAGCTCGGCAGAGCGCAGACTCCCACAATGTGCGGCAGAGTGAGGCCGATGTGGCTCTGTGTCTGGTTTTCTTTGCCCGGATCCGGAAGGAAAGCTCATACTTGTTGGCGCGAGCGTCGCCCGTGGCTGCCGTATTTCCAATCGTAGTAGTACGGATCCCGGGGCGTTCGGGAAACCAGGTAGTGTGAACCAAGCTCCACAACAGCATCCGAATCAGCCGCAGCCGGCCGCGCCGGGAATGCCCGACTTCTACACCGTCCCAACTCCCACGGAGCCGAGTGGCGTTTCCTGGGTCGTGGTGGTCGTGGCGAGCTTGCTGAGCCTGGCCGCCGGCGCCGCGCTTGGCGCTCTGGTGTTTGCAGACACTTCCGCAGCCGAAGTAGTCGAAGCCGAGCCGGCGACCGCGGCGCCAGAGCCCAGTGTCACTGCAGAGCCACCCCCAGAGCCCAAGAAGCCCGAAAAGTCGGTGCTTCAGCTAGCGGCGGAGGGTGAAAAGGACGCTATCAAACAGCTGCAAGCCAAGCCGCTCGCAGAACGCAGCGTGGAAGATAATGTGGCGCTGGCCAAGGCTCGCATTGCTGGGAAGCGCTTCGAGATTTCGGAAATTGCCCGCAAGACGGAGCTGGTCCCAGCCTACGGCAAGGATCGAGACACACTGCGCAACGTGCTCAACTTCGCCAAGGACCGTGAGGTCGCGATCGACTTGCTGCAGATGTTGACCACCCTTCCGGGAGAGCAAGGGCCCGATCATCTGTACCGCCTGTCCAGCAGCCGGCTGGTGCCTCAAGAGATCAGTGAGCTGGCGGAAAAGATGCTGCTCAGCTCGGAGGTGCGTCAGAAGGCATCGCCCGCGCTCGAGATATTGCTCAAGTTCAAGCTGCTCGCCGAAGCCGATGAGAAAGATTGTCCCGCGGTGGCGAAGTTGTTGGAAGAAGCCAAGACCGTCGCCGACCGTCGCATCTACGGCGAGATGAAGAGCGTTTACGGCAAACGGGGCTGCGGTGTGAACAAGGCGGAAGACTGCTGGGCATGCCTGCGCAAACCCGACTTGGTCAAAGAAGCGATACCCGAAATCCGTCCGCGTCTCGCTCCGATGTAGAGCGTCAGCTGCGCCAGCTACCCTGGAACGTCATCGAAGGTTGTCCGCTGCTCGCAAGAGTAGCCTGCGGCCAGGCACTCGATCACCAGTTCAGGAAAGCACAGCGTGAAGTGTCGGAGTCTCGGCTGGGTGGGA
>JBNLEN010000335.1:0-4290 GCA_050304975.1 Polyangiaceae bacterium
ATTGACAGTACATTCAGCTTTGCCCGCAAGCTGGATGGTGGCGCTGGTTGGGGATACATCAATCTGCGCGGCATGCCGGACGCGCCGTCCCTGGGGGAGACGCGGGGTGAAATCGCGACCTACCTAGAGCGCGCTGGGGGAGGCGGAGAGTTTCGGAGCAATCCGGAAATGCAACGGCGCTGGTTCGACGGACAGCAGCTGAACCTAGCTCGGGTCAATGCGGCGAGCGATGTGTATGAGCTCATCACGCCATCAGCCGAGCGCGCGATGGAGTTGAATAAGGCGTACCGGGTGATCGTTCAGGATCAAGACTTCATTTACGGCCGGGACGCGACAACCACGCCCCCTGTCAACGTGTTTGCCGTGGTCGACCCGAAGACGGCACCTACGCTGCCAGAGACGCAGACTTTCAAGTGGGACATTCGCTTGGACTGGAGCGCAGTTCGCTAGCCGCGGTGGCGCACGAGGTTTGGACGCACAAGGTTTGCACGCACAAGGTTTGGACGCACAGCTGTGCGATCCTGACATTCATTACGGAGGAAAAATCAATGTTCAGAAATCTATCCGCTTGGGCCATTGCCGGAGCCATGTTCGCCGCTGGCGCTAGCGCTTTCGCACAAACCGCCCCTTACTTCACGCCGCTGACGGAGTCAGCCCCGGTGAGCACCCCGAATAGTCCGGAAGAACTCACCGCGCCTTGGGTCGTGCCTGCTGGCGTGAGCCAAGAGAACCTGACCAGCATGCTCGAAATCGAAGCCGACTCATCCCAAAGTGTCGGGCGCGCGATGGACGCCGGCACCTCCGCCTCGATGTGGGACATGGCTGCTTACAGCGCGACCGGTCGCTACGTGTTCATTCCACACGAATCTCCGTGGAGTGCGGGGCTTTCTCGCTACGACCGCTGGCAAGACAAGAACGAGCTGCTCTGGTCCGGCGACGGACAGGGCGCAGCGGGCGACTGGAGCAATGACTACGGCGCGTTTGACCCAGCTACCTTCACGCACAACTGCACGGTACTCGTGGCAGAGGAGTGGACTGGCGAAGGCCGTGTGGTTGAGACGCTCAACCCCTACGCGCCAGTGGGCAAGATCAAAACGCGCGAACTAGAGAGCATCGCTAACACGGCTCATGAGGGTTTGCGCTTCAGTTTGGACGGCGCCACGCTCTACTTCGTGGACGAGTGGAATTCTGGATCCATTTACAAGTTCGTCATGAAGAAGAACGGAGACTACACGAAGGGGCAGACCTTCGTGCTCGTTGTTGATGAATTCGCGGGTGTGGCGGCGGATCTTTGGAATGATGAGAGCAATGCTGGCCAACCACGTACCGGCAACGCCACGTGGGTACCGATCACCGACAAGAACGGTAAGCCGCTGACTTCGGTGGACCCATTTCGCAATGGGCCGACCAACGACCCTCGCGACAATGACGACACCCGCGGCGGTCGCCCAGCTGCCGATGAAGTCAACGCAACCCCCTACGGCCGTCCCGAAGATATGGAGATTGGCAAGCTGAAGAACGGTCACGAGGTGATGTTCTTCACGGCCACGTCCGAGAATGCTGTCTACTCGGTGGAGATGCTGGGTGCGAACAAGGCGATGGTGCGACTGTTCGTCAGCGGTGACACGCCGAAAAACCTGGGCTTTCCAGCGACCACTGGCGCGCTCAACAGTCCCGACAACCTAGCGCAGGATGCGGCTGGGAACATCTACATCATCGAGGATGCACCGAATTCTTCCTCCACCGGCGGTGACATCTGGTTTGCACGGGACACCAATGACGATGGCGTGGCTGAGTCGATCGACCACTTCATGAGCATTCGGGCTGACGGCTCCGAAGCGACAGGCATGATCTTCAACCCGCTGCACCCGACGCAGTTTGTGGTCAACGTGCAACACCCGGATAGTACGGATCTAGATGCTGTCCCCGACGGTTTCGGTGATGCGCTCTGGCAGTTTGACATCTCGCACGCGGGTGATCGCGATGTGGTCGGCCAGATCCGCCGCGCCGGTGCGCGTCAGGCAAAAGCGCAAATGGCTCAGACCCAGAAGTGCATCAAGAAAGCCGTTCAACAGCAGAAGCACAATCGCGGACATTGGTGGAAGTGACCGCGCAAACTGAGATTCAATAGGGGAGGGCTGGGCGTCGCACCCAGGGTGCGGCGCCATTTCTTGTTCGCGCGACAATGTCGTGACGCTGCATCTAGCTGGCGCCACTTCACCAAGTTCTCACTACGGCCACTCCTGCGAGATCCAGATCGACGAGCGGAACGAGGTTGAGCTCACCCAAATCCTCGGCGTAATCCCCGTAGTCATCTTGGAGCAGGCTGCCGACGACTGCTATTCCGGAGAGCACCAGCTCGAAGGCGCCCACTAGACGCAGCACCTCAGCATCGTCACCGCTTTCACTCGCCGAAGCGACCAGGGTGTAGGCGCCAGCGGCAGCATACGGCACGGCGTAAAAGATAGGCGGCACTGGGCGCAGTGTGCGAGCGAAGTCTTGCTCGGCGTGCTGCACTTGTTGCAACGTGGCTGTGCCCTCAGTGAGTGCTTCATAGTGGCGATGCAACGTCGTCGCAGAGGCTGGACGCAGGATCGCCCAATCCGCCGTGAGCATCAAGGACTGCACGGCTAAGGCGCCGGCTAGCGGATACACTCCAACCTTCGCGGCGCGCGAGAACCGCGGCAGCGAAATGCTCCCGAACAACTGCAATGAAGCGCCGAAGCCGCTAGTAGAGGCGGCGATGAACGGCCAATAGTCGCGCTCGGCCACATAGCTAGTGATGCCGCCGGCCAGCATGACGCCGCTGCCCGACGCGATCACGGCGGCGTTGCCTGGATGCCCATCGGCGATCTTGACCAACGGCAAGCTCAACAAGCCCGCACCGATCACGATGCCGCCCACGGCGGGCTCCATGAACGCGTCGATAGCGCGCCCATCAAGGTGTTGCGCCAGCAGCGAAACGCGAGCGTCGAGCTCTGCTGCGTCTGGGACTTCGGCAGTTGGCTGGGCCGCTGCGGCTGGGGCCAGCAACATCAGCGCGAGCCAGACGCAAACACTCTGAGCGGTCATGCGTGCACTCTCGCCAACTATCGAGCGGAGGGCAAGGCCCGATGAGCCCAGTCCTCTATTCTGCCGCTTCTCACCGAGCTCTGCGCCTGCGGCCGACTCGCCTGAATAGCAGCGAAAGCCCTAGTAGCCACAGCGGAGCGTATTGAGTGTGGGGACCAGCGTTGAGCACGCAGCCCACGCCCCGCGCGCGGGAGCCGGCGTCATCATCGTTAGCGCTTTGCGGTTCGCGTTCGGGTTGGTTGAGCGACTGCAACGTGGCTTCGATCTCTTCACTGTGGTCAGCGACAACTTCAACTTCACCCTCTGCGTCGATGGTTTGCACCGACTCGGCAGCGGGCATATCGTCCGTATCATCCGTGAGTAGGGCGTTGGCGGTCTTTACCCGAAACCCGTTGGGCAGTGTGGTCGAGCTCGATCCGTTGCAATTGACGCTCTGCTCCAGCCAACGCTCGGTGCCGACGTCCGCCATGCCGCGGGCTTGATGGAACGCCGGATCGACGGTCATCTCATCCGGAGAGATGTGGCTGTAGAGTCGGGTCAGGTAGGGGTGATCGTCCAGTAGCTGCTTGGCATGCCTCCCGGGTTCGATGATGCGCTCTTCGAATTGCGCCGCGAAGGTTTCCGGATCCCATTCGCTGAAGTCGAGCTGCGGGGTCGCACAGTTGTTGCAAATCACGAGGGGGCCTTGCCCGTCGTTGGCGTAAGGCGCCAACAGGTTAGCCACCAGATCACTCTGCGCCACGCAGTTGGACGGTCCGCACGTTAATAGACCTTGGCGCTCCATCTCGTCGAGCACGTCTTCGCCGGCGATGTCCAGGAACGCCTCTGCATCCCAACGCTCGTCGAAGATCTGCGCGTAGTTCGGATCGCCTTTGACGATCTCCGTCGAGCCCGCATATTCACTGACGAACCCCCGACCTTCGGCAGCTTCGTCATCCACGGCTTCTGCCACCAGCGTCGGATAGGAAGTGCGCGGGTTGAACCAATCCAACCGAGCCAGGTTGAGCTCCACATGCTTGTAGTTCTTCGGTACCACGCGGCGTTCACCCAGGAAGAAGGTGCGCACGCGCATGTCTTCGGTGGCCGCGACCGCAGTCAGCCGAATGGGGATCAGCGGCGTGTCACCCTCATAACGCAGCACCAGGGGATGGATCTCATCCAAGCCCGCGTCGGGGCGCATGCGGATTGCCACCAAGACCGAGCCCTGGTTGACGTATT
>JBNLEN010000336.1:0-4224 GCA_050304975.1 Polyangiaceae bacterium
TTTGTGAACAGCACTTCCGTATGCGCTCTTGGCGCAGCGAATAATCGGTGATTCAGCCCAGCTTGAATCGGCTAGTTCATCGCGGCACGCTGTGGGCAGCGGTCACACTGTGTAACAGGGGATCGATGTGTGGCTCCCAACGTATGAAACTACCCAGGGTCGAAACCACGTCTCTGGCGGTAACTTCCCGGAGGTGCTACGGTTTGCACTGGGCTCGAAATTTCACTTATCACGACTCAGGATCTCGATTGCCGCGCTTAGCTTGTCCTACACGACGCCAGTTTGTGTTGGGGGCCTTGGGTGCCGCCGCCGGCACAATGGTTCCTGGCCAGGCAGATGCCGCCGGGATGTCGTTAGCCGTGTATCTGCATGTTGACGCAAAACTACGCTATTTGCAGAGCCAACTGAGTCGCGCGCTGCCAAGCGTGGACGTCACGGCGTACGGACGTCTGGGTGACGCGGTCGCTGCGGTTCAATCTGGAGCGCATGCTTTGCTCGCACTGCAACCTGTGCTGCAGCATCAAGGATTGAGCGCCGGGTTGTCGGGCGTTGCTGGCGGCAAGAAGGATGAGCCCTACGTGCTGATGGCTAACGGCCGCCAGGTAGATCCGTCCTCAGTGGAGCGGGTCGCCGTGGTTGATCTGCTCGGCCGACGTGGTACCCAACGCTGGGTAGCGCGCCTACTGAACTCGCAACCCCAAGTGCAACGGGTAACCAAGTTTGAAGACTTGCTCCCGATGCTTCAGCTGGACATGGCGGACGCCATGTTGATCCCAGCAGCTCTAGTACCGTTTTTTAGGCAGAAGAGCCGACTCCCGTTACAGGTTACACCCATCAGCGCGCGCGTGGGATTGCCGGCCGTGGCTGTGTTGAAACCTGGTGGTGAACAGATAGTGAAGCAGATTGCAAATCTCGACGGTGGTTTGAACCGAATCATGCGGGTGGACGGATGGGTATGATGCATCAACTTCGCCTCGCCGTCGTGCCGCTACTGCTCGCGGTTCTCGCCAGCTGTGGTGGGTCCAACCAGGCGACTGCCCCCAAGCAGCCCAAAGCGCCGTTCGTGAAATCCGTTGAGGTGCAGGGCGCCGAGTCCGTGTTGGTGTTCATGGCCAACCTGCCACAGACTCGCGAAATTTACGGGCGCTTGACGGAAGAGCTATCGCAAGAGCTGAGCGTCATCGCCTATGAGGTGCACTCTAACACCACAGCGGAAGATCTGAAGAAGCAGATCTCCGAGGTCAAACCTCGCTGTGTGGTGCTGATGAACAACCCCACCCTCAAGCTGTACAAGACCTACCAACAGTCTCAGCCCAAGGGCACCAAGTTCCCCCCCGCAGTGGTGGTGATGAGCTCGTTCCTGGAGGAGCAGTACAGCAGCCTAGAGAACACGACCGGCATCGCCTATGAGCTGCCCGCTGTGACGTTGTTCACCAACTTGAGAAGCCTACTCGCGTCTCCGGTGAAGCGTGTGGGCGTGATTTATCGGCCGATGTTCAAGCGCTACCTCGCCCGCCAGATGCGCCTGGCCGAGCAAGAACACGTCGAGACAGTCGGGATCCAGGTCTCTACCCATCCCAGTGAGCGCGAGGTGCGCCGCGCGCTGAAGCAGCTCAAGGCAGAAGGCGTAGACGCACTATGGGTGCTCAACGACAATGCGCTATTGACGCCGAAAATGATCTCGTCCGCATGGCTGCCAGGCATCAAGAAAGCCGGACAGTTGCCGGTCATCGTCGGAACATCTGCCTTGCTATCGGCTAAGAACCCGTTCGGCACCTTCGCGATGGTCCCGGATCACGGCGCGCTCGGTGTGCAAGCCGCTAACCTGGTGTTTGAAATTGCGGACAATGGGTGGGCGCTATCGCAAGCCAAAGTCCAGCTGCCGCTATCAGTGCGCACGGTGGTCGACATCAAGCGCGCACGCCAGCAGTTCAACCTGAAGGATGGCGCTCTGGCTCGCATCGATGAAGTGATCGAGTGAGCGGCTGGCAAGGCTAGCGCTCGCGACACGTACGTCTTTCTTAACGGGAACGCGCAACGCGTTGGGTGTTTGATTCACCTACACCGCCGGTACCTTTCAGTCCTGCAAGTTGCGTTGTGGTTTGGTTAGCGCAACTGCAGATGCCTTGATGTGTGCTCAGGTACGAGCCGAACGATATCCGTGCAATATTGAAATAGCGTCAGTGCCCGCGAGCGCCAGTGCTAGCCTGTATGGGGTAGGAACGCTCTGATGCATCGCCGCAACTCAAATGGGTCTCTATCCCCGATCGCCCGTCGACGGCTGATGGGCGCAGGTCTGCTCGCACTGACGGGTTGCGCTGCCGGAGTGACTTCGCAAAAACGCCCCCCAGCGCGGCAGCGGGTGCGCTCAGGCGCCGCTGATGGCCTGCTCATTCTGAAAGACGACACCCAGCCGGCTGCGACCGTCGAAAACTCCATGCGCCGCGAGCTGGCGTCGGAGTTCGAGCTACGCAGCCTTACTCCGCAACCGGGAGCCGGCACTGACGGCACGCTCAAAACCGCTGTCGAGCAGCATCAACCGCACTGCTTGGTCTTGATTGGTCGCAGCGCCTTGCACGAATATCTGGACCTCCAGCGAAGCTACCCGGACGGCAGCTTTCCCCCAGCAATCGCCCTGTTGACCCCGTTCTTGGAGCGGGAGCTGGAGGGTTCGACCAATCTGACGGGCATCAACCACGCCATTCCCGTGGTGATCGGCGTGTCAGCCCTGCGCTCGTTACTCACGTCACCCACCGACCGAATTGGGGTCGTGCATCGCCAAGAGTTCGAAAGCATCGTGCAGCATCAAGCGCGCCTAGCTGCGGTTGAGCGGGTGCAGCTCGTTCCGGCTCCGGTCTCGAGTGCCGCGTCGTCTGTTGAAATCCGAGCGGCCCTGGAGCACCTGCAGACTCAGAAGGTGGATGCGCTGTGGGTCCTGAACGACCATCAACTGGTCTCCCCCAAAACCGTCGAACAAGCCTGGGAGCCCGTACTTCAGACTCGTCCGCTACCGACCATCGTTGGCGAAGCCACTTGGGTACGGCCCGAGTCGCACTTTGGAACCCTTGCCGTCATTCCAGCACTCGAGCCGTTGGGGCTTCAAGCCGCAGAACTGGTGATGGCCATGGCCGACAACAATTGGCGAGTCCACGCGCAGCTGGCAGAGCCGATCAGCGCCAGCACCATCGTAGATGTGCGTCAGGCGAAGCAGAACTTCGGCTTCGTTGAGTCCAACCTGGCGTACGTCGAACGCGCCGTGCTCTAGGTGCACGGCAACACAAACAGAGCCGCACAAAACAGCGGTTCCTCCGGCAAATCTGTGGGCGAGTCAATCGGGCTCAGGCGGGTCTCCAAGCATTTGGGGGCCATTTCGCCACCTGATGGGTGTTGGGCGGCGATGCTCGCAACGCCCGCAGATGCCCCCGGGGGAACGACAACGTGTCCCAAAGCATTTCGGTCATATTATGTGCGGAATGGCCCCGACCACCCCAGTAGTCGCGGCGCGAACCTGAAATCAAGCCCACAGATTTCGCAGAGGAACCACAAAACAGCAGGACCGATTCCCAACTGAGGAATCGGTCCCTGTGGTCCAAGCGCTCGTGGCGCCCGGTATCGCGACTCAGAATGTGTAGCTGACCTGGAGCTCTCCGTAGGCGGGCGGAGGCTGGTACAAGTCGTGGTCACCCTGTCCGCGCGGGATGCGCTTGCGATTGTTGAGCACGTTGAGTCCGCGAATCGTTACCGCCAAACCATCCACGCCGAGGTCCTTCGCACCCACCGCAACATCGGTATAGAGGATGTTCTTGACCGTCACTTCTTCGTTTTCGTCGGGATCGATCGTACCCACGTTGCCGACATCATTCAGCGGCTGGCGACCCGGAATATTGGTCATGTAGCGCAGGGTCAAGTCGGCAAACAGACCGTTCTCGAAGATCCAGTTGGTGAAGACCGTGGCCTGGAACTCGGGGTAGTCCAAGAAGCGGTCTTCGGCATTATTGAAGCTAGCCTCGTCGAAACCATCCACCTTGACCTCGAATGTGGAATTGCGAGTCCAGGTGGCGTTGAAACCAGCGATGTTGCGCTCCATGAACTGCCAGTCGAACTTGAACTCCAAACCGTCCGACTTGAAGTCACCGGCGTTCACCCAGTTGTTGCAGTCCGGTGGCACGCGCCGCGGTATTCGCTGCGAAGATCATATCGTTAGCGCTCATGATCCAGTACACG
>JBNLEN010000337.1:0-4218 GCA_050304975.1 Polyangiaceae bacterium
ATTGGCCGCCAGTCACACGTTGCGCTTCCCACTCCAGTGCGAGCGTCGCGCCCGCCCAATACCCGTCAGGTCGCGGTCGCGCAGTAGCGGCGCGAACCTGGAATCAGCCTCATCTGCGACCCGATTCGAAACCTCTGCTGCGGTGCTGCCGCTGCGCCTCCAGCCTGGCACCCGGGTTTGACAGCCTGGCACGACCCATCCGCGCTATGCTTGCCCTCAATTCGGTGGGGATGCCCCCGGTGCCCCGCAGCTGAGCCTTCGCCCCAGAAAGCAAGTACGAGGAGCCAACTACGATGAGCAAATTGCTGCCTGTCATCACGACCGCGACGTTCTTGACCCTAGGACTGACTAGCGGTGACGCGTTCGCCATGCGCTGCCAAAGCAAGATCATCAGCGAAGGCGACACGCTGTACCGCGTCAAGTCGCTGTGCGGCGCGCCCGACTACGAAGATCGGCGCTACGAAACACGCACCGAACGCCGCAGCGTGCGCGGGCCATGTCGCAACAAGAAGAAGCACCGCCAGAAGCGCCATGAAAACGACGACGCTCAGCACCACAGCGATGCTAGCCATGAGCCCTCTGGGCAGCGCCACGAGGGCGGCAAGATCTGCTCATACACCGAAGAACGCACGATCGAAGTCGTGGTCGATGAACTCGTGTACGACTTTGGTAGCCACAAGTTCGTGCGCCACCTGCTGTTCGAACAGGGGCGGCTAAAAGAAATTCGGACCGGCAGCTACGGCGAAAAGGACTGAGCGGGCCGCCCGCTTGTCCTCTCACCTTGTGCTGCCGCTGAGCTGCGCCGAGCTGCTCAGGCTGGGGCGCAGATCAGCTGGGGTCGTAACCCAGGTTCGGTTGTAGCCAACGCTCGATCTCTCGCAGCTCCATGCCCTTGCGCTTGGCGTAGTCCTGCACCTGATCTTTGCCGATGTCACCGAGGTTGAAGTAGCGAGCCTTAGGGTGCGCAAAGTAGACGCCGCTGACGCTGGCCCCGGGCATCATCGCACAACTCTCAGTCAAGCTGAGTCCAGCGTCACCCGCTTGCAGCAATCCGAACAGCTTGTGCTTCTCCGTGTGGTCCGGACACGCCGGGTAACCGAACGCAGGGCGAATACCGCGGTACTTCTCGGCAATCAGTGATTGATTGTCGAGGTTTTCGTCCTGACCGTAGCCCCACTCGCGCCGAGCGCGTGCGTGCAGCAACTCTGCGAAGGCCTCCGCCAGGCGGTCCGCCAGAGCCTTGACCATGATCGAGTTGTAGTCGTCGTGCTCTTTTTCAAACGCTTCTGCCAGTTCATCCGCGCCGATGCCGGTGGTGACGGCAAACGCCCCGATGTAGTCAGCCAGACCGCTTCCCACGGGCGCAATGAAGTCGGCCAAAGACAGACTTGGGCCGCCTGACTTACGCTTGCGCTGCTGGCGCAACATGTTGAAACGCATCAACTCTTCAGAGCGGCTTTCATCCTTGTATAGGATGATGTCGTCACCGTCCGCTTGAGCGGGCCAAAACCCATACACCGCATTGGCCTTGAGCAACTTCTCATTGACGATGCGGTCCAGGATCGCGTTGCCGTTCTTGAACAAGTCGCGCGCGGCCTCACCCAGCTTCTCATCTTCGAGGATCTTCGGGTACTTGCCCTTGAGCTCCCAAGCAGAGAAAAAGTACGTCCAGTCGATGTACTCGCGAATTTCACTCAATGAAAAGTCTTCGAGTACGCGCCGACCAATGAACTCCGGCTTGGCGATATCTTCCGCCTTCCAGTCGATCGGATCACGGTTTTGCTTGGCTTCATCGTACTTCAACAGCGCTTTGGCGCCCCCGCCCTTGTACAACTCACGCAGCCGATCCTGAGATTCCACGTTCTTGGCCTGGAGGGTCTGCTTGCGCTCGGGATCGAGCAGGTCACTCACCACCCCGACCACCCGTGAAG
This sequence comes from Polyangiaceae bacterium, assembly GCA_050304975.1. Taxonomy (GTDB): domain Bacteria; phylum Myxococcota_A; class Polyangia; order Polyangiales; family Polyangiaceae; genus SZUA-265. The sequence goes on from JBNLEN010000337.1 coordinate 1,932, forward strand.
CGTCTGCGACGTGCAATACCGGGCCTTCGAATTCGGGCGCGATCTTCACCGCGGTGTGCTGGCGGCTGGTGGTGGCCCCGCCGATCAGCAGCGGTTTGTCGATCTTCAGCCGCTTCATCTCTTTGGCGACGTACACCATCTCATCCAAACTCGGCGTGATCAGGCCGCTCAGACCAATCACGTCGGCGTTTTGTTCAACCGCTGCTTTCAGGATCTTGTCGCACGGCACCAACACGCCCAGATCGATCACCTCGTAGCTGTTGCAGCGCAGCACCACACCCACGATATTCTTGCCAATATCGTGCACGTCACCTTTGACGGTCGCCATGATCACCTTGCCGGCGGCTTGGCCTTCAGCTCGGTCTTTCTCCATGTACGGCTCGAGGTAGGCCACCCCGCGCTTCATCACGCGGGCGCTCTTGACCACTTGCGGCAGGAACATCTTGCCCGCCCCAAACAATTCGCCCACGACGCCCATGCCGGCCATCATCGGGCCCTCGATCACGTCCAGGGGCCGGGGTAGCTTTTGGCGTGCTTCTTCGGTGTCCGCCTCGATGAACTCAACGATGCCTTTGACCAACGCGTGTTTGATGCGCTCCTCCACCGGGGCATCACGCCAAGCCAGGTCTTCGACGGCCTTCTTGCCACTGCCTTTGACGCTTTCCGCCAGCGTGACCATGCGCTCCGTCGCGTCCGGACGACGGTTGAAGAGCACGTCTTCGACGTGCTCCAGCAGGTCCTTGGGGATTTCTTCGTACACCTCGAGCTGGCCCGCGTTGACGATGCCCATGTCCATGCCGGCCTTGACCGCGTGGTACAAGAATGCCGAGTGAAACGCTTCGCGCACGCGATCATTACCGCGGAAAGAGAATGACAGGTTGCTCACTCCGCCGCTCACCTTGGCGCCGGGCAGGTGCTTCTTGATGAGCTTCACAGCTTCGATGAAGTACATCGCGTACTCGTTGTGCTCCTCGATGCCGGTCGCTACGGCGAAGATGTTCGGATCGAAGATGATGTCATTCGGATTGAAGTCGAGCTTGGACGTCAACAGCTCATAGGCGCGCTTGCAAATCTCGAACTTGCGCTCGGTCGTGTCCGCTTGGCCTTGTTCGTCGAAAGCCATGACCACCGCGGCGGCGCCGTATTTCTGGCATAGAGCAGCCCGCTCCAAGAACTCCGCTTCACCCTCTTTGAGGCTGATCGAATTGACGATGGCCTTACCCTGTACGCACTTCAGCCCGGCTTCGATCACGCTCCACTTGGAGCTGTCAATCATGACCGGCACGCGCGCGATCTCCGGCTCGCCGGCGATCATGTTCAGGAACTTGACCATGGCAGCCTCGCTATCGAGCATGCCTTCGTCCATGTTCACGTCGATGATGTTGGCGCCGCTGCGCACCTGCTGCTCAGCTACTGCTACCGCTTCGGCGTAGTTTTCATCGCGGATCAGCCGCGCAAACCGACGGCTACCCGTCACGTTGGTCCGCTCACCGATCATGATGAAGTTGGCTTCGGGTCGGATCTCAAACGGCTCGAGCCCGCTCAGCTGAGTCTTGTCGTGATCGAGTTTCGGGATCTCACGCGGCTTTTGGTCGGAAACTTGCTTGGCGATCGCAGCGATATGCGCTGGGGTCGTGCCGCAGCAGCCCCCCACGAAATTCACCAGGCCATCTTGGGCAAAACCACGCAACAGCTGTCCGGTTTCGTCCGGCGTCTGATCGTAGCCACCGAACGCGTTGGGCAGCCCCGCATTCGGGTAGGAGCTAATCAAGACGTCGCTCACCTTGCTTAGCCCCTGCAAGAAGGGGCGCATCTCTTCCGCACCCAATGCGCAGTTCATGCCGACGCTCATCGGCTTGGCGTGCATCACGCTGGTCCAGAAAGCCTCAACGGTCTGGCCCGACAGGTTGCGTCCGCTCTTGTCGACCACGGTGACGCTGACCATCACTGGCAGACGCAGGTTCTTTTCCTGGAACACCTTGTCGATCGCGAACAGCGCTGCCTTGGAATTGAGGGTGTCGAAGATGGTCTCCACCAGCAAGATATCGACCCCGCCTTCGACCAAGCCGCGCACCTGCTCGGCGTAGGCCGTACACACCTGATCGAAGTCCATCGGGCGAAACGACGGGTCGTTGACGTCCGGCGACATACTCAGCGCGATATTCAGCGGTCCGATCGCTCCGGCGACGAAGCGCGGCTTGTCGGGATCCTTTTCGGACCAAGCCAGCGCCGCCTCTTTCGCGACTTTCGCCGCGTGGACATTGATGTCGAACGCCCGCGCCTCCAT
>JBNLEN010000338.1:0-4207 GCA_050304975.1 Polyangiaceae bacterium
TACGTGCTCTACAGGCTAATGACAAAGCACGGCATCCAGCGGGGCTAGCACCAAAATTGCAGCAACGCGGCGACGGGATTGTCGGAGTAGCCATTGGGTCGCTGTGTGTTCGCTCGAGTCGGCTGAACCCGGCAAACAACCACCATCGCACGACCCACTCGGAGAACGCACCATGAAGAACATCGAGGATTCCAAAAGTATCATTCCGGCTGCTGACGAACTGTCCGAGGAGCAATTGTCTGCGGTCTCAGGCGGGATCAAAGGTGATGTCATTCCAAAGCTGGAGGTCGATCAGAGTGGATACGGAACGCTAGATCGGCAACGTTGGCAGTCGTCATCCACCAGTTGACGACGACTACCCGAGGGGCGCGTGGATCACCGGCACGTCGCTTTCGTTCTACTTCGCGGCTGGGACGTGCACCAGGTAGGTACCCCTCGTCAGGCCGACGTTGTCGTAGTCGCCCGAAGCGCTAACGCGAAACATCCATCCGCCCTGCGGGTGAGGATAGATCCTCCACGCATTGAGCGAGCCACAAACTGACAGTGTGAAGCCGCGAATCAGTTCATTGTCCAGGCTGAGTTCGGCAAATGAAAGCTCCGACACGATTCCCCGCTCCAGGCACTCGCCTTCACGAGCGGACCCCGCGTTGGTCGAGAACGTGGTGTCGACCACTACGCCCAGGGTATTGCCCGAGAGCGCCACCGATGGCTGACCAGGTAAGAGCTCGCCTTCCGAGAACTGGCGCGCCCAACGCAAAGCTCCATCGGCGTCCACTGAGACCAGCCAGCTCCCGTGGTCCAGCGTGGTTCCAGCGACCTGCGACTCGGAGTTCAGCTTGCGCCCGAAGTAGCCGTTTCCATCCGAGTCTACAGGATGGAAGGGCCAGTCCGTCGGCGCTGGTATCTCCAGATCGAGAGAGACGTCCCCGCTGACTCGGCCATCTGCGTCAACCTGGGCCCGGAAGCTGACTGGCTCCAAGCCGCCCTTTGGGCTGAGCCAAGACTGGCCGCCGAAGGTGACCTCGCCTTCAAACTTCCCAGCGACGTTGAAGCCGCCAGCCGGGATTGGATCCACGATGTTGACCTCTTGTACGCCGGGGCCGCCGAAGTGCTCAATGAGCCTGGGCTGTCCGTCGCGCGTATGACGAAAAAGCACGCCATCCCGGTAAGGACGGGATTCGCTGCGCTCATCGCTCGACTGGTAACGTGGCGTGGGGTTCGGAGCGGTCTCGATTTCAATGCCGCCGACATTGCAGCGCGTGCTAAACGCACCACCAAGTAGCGCATTACCCTGCGCGTCGACCCCCAGCGCTGTGAACGCACCCCAGCTGCCCCCTGGTGCGGAAAGATTTCGAACGCAAAAGTGAACGCGAGTCCACTCCAGGTCGCCTGACGGGGATAATCGGTCAACACGAGTCCCAATCATTGCAACCCCATTTCGCTGGGCCTCCACCGCGGCAACGGTCACGATACCGCCCTCTCCATCCAAACCGAAGTTGGAAATCCACTCCGGGGTTCGGATGACGTCGAGAAGCTCTCCATTGAACCCAACCGCGGGCTGTGGAACCGCGAGTGAAAAGCGCTCAACCTCGAAAGAGAACTCATTCGAGCTGGCGTCCAACATCCCACCGTCATGCCGCGCAGCGTTCGCTCCGCCATCATCAGCCGTTGGGCTCGCGGCGCTGAGGTCCGGACGAGAGCCTTCCGCACATCCAGCTCCCAGCGCTGCGACGATCAAAGCACCAGCGACTGTGCTCCGATCGATGCGGCAGTGGCTGCTTGCTCCAAATCTCATGGGATTGTCGTGCACTTCCCATCGGTGTATGCCCAGCGGCCACACTGACAAGCACGCAGCAGTAGCGGTTCGTTTAGCCTCGCGCAGTAGCCATAACCGCACGTCATCAATGGTCCCTGGCATGGCGATCCGGCAATGGGCAGGGTGGCGCTGCAGTCTTCATCTGAGTACACGCTGTTCAGCCTTGCCTCTTCGGGGCACTGAATCCCAAGCGCTGTCCAAAAGCCCAGCGTGCAGTCGTAGCGGTCTGCGCAACCGTCGCCGCTGTCATACAAGCACTCCAACCCTTCCTCGTCGCACGCCCCGAGAGCCGGGGCGCTTCTGGGGCAGTCGTCGTGCAGCAACGCGTGGGGTCCCGGGTCACACTCGACGACGAGCGGTGGAGGCTCAGCGGGCACTGGGATTGCGGGCACGAACTCCTCGTAGTCAACGCCCGCCTGGAGCCGTTGCGCCTGTCGGGACGCGTCGCTACTTCCGTCAGCGCAACCACCGAGCACCAGAGCCCACCCGAGGGCTATTGCGGAGGGTCGTTGAATCCCGAGCATCTGCTAGCTACTTGTACCCAGAAACCAGGAGTGCGAGCATCCAGACAGGATATTTCCATCCGGAGTCTTTGGAGGGTCTAGCGCACCAAACCGAGACGGACGCAGGGAACGGGCCGCGCTCATTCTTGCTCAGTTACCTGATGGCCGCGATGTCTCGAAACCAGCACGGCCAACGCAGTCGCAGAGCCGAGCAGGGCGTAGGTTAGCTTGAAGCACCACCCGCTCGGCCCCGAATGCCCAACCGATTCGATGCCGTAAGCGGACTCGAGCCAGCTCCACAGCGGAAGGAGGACGAACGTGGCGATGAACGAAACGGGAAGCATCGCCAGGCCTGCAATGATGGCCAGACTGAGCGACATCGCCATTCGCTCCAACCGTCCCGGAACCGGCTGCTTGAACTCGTTTCCCAAGCCTCGAGTGTAGGCTTGCTACGCCTAGCCAGCAAGCTCGGCGAAAATCTCGGGAATGGTGCAGCGACGCCCGACACCTCAACGCGACTTCGCCCGCAGATTTTCCAGGTACTCTGCGCCGCCGCACGTGAACTCCTCTGCCTCCAACGTCCTCGCTTCAAGGCACGGGAAACATTCACGGGTCAGCTTTGGGTCACCACAGGGTCCGGCAAGCCACAAGCAGTTGGGTACAGAGCCGTGCCTCTCGACCGAGTCTTCCCCTTCCACGATCACGTCTGCGTACGTGATCGCGCCACTGAGCAGTCCGTTCACGTAGCAGTTTCCGGAGCCCGAGAAATCATTGAACCAACCGACACAGATTGTGCCGTCGTCGAACTCCACCACACTCCACCCTTCCGAATCGTCGCAACTTTCGTCCAACGCCTGGTCAAGTGTCTCAGGACAGGAGTGCCTGTCGCAATAAGGGTCTTGTCCACTTGGTTCCGCCCCTTCCGAGCATGCCAACACCGCAACTACCACCAGGTACGCGCCGCGCATCCCGCCAACACTACCTGAGGCTCCCCGCCCAGGCAACTGGACTTGCTGGTGGAACACTTCCACGCTGTGGCGGAATACGCGGACTGATGTTATTTGCAACTGCGGGGACCACCAAATGACTAAGAACGCTGAAGATCCCAGCCGCCAACCCGAGACTCTCGCGTCACCTCCCCAGCAAGAGCGAAGCTGCACCCCCGCGGTGCTTTCAGCACGCGAGCTCATCTTGCAGCGGCGCAATCGTTTCGTTGCGGCGGCGCTGGCGGGCCTCTCGGGCTTGTCCGGTTGTGAGCAAGGAGACAGCCCAACGCCTCAGGTGTGTTTGCAGCCGCCCATCGGGGGAGTCGGCGCCGCAGGCGGGGCGCCCAGCAACATCGGCGGTGCACCCGGCGCGGGCGCGGGCGGAACGCCGATGCAGGATGAGCCACTCGACGCCGCTCTCGATGAACCGCCAGCTGGACCAGAGGTTGCCGCGAGGGACGCGGGTCCCGGTGGCGCAGATGCTGGTCCCACCAAAGATGCGGGAGCTACTGGCGGCGCAGGCGGTACTGATGGCGCGGAGGGTAGACGCGACGCATCGTTGCCCATGCCGTGTTTGACGCCCCCCGCGCTGGAGCTCGAGCCTGATGCCGGTGAAGGCGATCCCAATGCTGGCTGACCCCATTTGCTAGTGGCAAGCGCCCGACGAGCAGTCCCCGAGCATTCTGACAATTATGGGGGCTGCCGGGCAGCGCAGGTGGCGGCGGCGCCGAGCCAACCTTCCACCATCATGCCAGCAGCGCCAAGCGCATGAACATCCCGGTCGCTCAGCCCTAGAATGCGCCTATCGCAGCGGATCTGCGCAACAACAACTACTTCGTTTTCGAAGTAATTTCCGGAGCAGCAACTTGGCCGCGTCCATCGCCACTGGGTCTCTCAGAGCC
>JBNLEN010000339.1:0-4166 GCA_050304975.1 Polyangiaceae bacterium
CTGGACGCGACGACGCCCGCGAATGTAAGCGAGTTGGTTCAACTCGTGCGAGACGCCGGCTACGAAGCAACGCCAACTGGGTCAGCCAACTCTGGTGAAGCGGCGGCGCGCGTCGAGCCAAGCGAAGATCCGGAAACGCTCGAAGCGCGACAGCGCCAGCGCGACTTGATAGCCGCGGTGGCAGCCTCCGTGCCGCTCTTGGTGCTGGGCATGTCCCACGGCGCTATCCCGTGGAGTGATACGGCTGGTGGTCGAGCGTTGCAGTTGGCGTTAGCGAGCTTCGTGATCTTCGGGCCAGGTCGTCAGTTCTTCCGTCGGGCGTGGCAAGCCGCCAAGCACCGGACTTCGGACATGAACACGCTGGTGGCATTGGGCACAGGCGCCGCCTACGCCTACTCCGCAGTCGCCGTTTTGGTGCCCAACGTGTTCCCCCACGCCGAGCACGGGCTGGTGCCCCACGTGTACTTCGAAGCGGCCGGCGCGATCATCAGTTTCGTGTTGCTCGGCAAATGGCTCGAGGGCCGCGCCAAACAAGGCCTGACGGATGCCGTGCGCCGTTTGATCGCCCTATCACCCAAAACCGCTCGCCGCGTGCAAGGCGATATCGAGGTGGAGGTTCCGATCGAACAACTTTCGCCGGGTGACCGCATCCACGTCCGCCCCGGGGAAGTCATCGCCAGTGACGGCGTCGTGCTCGAAGGGCTGTCTGCCGTCAACGAAGCGATGTTGACCGGCGAAAGCCAACCTGTCGACAAGCAGGTGGGCGACCGCGTGTTCGGCGGTACCAACAACCAATCCGGCGCGTTGACAGTGCAAATCGACCGCACCGGTGAGGAGACCGCGCTGGCGCGCATCGTGCGCGCAGTTGAACAAGCCCAGGGCTCCAAGGCTCCGATTGCGCGTCTGGCCGATCAGGTGAGCCGCGTGTTTGTGCCGGTGGTGCTCGGGATTGCGTCACTCTCATTTGCCGTTTGGCTGGCGCTTGATCCCAGCAGCGCAGGCTTCGGCGTCGCGATGGAGCGTTTCGTGGCGGTCCTGGTGATCGCTTGTCCGTGTGCGCTCGGTCTCGCCACGCCAGCCGCGGTGTCGGCGGGCATCGGGCGCGGCGCCGAGCTTGGGTTGTTGTTCAAGGGTGGTGCGGTGATCGAAGAGATGAGCCGCATCGACACGGTCCTGTTCGACAAGACCGGAACGCTGACTGAGGGGCGTCCGCAGTTGACCGATGTGATCTCTCTCGAGCTGGACGAAACCCAGCTACTGGGTGCGGTCGCCAGTGTCGAACGCTCGAGTGAACACCCCGTGGCGCGCGCGATAGTCGAGGGAGCGCTGGCCCGAGGTGCGCAAGTGCAACGTGCCCAGAGCTTCGAGAGTGTCGCCGGCAGCGGCATTGGCGCCAGCGTCGACGGCAGACTCGTCCAGATCGGCACTGGCGCGTGGTTCACCCAGCTCGGCATCGAAACCCACGCCTTGGAGCCCGCCGCGGATGAACTCGCCCGCTCGGGCAAGACGCCCTCGTTCGTCGCGCTGGACGGTAGTTTGGCCGGACTGATCGCGGTCGCCGATCGGCCACGCTCGGATACAGCCGCATCACTCCAGGCGCTGCGCACGGCTGGCCTGAAGCTCGCCATGGTGACCGGAGATCGTCGCTCCACAGCCCAGGCTCTGGCGGCGGAGCTCGGCCTGGATCAGGTGTTCGCTGGCGTCACCCCCGAAGGCAAAGCCATCGTCGTGGCCGCCGAACAAAACGAGGGTCGCAGAGTGGCGATGGTGGGCGACGGCATCAACGACGCCCCGGCGCTCGCGACGGCCAACGTCGGCATCGCCATGGGCAGCGGCTCTGACGTCGCAGTGGCCGCTGGTGACGTCGCACTGCTGCGCGGCGGGCTCGACGCATTGCTGCGAGCCTTCGCCCTGGCGCGCCAAACTCTGAAGACCATCCGCCAGAACCTGTTCTGGGCCTTCATCTACAACGTCGCCGGCATCCCGCTGGCGGCTGGGCTCTTGGTACCTTGGACTGGTTGGCAGCTGTCGCCGGTTTTAGCCAGCGCGGCGATGTCGCTTTCGAGCCTGTCCGTGCTCGCTAACTCGTTGAGGCTGAGATACTTCTTGCGCTAGTTGATTCCTTTCCGGGGCGAGCGGTAATGCTCGCCCCGGGCGAGCGACTTGCTGAGGCGTTTGTGCGCTTCGCTCCCGCCACCGCGGTCAATCCGGCAAAGGGATGGAGTCGTCTGACGCCGGGACGTCATTCTCGGCGTCTCACGACCGCGTCAGTTGCAGTTGGTGCGGCAAGCGGAGAGCAGCCGGTGGAGTCGACGTCGACTGCAGCGCGAAGCGCAATCCTTTGAGACAGTGCAGCGGGGCAATCACCTACGGAGCGCCAGACAACCCACCGCTAGCCGGGAGTACTACCAGCAAGCTAGCGCCGACGCCGTGAACGGACTCAACCATCAGGTCTCCTCCCAACCCCCGGGCGATCGAGCGCGCAATTCGCAGCCCCACCTGTGGTCGCCGGATTCTGCGCAGCGGGTCAAACACGTGAGCTATGTCTTCGTGTGGCATTCCGACGCCATTGTCCACAAACGAAATAGCCACCATTCCTGACTCTGAACGCGTCTCGAGCCCCAAGCGAGGTTCTTCTATTGCTTCGGCGCGGATCGCCATCAGGCAGTTTGTGAGCAACGCCGAGAACATCTGCAACACCTGACCGCGTTCGATCACCAAGGGAGGCAAGTCAGCCGTGTAGTCTCGCTGCACGTGAACGCCATGTAGCTCCCGCGCGAACAGGTCGAGGGTCCTATCCAGGAGCTCATTGCAGAGCAGCACCCGAGGCTGCTCCGATGCGGAACCGAGTCCACAGGCATGACGAGCATCGGCAGCAAGCAGTCGTAGAGAGCTTGCTGCCTCGCGCATTTCTTGGACCAGCTGTCGGCAGTGCGCCGTCAGTTCGTCGGGACGAGCAATGGCGTCCAGCGTCTCATCAAGGGGAGCAGTGAGCTGCTGGGAAGCCTTCGCAACCCTCTCCGACGACTGTTGCAGGGCTGACGCTTCATCCTCGAAGCTTTCCAATGCTTGGACCAAGTTACGGACCGAGGATACCGCAACCTGTGACACTGCACCGAGAACGGTGGCCAGCTCGGCCCGCGTTGCCGATCCCAGCGAATCAGACTTCTCCTTCTCCCCTGCAGAATCCCGCATGTCTCTAGCTGTGGCTTACCACTTGATGGAGCTGTAGCCGGATAGACGGCTTGTCACATGGGTTTCAACCTGCACTTCGAAGTCACAAGCGATAAATGACCCAAGCGCAGAGCCGGCCACTGCACTTTCGATCCAAATGTATTCCTCCTCATAGTGCATTCTGAATTCTCTTGGTCCGATCGTTTCAACCCACCACTGGCCGTACTCAGCCATCTGACGCCGAGCCGCCAAGGCCTGTTCACGAAGCCGAGCTGGGTCGCCGGAAAGCATCCTGATCATCACCTTGCCAATTAGACTGTTCGCAAAATTCGCCGCCTGCCCGTACCCGACCTCATGCATCCCATCGTGCACCTTCTCCGGACCTGCCAATATGGCACCACTCGCAGCGAGGCGAATCAAGTAGTCACGTAGCGGGTGCAAGCGGAACGTGAAGTAAGATTCGCCAGGGAACATCTGCTTGTACTCATCGAGCTTGCCAGCACTTCTCAAGGCACGTAGGTTGCCGTCAAAGTAGATCCCCCGTATCCGTGCGTCGTTGGGCACCAGTTTCAAGCGCTCAACGATATCGCAGTAGGGTGCAACCAGCTCGACCGCTCGTGATTCGTTATCGCTTAGCGGTAACCCGCCCTCAACGCGCACCTCGCCGCTGGCGGCCCGTGGTATCTGATGGTGCGCGGCGCCAGTTGCCGACGAGGTAGAGGTCCACGACAGCTCCAGACTACTGAGGGCATCCAAGAGCTCTCCGGCGGTTTGAAATCTCGCATTGGGGTCTTTGCTGAGGCACCGGCTGACCACCGCCTGCAACTGTTTTGGAGTTTCGGGTGCGCTCGCCCGGAGCGGCTCTGGCTGCTCGGTCAGGATCGACGCGAACACTGCTGCGAGCGAGTTCCGCTCGAACGGGCTCTTGGCCGTCAATAGAAACTGTAGGGTTGCACCCAAAGACCAGATATCGCTGCGAATGTCGAGTGGCT
>JBNLEN010000340.1:0-4152 GCA_050304975.1 Polyangiaceae bacterium
GCACTTTCGAGGCACCTTCGCGGTTCGGTAATGCTCCGTGCGAGAAAGTTCGGGGGCGAAAGTGGGCTAGTACGCGACGCGTAGATCGAGTGTGGGCAGTAGGTGGCTGCGAAAGCCGACGGGGAATTCGGCCTGAGCCGCCCGGATACCCGCCGAGATGCGCCAATCGAGCGCGATCAAGTAGTCGAGGCGTGCGGCCTCCTCGAGGGCAAACACGCTGTCGAGCTCCACGCCGTTCGTCGCTTCTGCAGTCAGTGAAAACCAACTCAGTTCAACCTCGAGCGCGTAGCCGAAAGAATCCGACAACGCACCTTCGAAGGCCAGCCCGGCTTGGGGTACCACGGAGCTGTACAGCGCTGCGAAGCGTTGATACAAGAATGGGAAGTCCAGGACCGGCATGTTTGAGCTGGCGCGTGGCGCGACCACCGCACCGGCGCTTAGCGTCACAGCGTGAGGGCCGAAGTCGCGGCTGAGCAGAGCGTGATTGTGGATCATCAAGGCCTGCGGTGGATCTTCGGTTGGGGGTAGCAACCCCAGAGCCCCCTCTTTGGCGACCAACCCCAAAAACAGTGTCGGGTAAGCCAAGCGATGGCGCGACGAAAACAGCCAGCGTCCGCTTTGCACCCATTGATGCTTGGCTTGCAGCTGCGGCAAGGCGAAGAACCACACGGGGTGCGTGCTGAGCTCGAGGCGCTGCGTCACTCCCCAGCGGGCCTCGCTGAACAGTCCCAACTCCAACCGATCTTCAGCGATTGTGTGGGCGCTCTCCGAGCCCCAACTAGCAGGCTGCGCTTTGGCCGCGCCCGAAAAACTCAGGCTAGCCAAGGCTGCGGCGACGAGTGTAGCGCGCCTGTTCACTGCAGCTCCAGAGTAACGCTCATGGGCGCGTGATCGGATAGAGGCATGGTATTCATGCCTCCCGTCTGTCGGTCTTGGTGCACCAGGCCGCCTGTGAACTCGCCGTTGGTGAACAGGTAGTCCAGCTTGCGATTCCAGAATCCGCCGCCGTCCGTTGTGTGGGTGAAGAAGCGCCGGTTGTCTCGCTGGTACTCCGCCAGTGGAATAGCCGCGGCATAAGCGCGATACAGATCGTCGAGCCAGTCTCGTTCTTCGCTGTAGTCGTCCGCTTGGAAGTCCTCATCCGTGCAGACGGAGTCTGGGAAATCTTTCAGCTTGGTGCTGCCGGGAGGCAGCGCGTTGAGATCCCCGCCGCCGATGACCAAACCCCGCTCGCTAAACCCATCCAGCACTTGCTTGAAGCGATCAATCTGCTTCTTCTTGGTGCCGTCCTGCGAATAGGCCGAGGCGTGGGTCGCCACGAGGAAGAGGTTCCGGCCATCCACCTTCGTGCGCGCAGTCAGGATGTTGCGGCGCAAGTAGAAGTAGCGATCCACCGAGCTTTGATCGCTGCGCAGCGGCAAAGCCAGCCTGGTGCCTTCGCTCAGCGGATACTTGGAAAGGATGGCATTGCCTGAGTCCACGGGGCCCAGGCCGTCACTGGGGACGAAGTCCACCCGCCACTGCGAGGCGTAGTAGCCGTGGTTCAAGTCTGTGTGGTCGAGCAGCCACTGCAACTGATCGACGAAAGCGGCCCGTTTGGAACCGACGTCAACCTCTTGCAGGAACAAGATGTCCGGGTTCACCTGGCGAATCTTGCGCGCCACACCATCCAGGTTGTCGAGCACCTCTGCCCGCGTCATCAACACCCTGTCGCCGTGGCAATCGAAGAAGAAGTCGATTCGCCCGCCTCCGAACTTGATGTTGTAGGTCATGACCGTCAGCTGGGCTGGAGCTGCCGGGGCGGATGTCTGCTTGGCGGCGTGATACACCTCGGCCGGCTCGACAGCGTCAAACTCTTCGACCAAAGGGTCACACGCGAACAAGATCAGCGTGGAGAACAACCAGAAGATGTTGCGGCTCATGTCGCGGTGAGCTCATGTATCACAGAAACGTCGGAAAAACTCCGTTGCCCCTGATTCGTGATTTGGATCTGTTCGTGACCTTTGCCGGCGATCACCACGACGTCTTCTTCAGTTGCCAGCTGGATCGCCTTCTGAATGGCTAGGCGTCGATCTGGTTCGAAGGGCACATCCGCGGGATTGCTCATCCCGGCACGGATTTGCTCGGCGATGGCCTCGGGATCTTCCTTGCGCGGATTGTCGCTGGTCAGGATCACGATGTCTGCGTGTTCGGCTGCAGCGCCCATCAGCGGGCGCTTCTTCTGGTCACGTTCCCCGCCAGCGCCAAACACCACAATCACGCGGCCCGGACTCAGCTCACGCGCGGCGCTGACCGTGCGGCGTAGGGCGTCCGGAGTATGGGCGTAATCCACTACTACGTTAGGAGCCGCGACGACTCGTTCGAATCGACCAGGGGGTGGAGGTGCTTCGGCGATGGCTTGTGCGCCCACCTCTGGCGGCACCCCCATGGCGACCGCTCCAGCGAAAGCGGCGAGCGCATTTTCGCCGAACACGGCACCGATCGCGCGCGTGTGGATCTGCCGCACGTGGCTGCCAAATGCGGGCTCAGCTAGCGCTACCGTCGTGCCTTCCCAGTTGACCGTTGTTTCGGTGACCTTCAGCTGCGTTTCGGCTGGGACCGGGCCGCGCGCAGGGTCTCCGTACGTGATCAAGTTGACTCCGTCTGGCAAGACCTCTTTCAACAGCTCGAACGTCGCGTCCGCGGCGTTCAACACCGCGCTGCCACCCTTGGGCAAACTCATGAACAGCTGTGCTTTGCTGGCCAGGTAGTGCTCCGGGTTTTTGTGGGCGTCCAAGTGGTCCTGGCTGAGGTTGGTGAACACGCCCAACTCGACGGGAAAAGTGTTCAAGAACCCGCGTGCCAGGGCCTCGCTAGTGAGCTCCATCACCGTGAACTTGGCGCCATCAACCAGACTTTCGCGCATGCTGGTGAGCATGCCGGCCCGGCTTAGGGGATGCTCCGTGCGCTGCAGATTGCGGTAGATCCCCACCGTCGTGGTGGCCACGACCGGGGGACAAAAACGGCTCAACGCCGCTGTCAGAAACAGCGACGTTGATGTTTTCCCGTTAGTCCCGGTAACCCCCGCAGCTCTTAGCTGGCGATACCACTTGGGTGGGGGTTGCGGCGGTTTCTTAGCTGCCTGAGTTGCCACCGCCGCGATCTTACACGCAGCGACCGCAGCTCATCAACACCCGCTTAGAGGCCTTCCAAGCAGGAGTACAGATTGCAGAAGCCTTCCATGCAGCCGGTGATGTCAGCGCGCCCTTGGGCATTGAGGCCGGACAGGGTTTGCATGCATTCCGCGGCATCCTGATCAGGACACCAGCCAGCGATGGTCGCGCATTCCGTTTCGGTGGTTTCGTCGACACAAACAGCCTTGGTGGCGTCGTCCTTGCACTTGTAGACGTTGGTGGCGTCGTCCAACTCTTCAGCCGTCAATCCAAGCAAGCAGGCGCGGAACAGTTCAAGCGTTCCCGAGCTCATGGTCGTTTCTGCGTCGGCGCATTCGCTCTCGGCAAAAGTGCCCAGTTCGCTGTCCCACGACGCGAGATCCGTGCAGTCACCCGGGATACCCTCAGTCGCGGAAGCACAGGTCCATCCAGCGTCGCCGCCTTCGTCAACGCTGGTGCCGCCATCGCCGCCCGCGTCAGCGCTGGTGCCAGCGTCACCGCCCTCATCGACGCTGGTGCCGCCGTCGCCGCCTTCGTCAACGCTGGTGCCGGCATCGTCGTCGTCGCCTTCGTCAGAGCTGGCGCCGCCATCGTCATCGTGGTCGTGGTCTTCGTCAGCGCTGGAGCCACCATCGCTGTCGTCGTCTTCGGCACTATCATCGCTGGTGGAGCCATCGTCGCCATCGACTTCATCGTCGGGGTCCCCGCCATTGTCTCCATCGTCATCTTCATCGGACAATTGGAGCGCAAGAAACTTCCTGCCATCGGGTCTTCCTCGGTTGATTCATCGTTGTCCTCCTCTTTCGAGGAGGAGTCGTGCCCTTCCCAGGACTTATCATCGTCATCGTCTTCTTCTTCCAGTTCCCCGTCAAGGAGGAACTGGGGGTCCTCACCATCGGTCAGGGACTCATCGTCCTCTGACCAAGCCCTGAAGTCCCACTCCTCTCCATCCCAGCGCAGAGGAGCGCAGGCCTCATGGGCAGCCCCGGAGTCGAACTTC
>JBNLEN010000341.1:0-4133 GCA_050304975.1 Polyangiaceae bacterium
GACCAAAAAACAACAAAAACCAAGGGGCGATGGACACGTCCATCCTGGACTGACAGGCCACCCCATAGTGGCTTTCACAAGATGCCGCCTCACGAGACGTCTCCTCACGAGGACGCACGCCCGCCTATGGGCGGGGGACGTCGGGATGTTCGTTGTAGTACGCGTCGAGGCTCTCTCGTGTGATCCGCACGGCTACCACTCCGTCGCGTTCGATCTTGGCTTGGCAGCCGAGGCGCGAGTTCATGCGCACATCGAACGCCTTGTCGAGGATGTCTTCTTCGTCCTCTTCGGCTTCGCTCAGCAGCTCTGCCCCTTCGTCCACGTATACGTGACAGGTGCTGCACGCGCACACGCCGCCGCAAGCGTCGCCCTCGGGGGCTTTGGCTTTCTTCGAAGCTTCCAGGATCGAGCTGCCGATGGGCACGTCGATCTCGATATTTTGGTCGATAAACTTTACTTTGGGCATTCTTCTAACGTGCTCATTGAGGCTCAGGGGTTTCGCCGGCGTGCTCCGCGAGGTGAGACTCCACACCTCGCGCGTGTTCCACTTCGCCCGCGACGGAGTTGACGTCGCGGCCACCGAGCGCGGTCTGGATCGCGGCGTCCATACGCCGACCAGCCCAGGCGTGGGTCGTTTCGTCCAGCGCGTCGATCCGCAGTTGGATGCTTGCGGCACTGCGCGAAGATTCAATCGCGGATTTGAGATCATCCAAGGCTTGCTGGATCTTGCTCAGCTCTGCTGGGTCCAGCAGTTGGGCGTCGCTGGCGAGCGCTTTTTCCGTGGCCAACACGATGCGTGAGCCTTCGACCCGGGCTTCTACCAAGCGTCGAGCTTCGAAGTCTTCCTCACCGTGATCGAGCGCGGACAGCAACATCTCTTCGACCTGCTCGTCATCCAAGCCGTAGCTGGGTTTGACCTCCACCGACTGCTCGAGGCCAGTGGTCAGCTCTTTCGCGCGCACCTTGAGCAAGGCATTTTCATCCACTTCGAAGTGCACTTCCAGGCGTGCATGACCGGCCGGCATCGGCGGAATGCCCTTCAGGGTAAAACGCGCGAGCGAACGGCAATCTTTAGCCAGCTCTCGTTCACCCTGAACGACATGGATTTCGAAACCGGTCTGGTTATCCGCGTAGGTCGTGAACACCGATTTGGCGCCGGTGGGGATGGTGGTATTGCGCGGCAAAACGCGATCGACCGCCCCGCCCATGGTTTCGATGCCGAGCGACAGCGGCAATACATCCAACAACAAGACCTCGTCACTGGACTCCGCCAACAGGCGTGCTTGAGACGCCGCCCCATAAGCCACGACCAAGTCCGGATCGATATCCGCCAGCGCCGGTTTGCCGAACAGCTGCTCAACGTAGCGACGCACCGCAGGCACCCGAGTCGAGCCACCCACTAAAATCACACCATCCAGTTCGCCCGGCTCCAGCTCTGCATCCCGGAGCGCCCGCCGACAGGCTTTGCCGGTGCGGCTGAGCAGTGGCTCAATCGCCGCATCGAAGTCTTGGCGCGACAAGCTGAAGCTGGCTTCTCCCCCACCCTTTTTCGGCAATTGCATGCTGGCCGTCGGCTCATCCGTGAGTCGATGCTTGAGTTCACGCGCGGCGTTCAGCACCAAACCGACGATCTCGGGTGGCGCGGCCGCTGGCTCTTCGAAGCCCATCAAAGGCAGCATCCGATGCGCGATCTCACGGTCCATGTCATCACCACCGAGAGCGCTATCACCGCCGGTGCTCTTGACCTGAAATACGCCGTCTTCGAGCGCCAGGATGGTCACGTCAAACGTGCCGCCGCCCAGATCATAAACGGCAAACGTGCCGTTTTGCTGTTTGTCCAAACCGTACGCCAGCGCCGCCGCCGTGGGTTCGTTCAACAGCCGCAGCACGTTCAAGCCCGCTAGGCGCCCGGCATCTTTCGTGGCCTGTCGTTGGGCATCATCAAAGTAGGCGGGCACCGTGATCACCACGCCGCCCACGGCGTGCAGCTGGTCGCGCGCGCTCTGAGCCAGGCTCTTCAGGATCTCCGCGCTGACTTCGATCGGCGTGACCGCTTCGGGCCCAGTGCCGGCGGGCGTCAAATCAAACCGAACCAGCTTCTTTTCTTCTAGGGTCTCAGCGGGCTTGAACTTGTAGGTCCCGAGCAACTTGGTTTGCGGATCATCGGCGCCGCGCCCCATGAAGCGCTTCACGCTGACGATAGTGCGCTCGGGCTCGCGCTCGATGTAGCTCTTGGCGCTGCGCCCCACCATCACGTCGCCGTGGGTGCCGTAGTGCACGACGCTGGGCAGCAGCTGTGAGCCGTCACAGTTGGTCAGCGCCAGCGGGTGCCCATCACGGATGTGGGCCACCACCGAATGGGTCGTGCCTAAATCAATACCGATCGGAGTCGGGGGCGCTTTGGGATCAAAAATATCGAGCAGCATGGGTTCTATTTCGCTCTATCAGTCCAACTCGTCGAGCAGGGCGTGGGCTTCTTCCAAGAAACGTTTGTAGTAGCGCAGCTGCCCGAGCGCGTGGCTCAACTCAGTCCTGGGGGCATGCGCCGCATGCGCTGCTTCAGACCCCTGCAAGGCCAACTCAAACTGGCGCGCCAAGTTCGCTTCGGCCGAACGCTGCAGCTGGCTCACGCGTGCCGCCAGGGCGCTGATGCTGGCTTCGTCTTGCTTGCGCCCCGCTTCTGACAGCGCCTCTCGGAGCTCCATGATCTCCATCAGGAACATGGGATCTGCGGGCTGCTCCGTCTCGGACAGCGGTTGCCCCAAGCGCATCAGCAGGGCTTCCCCCCGGCGCACGGGATCTTTCAGGGCGCGGTAGGCTTCATTGACATCTATCGCCCGACTCAGCGCTTGGCGCCGCTCACCCGCAGGTGATCCCGCGTAGCGATCTGGATGCAGCGCTTTGCTCAACTCCCGCTGCTTGCGGTCCAGCTCGGCGCGGTCCAGCGTAAAACTCGGTTCGATGCCGAGCGTGTCGAATGGGTCGGTGTTCATCACTTGCCCGCTATCGCGGTCATTGGTCGGCTTGCGACCATCGACCAAAATCGTTCACTTCACGGTAAACGAATGCCCACAGCCGCACTTGGTGGCTTCCTGCGGGTTCAGGAACTTGAAGCCCTGAAACATCATCGTCTTGGTGTAGTCCAGAGTCGATCCACCGAGGTAGATCAGGCTCTTCTTGTCCGTGTAGAAGCGCACGCCATCGTATTCGCTGACGATGTCGCGGGAGCGCGGCTCCGCGTCATCGAATTCGATCACGTACTGAAAACCGCTGCAGCCTCCGCCGCGAATGCCCATGCGAATCGCGGCATTGGGCGTGCCGCGCTCCGCCAAGCGACGCTTGGCGTACTCGACCGCCCCGGGACTGACGTGGATGCCACGCTTGTTGACTCCCGATTCTGCCCCGGAACTCGCAGCGGCGGCTTGCGCAGTGGGGGCAGCAGCAGTGCCTGATTGAGTCTCCGCTGCCATCATTTAAGGGCCTCTTTGGCAGCTCGTTTCTTGCGGTAGTCCTCGATCGCGCTCTTGATGGCATCTTCTGCCAGGACCGAGCAGTGGATCTTCACGGGCGGCAAGTTCAACTCCTCGGCGATTTGCGAGTTGCTCAACTTCTCAGCCTCGTCCACGGACTTGCCCTTGATCCACTCCGTTGCCAGGGAAGACGAAGCGATCGCCGAGCCGCAACCAAAGGTCTTGAAGCGTGCGTCTTGGATCTTGCCGTCATCGTCCACCTGGATCTGCAGACGCATGACGTCACCGCACGCAGGCGCACCCACCAAACCGGTACCGACGTTGTCGGCGTCCTTGTCCAGCGTGCCGACGTTGCGGGGGTTTTCGTAGTGTTCGATTACTTTGTCGCTGTAGGCCATGGTGTCTTCTCGTTCAATTCCTCAAGTTCGCTCAGCCAGCGCTCAATGAGCGGCCCACTGAATCGACTTGATGTCGATACCTTCTTTGTGCATCTCGTATAAGGGCGACATATCGCGCAGCTTCTGCACCTTCTCTGTCACCAGCTCACCGACGTAGTCGATCTCTTCTTGGGTGTTGAAGCGACCGATGCCGAAACGAATGGATGAATGCGCCAAGTCTTCGTCCAAGCCCATGCTGTGCAGCACGTAGCTGGGCTCCAAGCTG
>JBNLEN010000342.1:0-4118 GCA_050304975.1 Polyangiaceae bacterium
GTAACCGGCATTGCCCGAAGTGTCAGGCCAGCGCGGCCAAACGTTGGCTCGAAGCGCGGCAGGCCGATCTGTTGCCTGTGGTGTATTACCATGTGGTGTTTACCTTGCCGGCGCCCATCAGCATCATCAGCATTGGGTGCCATGCGTTACACCCCCAACGGCTCGCCTTCTACGGACACCGCTTCCGCGGGAAGACTGCTCAGGCAGGTCTACTTGCCGTGGGCCGCTTACTTGCCGTGGGCCGCTTATTTGCCGTGAGCTTTGTCGTCGAGCTCTTTTTCGCGCTTTTGGATGCGCTCTTTGACTTCGGCGTAGTCTTTGTCGCGCTGCTCACGGTCTTTGATCTGCTTGAGGCGCTCTTTGGCGGTCGCGGGGTAGATCTTTTTGGCCGCCTCTTTGTCGGAAGTGGCTTCGCCGCTGGTGGTGAACTTCTCATAAGTCTCCCACTGGCGCTTGGCTTGAGCGAACTTCGTTTTGCGCTCTTGGATCTCAGCCTGGAGGAACATCACCTTCGCGCGCTGTTCCACGCGTTTGGCAAAACCCAACGCGCGCTCTAGCCGCTCAAACGCCGGGTCAAACTCACCCTTGAGCATCAGCACTTGAGCCGCACGAGTGTGACCGAGGAAGTTCTGGGGCTCTTCTTTGATGGCGGCCTCATAGGCGGTCATTGCCGCGTCCATGTCGCCAGCGATGACTGCGTCATCCCCCGCTTTCAGTTTCTCCCAGAACGGGCTAACGCCGGTGATCCCTTTGGGGTCACGCCGTACGCCGTCCGCGTCAGGCGGGGAGGCCTTCGCGTCTTCGGCGCTGGCCGAGCCCAGACCAATCACCGTGGCCGAAGCCAAAACAGAAACCAATACAGCGACTTTGCTTCGAGTCCTCACAGCATGGAACCTACCACGCCGAGTTCCCGGGTGGGCAGGCTTTGTTTCAGCCGGGGAGGCCTGGCTGAGCCGGGCACAACGCACCACAAGGGCTTGGTTGCCTCGCCGATCTGTGGCACTTAGGCAGCGTGTCGTCGCGATTACAGCCGCCCACAAGTGCGTACCCTTGGGACGCCCTGCCGGTGGTCCCGCGGCAACAGCCGCAAGCGGCGGCGGCGCGGCGTGAGCTCGCGCAAATATTCGACTTCTCACGCCTCGCGGCGGTGCTGCAGGAGCTCTTCGCAGCCCAGCTGGAGGACTGCGGCGTGGAACCCCTTGATCGAGCTGAGGGACTGCGCCCTGACGGGCTGCGCTCTGAAGGACTGCGCTCGCTCGGGGCCGACGTGCAATTCAGGACCGGAGAGTTGTGTTTGTGGGTCTCGCTGCAGCCTTCGCTGGCCACCCTGATGCTGACGCGCGTCATGGGCAGCCCCACTCCACTCCAGCGCGCACAACCTCTGAGCGACGTGCTCGCGGGGGCATTTCACGCGCTGGCGGATGAAGTCGCCGCCCGTCTGGTGCGTGGCGAGCCGCTGTCACCGGGCGCGGATTTGAATCCCCCCGTGAGTCCTATCTGGCAGGCGGACTTTTGGTTGCGTGTTGACGGGGTCAGCTATCGCGGTCGCGCCGCGCTGAGCGGCCAATTGAGCGCCCCCGCTGCAGCAGTGAACCTGGCCGCCACCGAGCTGCCGGTGCGCCTGGCTTTGGTGCTAGCCACGTCACTCTGTTCGCGGGCGGATCTGGATGGACTGCAGCTGGGTGACGCGCTCGTGCCAGACACTTGGAGTGTCGACTCCGAGCTACAGGGCGAGGGTGTGCTTTGCGCGCCGCAGCTGGAGTCGGGCATTCAAGTCAAGGTATCGCGGGATCAATTGACCGTGGTAGGCCCCAAACCACTGTCGCACGAACCTGAACTGGACCAATCCGAATCCCCACAACGAAAGGCAGCCGTGGAAACCAGCGATAACGATACGTCGCATGATGCCGTCGCCGATGCGCCGGTGCTGATCCGAGTGGAGGTCGGCTCGGTCACGATGAGCGCCCGGCAATGGGTGGAGCTCGCGCCGGGGGATGTGATCGGCCTGGGTGGCCCACTGAACCCCCGGGTCACGCTGCGCGTCGCCGGGCAACAGATCGCTCAAGGTGAACTGGTCAACATCGACGGTGAGCTGGGCGTGCGCGTCACCAAGTTGAAGTGAGCAGCTCAGGCGCCAGCGTCGTTCGGGCGGTGTGGCTCACAGCCGTGTGGCTTGGGCTGTGCGCGGGCTGCAAGGGTGAGCCGGCTGGCACAGATACCGGCGGCGGGCCAACCCAAGCAGCGACGGCCGCAAGCCTGGCCGCCACCTCAACGACCGCTGTCCCGACTGCCAACCAGCCCTCGGCCAACAATGAACCCAAGCCGCCCTGGTTCGTGGGCAGCTGGAGCGGGCAGTACCAAGCCGAACGCTTGAACCCACTGGAGGGCAAGAACTACGGCCAGCAAATGGCCTGGATCCGAGATCAGGGCAAACGTTTCGTCGGCCCTGGAACGCTGACGCTGACAATTGACGCCCAGGGCTTGGTGGAGGGCACTGCGAGCGGCGCTCTGGGGGAGGCGACGCTGCGAGGTCGAATCGACGAGCAAAACGTCGCGCTCACGCTGCGACCCAAACAAGACGCGCCCGAGGCCTTTTCAGGCACGCTCACAGGCACTAAGCCGGGGGCAGAGCTCCAGCTAACGCTGCGCGCAGCCAGCGGTGATGGCAAATGGATCCGCGGCGGCAGCGCCACGCTCACTCAAGACTCCCCAGGCCCCCAGCAGACACCGTGACCAGTCCCCCCAACACACTCTCCGAACGCTTGGCGCAGGTCGAAGAACGCGTGCGCGCAGCCTGCGAGCGGGCGGGCCGCGAACGCGCCGAGGTGCGTTTGATTGCCGTGTCCAAACGCAAGCCGGCCGAGGACATTCGCGCTGCGTACGCCCTGGGCCAGCGCGACTTTGGCGAAAACTACATGCAAGAGCTGCTGCAAAAGCAGGAGCAGTTGCAGGACTTGCCCGGGCTGCGCTTCCACATGATCGGTCACTTGCAGCGCAACAAGGCGCGCCACTTGGTGTCCGCCGTGCGGGCGGAGCAGGAGTTGGTGCTGCACACCCTGGATGACGCTCGCCTGATCAGCGAGCTGAGTAAACGTCTGGCTGCGCGTGAGGGAGTGAAACCCATGCCGGTCTTCGTCGAGGTCAACATCGCCAGCGAGGCCCAAAAAAGCGGCTGCTTGCCGGAGCAGTTGCCGGCGCTGATCGAAGCGCTGGACGCAGCGCCAGAGCTGGCTCCTCAGGGGCTGATGGTCATCCCTCCCGCGGCGGAGGACCCCGAGCTGACGCGTCCGCATTTTGCGGCGCTGCGGGAGCTGCGCGATTCACTTTGCCCCGGCTGGCCGCGGCTCAGCATGGGCATGAGCCAAGACTTTGAGCTGGCGATCGAAGAGGGCGCTACGGACGTGCGCGTCGGCACCGCCATCTTCGGCGTCCGCGAGGCGAAGTGATGGCTCGCGAGACGATCTGATGGCGCGAAAACCTCCCGGAAAATCCTTCGAGGATCGCACGCTGCTCAACTACGCGGCGGACCGGGGCAACCTGCAGGCTCCACCGCCGCCACTGGCGGACCGCATGCGACCCGCCAGCTTGGATGAAGTCGTCGGACAACAGCAGCTGCTCGGTCCCGGCCGCGCGCTGAGCCGCGCGATCCAAAGTGATCGCTTGCCGTCCATGATCCTGTGGGGCGAACCCGGCTGCGGCAAAACCACGCTGGCTCACGTGATCAGCCGCGCCACCAAGTCCGTGTTTGAGCCGTTCAGCGCGGTGCTCGGCGGCGTCGCTGAGTTGCGTGAGATCATCAGCCGCGCGCGTGAGCGCCGGAGTTTGCAGGGCAAAGGCACACTGCTGTTCGTGGATGAGATCCATCGCTTCAACCGCGCCCAGCAGGACGCGTTTCTGCCCCACGTAGAAAACGGCACCATCGTGCTGATCGGCGCCACCACGGAAAACCCGTCATTTGCCGTCAACGCGGCGGTGCTGTCGCGCGCCAAAGTATTCCGCCTCAAGCCGCTCGAAACGCGCGACATCGAAAAACTGCTGCGGCGCGCCGCCAGCGACCGCCGCCGAGGGCTACCTGCTGAGTTCGAGATTTCCGATGAAGCGTTCCAAGCGATCGCCGA
>JBNLEN010000343.1:0-261 GCA_050304975.1 Polyangiaceae bacterium
TAGGCTGCAATGCATGGAAGCTGGAGCAGGGGCCGTGGAGCAGCAACTGAGTGAAGCCAAAGCGCACAGTCAGGCCCTTCGGGCGGCGATCGCGCGGGTGATCGTTGGTCAGGAAGAGGTGGTCGAGCAGGTGCTGTGGAGCTTACTCGCCCGGGGGCACGTGCTGTTGGAGGGCGCCCCAGGCTTGGGCAAGACGCTGTTGGTCCGTACCCTGTCCGAGTGTTTGGCACTTCAGTTTTCGCGCATCCAGTTCACGCCGGA
>JBNLEN010000343.1:271-4080 GCA_050304975.1 Polyangiaceae bacterium
GATGCCGTCCGACATCACGGGAAACAACGTTCTGGTCTTGGACAGTGCGGGCGCCGCCAACGGCCGCTTCGAGCTGCACCAGGGACCCGTGTTCACGCAGTTGCTGTTGGCGGATGAGATCAACCGCGCCACGCCCAAGACCCAGAGTGCTCTTTTGGAGGCTATGCAAGAACACGCGGTCACCATCTCCGGCAAGCGGCATCCCCTGCCGGAGCCGTTCATGGTGCTTGCCACCCAAAACCCAATCGAAATGGAGGGCACCTACGCCCTACCCGAGGCGCAACTGGATCGCTTCCTGTTGATGGTGCTCGTCAGCAGCCCCGACACCGACGAGATGCTCGAAATTCTACAGCGCACCACCGGCAGGCCCGGCGAGACGGCGCAGCCCGTGCTGAGCGCAGCCGAGTTGCAAGGCTTGCAGGCGCTTTGCCGGGACATCGCGGTTGCGCGCCCCGTGCTGCACCTGGCGGCTCGCATTGCCCAAGCCTCGACGCCGGACTCGGACTCGGCGCCAGAGCTGGTCAAACGAGCGGTGCAATACGGCGCTGGCGTGCGTTCGGCTCAGGCCATGGTGCTGACCGCCAAAGCTCGCGCGCTTTTGGATGGTCGCGCCAACGTCGCGTTTGAAGACATTCGCGCGGTCGCCAAACCAGCCCTCCGCCATCGCTTGATTCTGAGCTACGAAGGAGAGGCCGACGGCGTGCGGACAGATGATGTGGTCGACGAATTGTTGCGTAGCATCAGCGACAACCCTCCGGCTGTTGAGCACGCGCTGAAACAGTGACGAGGATCGGACTGCTTTCCATGCCGCGGCCGCATCAACTTCACTCGCCACCCCTGTTGTTGCTGGTAATTCTGGTTGTGTGCTCCACGCTGGCTGCCTCCGCGCTGGCGATGAAACCTCCGCCTCCGCCCCCCGCCGCTGGTGCTCTGGGCAGCGGCCCCACAGCGGACACTGCCACCGATCCGCTTCAGGTCACGCTGCGTCCGCTGCTCGGCGATCGCTCGACTGGGACGCCGGGCTGGACGACCTTCGTCGTGCAGCTGAAAAATCGTACCGCGGCCTCAATCGAGGGGCACGTGAAGCTCAAGCGCGTCTCGCGCACGGATCCTCACGAAGCGCTCATCACTGCCGAATTCCATGTTCAGCCCGAACAGAGCGTGATGCTGAAACTCCCGGCGCCGGGCTACACCACGACCGCAGTCACCGCCACTGCCGAAGACGTCACGGGCAAAGTCCTCGGCAGCGCAGAAGCTCCGACCGACAGTTTCGAGCGGCCGCTCGTGTTCAGCTTAGACAGCCCAAGCCGGGTTGCTGCACTGCTGCGCGACCAACCCTTGGTAGGGCTCTCAGATCCGAGCACGAGCGTTTCCCAGACTGCGCGCTCAGAGCAGGCGATGTTGGACGAAGCCAGTGGTGAATCGATCCTGCCCCAGCGCAGCGCAGGCTACGCGCCTGCCACGGTCGTTCTGGCCAAGAGCGAATCGCTCGTGCAGCTGCGCGCGCCAGAGCTTACGGCACTGACAGGCTGGGTGTTGGCGGGCGGGACGCTGGCCCTGGCCATCACCCGCCCAGAAGACTTGCGCCATGAAACCGTGCTGCGATTGGTGGGTGGGCGCCCAGAAAAGGCGCAGCCGCCCCTGGACATGCTGCCGGACACAGGACCTTTGGGGGCAGCGGCATTTGGCAGCACCAACCCCGGGGAAGAGCCGCAGCACAGCGCGGAGCTAAAACAGCTGAAGGCGTTGATCGCCGAACTTCAGAGCAGCGTCGGCTACGTCGGTGGCAACTTGCGTCCGTCTGCCTGGGGAGCGGTCGCCAGCTACGGTCTAGGAGAGGTCCATCTGCTCGGCTTTGAGCCGGACAAGCCGATGTCAGGCGCCGTGGAACACTGGGTACAACAGAAACTGTTGACCTTGTTGGCGTCATCGTGGCTGCGGCAGAAGCATGTCGTCGCTCAACACGCTCGAACCCCGTTCGAGCAGAGCGACTATTGGCTGCGGCAGAGCTTGGATCCGAGTATTGGCAACCATTGGGCGATCGTGGGGGCGGCGCTGCTCCTGCTATTGTACGCGCTGCTGGCCGGTCCCATGAATTTTCGGGTTGCATCCAATAGCGGGCACCCGCTCCGAGCCCTGTATCGCCTGCCGCTTTGGTCAGCAGGCGCGCTGTTACTAATCCTGGTGCTGGGCGCGGTCTCTCGGGGCAGCTCGACCAAGGCGCGGCATCTCACGCTGATCGAAGCCGGCGCCGGCATGCCACGCGGATCCGCCATCCGCTTTCGAGCGTTTTATGCTGACTCACTGGACGACATGAAGATCAGCGTGGCCGAGACTGGCAATGTCTTGTCTCTGGCTGGCAGCTCCAGCGACGTGACGGCGGAGTTGGTCGCGGAACCCCAAGGACTTGCCGTCGATGAAATCCACACCGTACCGTGGAAAACGACCGTCATTCGAGAGGAGGCGTTCAGCAACATTGGGGCGGGCGTGAGCCTGCTCGAGCGCGACGCTGAGCTTTGGGTCAAAAACCGCGTCGGCCGAGAGCTCCTAGGTGTAGTTGTCAGAGATACCCAGGGAAACGTCTACTTCTTCGAGCGTCTGGCGGATGGCGCGGAAGCAAAAGTGAGCAGCGGTCAGAGCATTTCTTTCTCGGTCACTCCAACGGGCTCCGCGTACCCTCTGATGCTGCACAACTTCGAGTATCAGCTCGATCAGAGTTCCCCTGGGTTGAGCAACGGCTGGCGAGCATTTGAGACATTGGTCCCCAGCGACCGCAATTGGTGGCCAACCGACGTACCAGTGCTTTTGGCTCAAATCGTCGGAGGCGAGGGACACTTGACAGACTCCGGCATAGCCTTGGAAAGTGATCGCACTCTACTGCGCGTGGTCGGCTTTGGAGGGGAGCTGTGAGCGCCACTTCCGAGACACTCACCGCTCCCGAGCGAGTCGCCGAAACAACGGGAGCTGAAGCCTCGACCGCACAGGAGCCGGCAATCCTGATCGAGGGGCTCAGCCAGAGCTACGGCAGGATGCAGGTACTGCATGACGTCAGCTTCCGCGTCGAGCATGGCGAGATCTTCGGCTTCATCGGCCCCAACGGCGCCGGCAAGACCACGACCATCCGCACCATGGCGACCTTGCTCGAGCCCACTGCTGGGCGCGTCGAGATCTGTGGTGTGGACGTGGTGCTGGAACCCGAGCGCGTCCGCCGTTTGATTGGCTACATGCCAGATCACGCCGGCGTGTATGAGCGCATCACCGTGCGCGAGTACTTGGAGTTCTTTGCCCATGCGCACGGCATCACGGACACCACAGTCACCGATGCCGTGATAGAGCTGACGGATCTCCAAGAGCTGTCACCACGACTGGTCGTTTCGCTCAGCAAAGGCATGCGCCAGCGGCTACAGCTGGCTCGGGTGCTGCTGCATGATCCGCAAGTGCTCATCCTGGACGAGCCCGCCAGCGATCTGGACCCACGGGCGCGGATCGAAATCCGCGATCTGCTGCTCGAGCTGCGCGAACTTGGCAAGACGATCTTCCTGTCGAGCCACATCTTGAGCGAGCTGAGCGACGTCTGCACCGCGGTGGGCATCATCGAGAAGGGCCAGCTCTTGGTGGCGGGCCCCATTGGCACGATATCCGAGCAACTCGCCGCGGCCGCGACGACTGGCTATCAATCAACCGCTAGCACAGCCGCACTGTCAACAGGTGCGCAGCCCGCAGCCCCCCTGCCCGCTGTCACAGACCAAATCCAATCCACGACGGAGGCCATGGCAACAGCGCCGCCGCGGCCCGCCCACAACCAGGCG
>JBNLEN010000344.1:0-4056 GCA_050304975.1 Polyangiaceae bacterium
CCAAAAAACAACAAAAACCAAGGGGCGATGGACACGTCCATCCTGGACTGACAGGCCACCCCATAGTGGCTTTCAAAGCAGGTACTTCAAGGCTGCTTGCTGGCAGCGCTCGTGGCCCCGCTTCATGCTTAGAAACAATGGGCACTCGTGGGGATTGCCTCCGGCTGGCGTGGTTGTGCTGGCTCTTGAGCGGAGCCAGCGGCTGCGGCGACTTTGTCGATGGCAGTTCCAGCGGCGCGCCACGGGTCGCCGAATTCGAGACGCTTTCGATCGAGCTGCTCGAGCCTGAACCTGAAACGCAGGTTTGGCCGGGAGACACCATCCGTTGGCGCTCCGAATACTCCGGCGACCTAGCGCGTCCACCCAAAGTCGCCGTGGTGGCCAAACACGTGAAGAGCGGGAACGAGCTGAGACAATTTGTGGGATCCAACAGCGGCCAGCAAGAATCCCGCAAGTTTAATCTCACCGGCGCCTGGAAGGTGGGCGGCGACGTGGTCCGGCAAAGCGGCGAGCTGGAGTTGCACCTAGAGCTATCCGTCACTTCCACGATTCGCGACAGCGAACCCTGGATTGTCAGCACGGAGCCGCTCGTGGTGGATCTGGAGCCGCGACTGGAGTCCATCCAAGTCACGTCACCAGCCCCGAGCGAAGCCGTCGAGTATGGCAACGAGATCCAGCTGGAGGTTCGCGGCCAGGACTTGTGGGAGGGGGTAGTGCTCACGGTACTGGAAGACGGCGAACCTTTGCCGTTGCAGCGTGAGATCGAATTCGGTGTGGATGTGGATAGCCGCAACGTGGCGTGGGACATCCGCGGTCCTTGGCTGGAACGCGTGGGCACGCATGAGCTTCAGATAGAAGCTGTGTATGACGATCAGCGAGTGGTCTCCGACCCTTTTGAGCTGCTGGTGACACACACCGTCGACGCCGTCATTGCCCGTGCGTTTGATGCTGCTGGAGAGCAGGTGCTCGACGACTTGCGTTTACCCGAAGTCACTGAGTTCCGTGTGGAAGTCATCGGCAACCAACTCGTCGGCAGAGAAGTGCAGATCAACAATCAAACGCCCTTCGTCGCCGATGCGGATGTTTTTGAATTCACGCGTTCCGTCTCAGCTGACGATTTCCAAGACGGATCGGGGTCGCAGTCCTACCGCTGGTCGGTGCAGTCCGGCGTGATGCAGCGAAGCACCACGAAAAGGGTCACCCGTTGGGGGATTGATGACTGCGCTTGGCTGAGCCAAGAAGGCGCGGTATTTCCCGATGGGGCGAAGGTCCCAACGGGCAGACAAGTCATCATGCACGCGAACACGTGGGGCTTCCCGAACACCCAGACCGAACTGTTGGTGCTCGAGGATCCACAGGCTAGCTTCGAGATCCTCGAAAGTGATGAGGGGCGTGACGTGCTGTTCGGGCCGGGGCCGGATGACGTCGATGACTTCAGCGCCGACATTGTCGACAACCAGACTCAGAAGGCCTGGACCGCCGAGTTCGCCGAAGACGCGACGATTCCAATCGTGGATGAACTGCTCGTGACCTATTCGGAGCTATTCTTCGTGGTCAGCATCAAAGACGCGAGTTGCGAATCCACGATTCTCAAGGTTTCCGACAAGCCCGAATAGGTCCGATCCAACAGGTAACTTGTGCTGCTCGGAGACCGCTGCGCAATATCGCGTAAACGTTTCATGGGACGCGGTGTGCGAGGATGCGCTACGCTTCGTCTCACGCCCGGCTCCTGTCGAAACCAACGATGTCCATGTCTAGCAACCCCGACATACGCCCGGACTTTCGTCACCTGCAGCGGGTGGCGACCTACGTGGTGCCGTTCGCGTTGGGCATTCACGTCTGCTACGTGGGGCTGTTCTGGTATCTTGGTGAGACTGGGCTGGCGCTGTTCAACATCGGCAGCGTCGCGCTCTACGCGGGGCTCATCCTGCTGCTGCGCGCTGGTCACATTCTCACGGTGAGCGCACTCACACTGGTAGAGGTTTACGTTCACGCCAGCTTGTGCGTGCTGCTTGTCGGCTGGGACTTCGGCTTTCAATACTTCGTGTTGGTCACCGTGGGAGCCATCTTCTTGATCCCCTCACGCGGAGGTTGGACACGCCTGGTTCGACCTGCGGTCGCGCTGACGGCACTAGCGCTGTTTCTGTACCTGCAGCAGCTGGGCAAACAGGTTCCGTCACGCTGGCCCGCGCTGGTCGTGGAATTGGTCAATGCCGCAAACATCACTGGAATGTGTCTAATTCTGGCGCTGCAGTCCTATCACTTTCGGCGCTCGGCGATTCACGCTGAACGCGCGCTGGAGCTCAAGAACGAGCAGCTGCAACAAACCATGGCCCAATTGGAAGAAGCACGAGACCGCTTGGTGCTGCGCGAAAAGATGGCATCCTTGGGCAAGCTAGTGGCCGGGGTCGCTCATGAGTTGAACACGCCGCTCAGCGCGATCAATAGCGCGCAAAACACGCTGAAGCATGCGACTCAGAAGCTGGCTGACGGCGCGGGGGCGGCGCCGCACGAAGCAACGACAGAACGCGTCTTGAAGACGATCAACGAAACGCGCGCCGTACTCGAGGCAGGTGTCGCGCGCGTCAATCAGGTGATCAGCAGTCTCAAGAACTTCGCCCGACTCGACGAATCCGAATACCAGGTGGTGGACATTCACGAAGGCATCGAGAGCCTACTGACGCTACAGGCCTCGCAACTGTTCGACGGTTGTACTGTCACCAAGGAGTTCGCGCGACTGGACCCCTTCCTGTGCGCCCCCGGACAGCTCAACCAAGCGTTCTTGATCGTGCTGCAATACGTCCGGCTGTGGAGCGCAGAGCCGGTGACGATCCACATCCGGACGTTCGCTCAAGCAGAGCTCGCCTGCATCAATTTCGAGAGCAAGAATACGCAGCTGGAGCCCGAGCAACTCAGTGCATTCTTCGACTTCAGCTTCGATTCCAGTGGCAGCCGCGTGCACCTCGATCTGGGATTACCGACAGCCTACAATATCGTCAAAGATCACGGCGGAGAGCTGCGTTATCAGCATTCCGGTGGCGCCAAGGGGGGCATCAGCGTCACGGTCGTCCTACCGATGAACCGCAAGCCCAGCGTGAGTTCGCGCCCACCGCCTGCGGCCGACTCACCGCTCGAGCCGAATCGCGCTGCGAATCGCGACGCATCGAAAGACGAACACACGCGCCGCTAGCGGGCGATCGCCTGGGAGAATATCCACTCAAACAATCCGGGCTCTTCGTTCCAGGCAGCCTCTGGCGTGCGAAAATGAGCTTGGTCGCCGGCGCCGCCGGTGTCGAACGTCAGCTTGGTCAGCTTCATCTTGGTGCCGTTGTTCGGCGGATCTGAAATCAACTGCAGCATGGTGTCTGAGTGAAACGGGTTGTAGCTGTCAATCTCGTGATGAAAGCTCCAGATGGCGGTGTCTTTGAGCAGCGGCGCACTCTCATGGTCTTGGTAGCCAGCCATAGGCACGCCAGCGGCCCAAAAGTTCTGCCGCCGAAACAATAGGTCCCAAGTACCGAACCCACCCATCGAATGGCCGCCAAGGTAGATACGGCCGCTATCGACGCCGACCGCAGCGCCGTCAATCTGAAAGGTGCCGGAGATCAAGTCATCCAAAACGTGGAACACGTAACTGGCGCTCTTGGAGGGCTCAGGCCCGGGCTCGTAGTCACCCGTTTCATTACTGAGTGAAGTAAACGAGGCCCATTCATGTTCGATGCCATCAATGGTCTCCTTGGCGATCATTTGGGGGATGAGCACGACCGCTGGAAAATCTATCCGGGTCTGCGATGAATGGATCGCTCTGGGACCCGTGAACAGCGGCGACGTCGTCAAGGGTAGTCCGTTGTTGTCGATCCCCCGGTAGGCGGCATCTCCGTGATGCAGGAATACGAATATGGGGTACTTGACGCTCGCGTCGTAACCCTCTGGCAGCAGCAGCATGAACGCGAACTCACCGCTTTGGTCCGAATAGCCGTCTGCCGTGACCCAGAACTTGTGCTGGGAATGCGCACCGCTTTCGGGCGTGGAGTCCGTCCCCGCCGCCGTCACCTC
>JBNLEN010000345.1:0-3931 GCA_050304975.1 Polyangiaceae bacterium
GCCCGAAGCCAATACGGGGGGCGAAGCTGAGGAGAGCGGTGCGGGGAGCGGAGGAGAGGGCGCTGGATCTGACGTTCCCAAGGCGGAAAACGGGGGGAGTGAGCCTGCGGCTGGCGACGTTGCCGGATCAGGCGAAATGTGCGCAGCTGAGGAGCGCATCGGTTCGTTCCGGCTCTATTTAGGGGAAGATCGGACGATCTTTTCGGGAGCCGTGTCCAACGGGATCACCCCGCGCGCGATTCCGGAAGTGATCGATGAGGTGGGCTCCTGCAGGTTACTCGGGCCGCGGGACTTGTTCTGCAGCGAGGGTTGCGCATCCGGTGAGACCTGCGCAGGAGAAGACACCTGCGTGCCTGTACCAGAAAACGTTTCCGCTGGGTCCGTCAGCGTCGTCGGCGCCAATGAGCCGATTGAGCTGGAGCCAAACGGCATCACACTGGGCTATTCGGCTTCGCTAGTCGACTCCTACCCAGGTTTTAATGCCGGGTCCCCAATCCATCTTTCCGCCGGAGGGGATGTGACCGAGCCGTTCGAGATGAACGCGGTTGGCGTGTCGCCCATGAACAGCGCCATGGATGTCGTGGCCATCCAGCGCGGCAGTGCGGTCAGCTTGCAGTGGGAACCTGCTGACGTGCCAGAAACACCGACAGAGATCTACATCAACTTTACGCTGAACACCCATGGCACCCTGCTGGGGTGGCTGGAGTGCACTACAGAAGACACGGGTGAATTCACCGTGCCCGAGCCGCTGCTTGCGCAACTGATCGAACTCGGCTTGTCTGGGTTTCCGCGCGCGACGCTGGGACGCAGAAGTTCCGATACGGCAGCTTTGGACGCAGGCTGTGTAGATCTCAGCGTTTCGTCTGAAGTGACGCTCGATCTCGAGCTGGAAGGCCTGACTTCATGCAACTCGGATGAAGATTGCCCCAGCGGCCAAGCTTGTTCACCTGAGCTGGCCTGCACCGACCAATAACACGAGAGGAACAGGGAGAATGTTGGCAAGAATATCGTTGGCGCTGGCGAGCGCCAGCGTCGCACTAGTTGCATGCGGTAGTGAAGATTCGACGCCTGGAGCGGGTATCGTTCAGTCCGGAGGGATGCCGGCAACGGACTCGACCGCTGGCGGCGTGGTCGTCGCAGGCAATGGGGGGATGGCTTCACCTGATGTTGTCCCGACAACGCCTACGCCGATGGGCGGCGCGCCCGTTGGTGGAGCTTCAACGGATATGCCCGACAACGACGCCGTCGCGCCTGTCGCAGGCGGCGGCAGTGGCGGCAGTGGCGGCGAGGCAACGAACGTCGACGACGAGCCGCCAATCGAAGACGACGTTGTCGACACCGGCGCGGACGAGAAGTTCAGCTTCTTTGTTACCAGCTACCACCACATCAAGGAGCTTTCAGGGAGTGAGCTCGGCTTTGGGGGGGACCTTCGTTACAACGGCGCTGCGACCGGGCTCGACGGGGCTGACGCCATATGCCAGGAGATCGGTCGGCGTGTCGGTTTCGGACATCGCACCTGGCGCGCCTACTTGAGCACGAGTCAAGTCGACGCGATCACACGCATCGGTTCGGGACCCTGGTACGACCACGCGGGCCAGCTAGTCGCCAACGACATAGCAGGGCTGACCACCGGCGACAGACCTGCCGGTGGCTGTTGTGACGAGGGCACCTACGATGAACTGGGCACTTTTCACGACGGGAACACTGACGTGAACAACGACGGCATCGACGACGACGACCACGACACCATGACGGCCACGAACAGCGACGGCACCTACGCGGGCTTCAGCTGCGAGGACTGGACCAGCACGACCGCGATGCCGGAGGACTTGGAAGACGGGGGGCAACAAGGTGGGGAACCTCCATTTGGCGATGGATTCCCTGGAGGTTTTTTTGGGGGTGGCATCATGATGGGGCACTCGTGGCCAGCTATGAGTGGACGGTCCTGGTCCGAATCCCATGGCGGCCACGCCTGCGCTCCGGGCGTCAATTTCATCCAAGATGGCCCTGGCGACTCAGCCACGGTCGGTGGCGGTGGCGGCTACGGAGGCTTCTACTGTTTCGCTTTGGCTGAATAGGCAGATCCAGGACGCGTGCTTGAAGCGCGTGGATGCTGGCGTTCCAACAATCAGCGCCTTCGGCGGTGACAATTGATGCGCGAAGGGGCAGGATCGGCGAATGACCGCCTTGCTGCAACCCTTTCCGATGGAGGTCGGGCGTCGTGCCCAAGCCTGGCGCTATCAGCCGCAGTTCCGGCGGCCACGCCACTTCCACGGGGAGCCGGAGCTCAACGTATTTGTTCGCGGTAGCGCTCGTGTCCAGGTGGGCTCTCGAGAGCTGGAGCTTCAGGCCGGCATGCTGCTGTGGCTTCCCCCGCTGATTGACCATGCGCTGCTTCGCGCGAGTCACGACCTCGAGTTTTGCGTGGTCGGCGTACGTCCAGAGCTGGCGGATGCGCTCTCTGCGGCGCATGAGCTGACTCTGCCCTCTGTGATGCACGCTTCAGCAGTCGGACAAGCTTTGATGACCGGCTTTGCGGACGTGTGCCAGGCCATGACCCAAGGGCTCGATGCGCTTTCTGGAGACGTCGCTCTGGTCGAACTGCTGCGTCAAGCCAGCCCTGCCGCTACGGCAGCGCAAGGGCCCACGCTTGGCGAACGGGCGTCGAATCTGGTGGTGACGGATCCTTCGGTCGACCGCCAGACGATGGCGAAACGTCTAGCCAGCAATCGCGGTGATATCAGTCGCGCATTCCAGCGCGCTCTAGGTATGACCTTTCGGGACTACAAGCAGCGTGCGCGCGTCCTGTCCTTTCTGGAAAACGTGGACGCTGGACAAAACATGACGCGGGCCGCCCTCGCCGCAGGGTTTGGTAGCTACTCTCAATGTCATCGGGTGATCAGTCGGATCACTGGGTGTTCGCCGCGGAGCTTCTTGGAAGGGGGCATTCGCGCGGAGCAGGAGAGTCGTTTCGAACCGCTCAGTATCGGGTAACCACAAAATCACGTGAGTAGGATCTCCCGCGTGAGTTCCGCACAACTTGCGAAGACCTGTGAGCCGCAAAGATGTTGGGATGGCCGGCATGCGCTGTCTCCCTGTTGTTTCCGTTCGCAACCAACTCTCACTCAGCCTACTGCTGGCGCTCAGCAGCGCCTGCGCGGGCTCCTCTGACTCGCGGGCGTCCGATACGGTGGGGGCTGGGGGCAGTCTCGATATGGCTGCTACCAACGCGGGCGATAATTCTGCCGCCCCGCCGCCTGCAGCTGGTGACCCCGCAGCTGGCCCAACCGCTCCAACACTACCAAGCGAGCCCCCTCCTGAGGCGATGGGAGGCAGCGCGGACGACTCGTTGTTCGAGTTTGCCTGGGAAGATCAGTTTGACACCCTGGATACCAGTCGCTGGGAGCTACAAACCCACAGCTGGGACGGCAATCTGGCGCAGTTTTCGACCACCAACGCCAGCGTCCAGGATGGCCTGTTGTCTTTGAATCTCACCGCGAACGAAGCTAACCAAGAAAAGCCCTACCTCGGCGTCGAGTATCGCAGCCGTGATACGCTCACTTACGGCCGGGTGGAAACGCGGATGCGCTTCGCCAAGGGGTCAGCGGTGGTGTCCTCTCTGGTGCTGATCTACACACCTTGGCCGCCAGACGACTGGAACGAACTGGACATCGAGTGTTTGGGCAAGACGAGCAGCGAGGTGCAGTTCAACCACATGATCAACATTCCTCCCGCGGATCCCGTCTCCGGCCACAAGCAGTACCCGAAGTTGGTCGACTTGGGGTTCGATCCGACGGCGGACTTCCACGTCTACACGATCGAGTGGGTGCCAGGTGTGGCACGCTTCTTCGTTGACGGGGTGCTTCAGCACGAGACGACAGAAGAGATGGCGCGCATGACACTACCGCAAAACATCTTGCTGACGATCTGG
>JBNLEN010000346.1:0-3876 GCA_050304975.1 Polyangiaceae bacterium
AGTCTTCAAAGCATTCTTGCTGGATCCCGAAGGCGGCTCCGTCCTGGAGTGGTCCCCCAACTACGTCCAGCAGTCGGACCAGGACGCGCTCGCCTGGGGTCCAGCATTGCTTCAACTCACCCGAGAAGGGGTGATCCCGCGCGACCGCATGATCGACGCCTGCCTGGACGCGCTGCAAGCCAGGATCCAGCTCCGAGGCTGCAGCTTCTACTGCCAAATGCTCGAAGAGCTGGAGCTGTCCACTGAGGAGTACGCCCAGCGCTGGGAGATCAGCTTGGATCTGTTGACGCATCCTGTCAGCAAAGTGGTCAAGCAAGCCCTGAAGGTGACTGATGGGCTGAGTAAAGCAGGCCACGCCAACGCCGAGCTGACCGCACAGCTGAGTCTGGTGTTCCAGCAGCCGACCAAGGGCAACGCCTTGGCGGCCGTTCGTCAACTGGCGCGCATCGGCAAGACGAAAGCGCTGCGAGAGGCCGTCGCGACCGCGGCGGCTCGCGCCTTGCAGCACGAAAACCCCGACGTCCAAGCCAAAGCGCTCGATTTGTTCGAAGCGATGTGGGACGGCCAGTCTTCAGAGCCGCGAGCAGAACTCGAGCGCTTTGCGGAACTCAGCGCCCCTACCAGTCGGGATCGGGTTGCCAGCTTGCTCGGCGCGACCACACAAGCTGTGGAAGATGTACAAGCTCTGGAGCCGCTGCTGACCCAGGCTCGAAGCGTTCCCGAACACTGGGCAGCACTCGCCGGTCTGCCCGAATTGTTGTCGGCGGCTGAGTGTCAACTCGAGCCGAACCGCTATTGTCCCGATTTGCAGCGCATCCCTCGTTTGAACGACGGCGATCGCGTTGCGCCAATTGCGAGCGTTGATGAGCTGATAGAAACGTGCTTGGCGGCGCTCGAGGACACCCAAGACGCCCTGCGCCTCGAGCGTTGCATCGACGGCGTGAGCCGGCTGTGCCAACAGCGCACCGAAGACTTCGACACTCTGACGGGGGCGCTACTACAACGGGTGCAATCCGGCGAGCTCTCCGGGTTTCTGCTGCAAGACTTTGGCGCCTTCGTGGAGCGCTGGCTGCTACGTCAACCACTCACTCAGGGTGATCATCCCAATGATCACTTCGCACCCTTCTTCCGCAGTCGCTTGGTTGAGGTCGCGTTTCGTGCCAAGAACTCGATCGCCGCGCCGCTGTTGGCGCTCCCCACTCACGTGCAGGGGTGGATTGCCCCGGCCGAACTGGCTGAGCGAGTCAAGCGGCGACAAGCAGACGGAGTCGGGCAGCTCAACGCCGACTTCACCCAGGCGCTCCTGAGGCTTGCTCCCGATGGGCGCGATGCAGCGCTAAACGCCGCGTCGGAGATCGATGGAGAGCTCGGGCGCACGCTACGTTATGCGCTCGGCGGTCCGTTCGTCGGCCCCATTGAACACCCTCAATGGTGGGTTGCGGCGGGACGTGTGCGGGACACTCCAGCGGCATCCGAAGCGTTGCGTGGTAGCGCGGCTGACGTGGGGCCCGACGCAGCAGTGCCAGCCACGATCGTCTGGGAACTCACCAAGTCTCGGATGGCTTATGCCGCGGAAGACCAGCAAGAGTTGAGGCTGAGTCTGTCGGAACAAACCGGCAATACCCACAGCGCCGCCCGGCATCCGAGCTGCGCGTTGATCCTCGATGCCGTGCGCCCGCGTGAGTACTTCGCCGCTGAGCCGCTGGAGTTTCGAGCCCGAGCACTAGCCTGGCCGACAAACCCGAGGGGCACATTTTGGCTGGGCGCCAAAGCGCTGACCGATCGACTGTTTCGCCCCGCTTCAACCTACATGCCCACCACTCCCGCGCTCGAGCTCATGTACGACGCCGACTTGCCGCTGCACGAAGAAGCGCAAGTGTGTTTGGCTTTGGGACTGCTCACCCAAGACGCGGATGCCCGCACAACCACGACGGACGTTCTGATCGCCACGATCGATGACGGCCGCATCAACGGTGTGGAGCTTGGAGAGGTGCTTGGGCGCATGCGCAAGACCAACCCCAAATCCGTTCGCTTCGGCAAGATCGCCTCCGGACTGCAGCCAGTTCAGCAAGCCGGGCCTGCTCAGCAGCTGGCCTGTGCACGCCTGCTTGAAACCTTACTCTCCACCCTCAACGACCTGCCCAAGGATGCGCACCACCTGCTCGAATTGCTACTCGAGCTGCTGACCGCACTCGACCGCGGCTGCCAGCCATCGCTCGTGCCTTTGCTTTCTTCCGCGTCGGGATCCGGCAAAACCGCCAAGCTCTGCAAACAAATCACCAAGCGCCCCGCCACCAGCGGCGTACCCCAAGCCGTCTTCGCGTCCCTGCTGGATAGCCGCCTCCAACGCATCGCCAGCTGGCAAGACCGAGTCGGCACGGGATATTGAACATCACACTCACCGGATGTCAGTGGGGCCCCTAACACCTAAACAGTGAGGGCCCAAACAATAGCAGTGCTTCCGATTTCGCCAAATAAGTCGCGAGGCTTCACCTCGGTCCTGGCCTCATGGCTCACGTGGACCGTTCGAAGTTCCAAGGGCTGACAGTGCGGACTTGATCTCCTCCTTGCAAAGCTCGATAACCTGCTGTGCATCATTCAGCCCGCCATGGCTCAGCTTGCACGTCACGAAGACCGAGACGTTGTTGTCTGAGCCAAACCTGGCGGTACCCAACTGAAGACCCTTCAGGTCGTCGGTGGATGTAGCGGTGAGTTTGGCCGCGATCCGCCGCCTAGGAAGCGTCAGCAACCGAATTGAATACAGCTATGACGGGCGCGGGAGGCCACTCACGCTCAAGACGTTTGACGCGACTCACCCGAGCGGGCGCGCGCTCGTCACGGATACAAACTTCAACGACTTCGGCCGAATAGCGAGCGCGACATTCGGGATGAAGGCTGCCGCGAAGAAATCCGTTCCTCTGGGTCAGAAGTTGTTGCTGGAGCATGTGGCGCGGACCACCGCAACAAGCGGAAAAGGAGCCGGAGGCGCTGCCCGGAGTGGTGCAACAGCCGGCGGCGTAGTCGGTAATTCCATGGACAAGGTTGCAGCAAGGGCGTCGAAGATGACGGCAAGGAAACCTTTCGGCGTGAGAATAAGGAGAGGTACACACTCGAACAACTGGAGGCGCGTCGAAAATTCAACCAAAACTTTGGACCGCACACCGCGAAGCCTCGACAAGAGCGAGAGAATCAATAGGTATTGGAGTATGGACACGAACGGCCATAGCAGTGCTCGGACGTTTCTAGTCGGCTTCGCCCTCGCCTTGGTCGTTTCGGCGGGCTTCGCTCTGCTCCTTTGCGGGGGGGGGTCTCTCGTCGCGGGCTGGAGCGCATTTAGGGGGCTTCCGATCAGCTTTGCTGCCATGCTCGGAGCGATGGCGCCTCACGCTCTTAGCGATATGTTGCCTCGGTTTCGGATCTCGACGCTTGTAGTCCTTGGAATCGCCATTGCTGGCCTTGCGGTCGTGCCGGTTGCAATGGCAGTCGACAACGGATACGTACAGGTGCTTGCGCCGGTGGCGTTGTTTCTTTTTGTTGGGGCGGCGGTGACCGCGCAAGTGCTGCGAGGCCAACCCGAGGAGCATAGCGTCAAGGACGTAGAATAAGTGCAGCCGTGGGGGAAACTACTACGCCGCTAACTCACCGTCTCGTGCTGCGGCAGGGCTAACACGTCACGGTGCGTGCCGAGGCGTTCGAAGGCCCAAGCTAGGTAGGCCTGGGCGGGGACTGCCAGTGCGCGAGATGTAGCGATGATGCCGAGCAATACGCAGGCACGATGAGCCCCTTCGGTGCCACCAGCGAAGGGCATGTTGAGGCGAAGCTTGGCGACGTTCTGGAACTCTCGCTCGGTGGGCGAGTTGTCGATCGGCACGATCG
>JBNLEN010000347.1:0-3816 GCA_050304975.1 Polyangiaceae bacterium
CCGCACGGGCTTAGGTTCGATTGGCGCCCTAGTAGAATGGACTACTTTACAACCATGTACTTGGGAGACGGGCTGAAAGGTGCCTGGATGATACTCAATGAAGACACGCCCCTCGCGGTAGGATTTGACGACGTTTATCAATGCGTGGCCGATTGTCCCGAAGAGCTGCTGAGCATGCTAGGTGAACTCGGAATTCGGTGACTCATCCCTGGCTAATGAGCTCGTAGAAGAACCCATCGCTGTAATGCGCCACCGAGTTCGAATAGGTCAAAAGCAACAACTTCAATTCTTCACTTGCCGCATTAAATGACCACAACGTCGTCGCATCCAGATGAGCTCGAGCGCGCAGCACACACCTCTGCGCTGCAGCGCGGTCTGTTCGCGCCGTTGGACGAGCTGATTTGTGACCAGTCAGGCTGCGCGCGCAACAGAGCGCAGCTCAACGACAGGAAGATGCTGTTGACCCTCGTGGTGGTTGACCACCAACCGCAGGTGCGTGCCGCGCTGGCCCCGCACCGCCCGCGGGGCGCCGTGAAGCGGCGCCTTGCCCAGCGGGTAGCGGCGGCGAGGCTCGTAACTCGGACCGTCCCGGGCGGGCCTCAGCCCGTTGTACACTTCGTTCGGCGTCGCCCCACCGAGGCTACGATGCGGACGGTGGCGGTTGTACCAACACACGTATTGCCAAACGACGCGGTTCATGCCGCTCAGCGACAGCGGCATCAACAGACGCCACAGCCACTCCGATTTCAGCGCCAGAATCACGCGCTCGGTCAGCGCGATGCTGCCGTGCTGGCCAATCGCGCCCCAACGAGGCTTCACCTCGTGGAGCCTGCACCATGCTTCATACACCTCACTGACAAATTGCGGCCCTTGGTCGCTAATCAGGTGCGCTGGCGACCCATGCTCCGAAGCCGCAGCGCTGAGCCCATCGCAAACTTGGACCGCTGTCGGCTGGCGAGAGTACACACGGATGCACACTATCCTGCGCGAATAGTGGTCCACGACCACAAGCAGCCACCACGCAAACGGCCAGCTCTGCCGAATACACTTCGGAAGCCAATCCACCCAGAAACCACCCACAATCGGGCACGCCGTCAAATCACAGTTCCAGACGTGGCCAGGACGCTTCGCTACGATCGTCGCGGGAGACTTCTTCGTACACACCCGTTTCGTTTCCGACTTGTCACCACTCGCCCCTGGCTTCGGCGGCTTGACCGGGGGCTGCTTCAACATCCGCCGCACCGTCGTCGCACTCAGATGCAACCCCGCCCTCGCCAGGTGTTCAGCTATCTTCCGACTACCCATCAACGGCGCCGCTACCCGAAGCTGTTGCGCCACCGCCGTCACGCACTCAGAGAATTTGTTCACGGGGAAGGACAATCGAAGCAGCGCACTCTCACCACCTTCCTGAAGACGCTTTGTCCAACTCGCGATCGTCGCCGCCGACACCAAAAACCGCCGCGCTGTCTGCGAGGCGCTCCAACCCTGCCCAGTCCGCAACGACAAGATCTCCAAACGCTCCTCGGGCGTGTAGTACGGCCGCTCTCGCGCGGGCACACGCGAAAGTCGCGCCTTGAGGATCCGATTCTCTGCCTCGACCACCGCGAGCCGACCAAGCAGTCGCTCGTTCTCTGCCTTGAGCCGCAAGCGTTCAATCGGAGAATTAATCGCCCAGCCGCGCACGTGGGTCATCGACACCCAGGCGAGGCCGACCGCCGCAATCACGCTGTGACACACGTTGGCAGGCCAACTCGACGGCAGGGGGATGTCGCTCACGGCCGCGGCCCGCTTCTTCATCGTCGTCGCTGCTTGCCACATCTCGACACCCAGCGCGCATCTTTTCGGCCCCAAACAGCAAGCGATGCGCAGTGACGAAGACGGATTGCGTTGAGCGATTGTGATGACATGTTGACCTCCAGTGCCCCAACGACGGCCGGGGCAAAGCGATCACGGAGCAGGTTTCATGACGCGCCACTCAACGCCCCTCGCCTCACAACTCGGGCGCGGCAGGAAACGTGCGCCAAAGCAAAGCCCGGCCGGAGAAGGGGCGCTGAAGCGGCAAAAACGGGCACAACGACTCCCAACAATGTCGCCACTCCCTGCAAGCATCTGAGTGTGGTAGGCTTCCACGAATGAGTGAGGCAGCCGAAAGACTCTACGAGCTGGCGATGAAGCTTCCAGAAAACGAACGGAAGGAACTCGTTCATCGACTGCTCGCCCAAGACGCCGCCAATGATGACATGGCCCCGGAAGAGCGCGCCGAATTGCTCAAGGCCATTGCAGAGGCCGAACAAGACATCGATGCCGGTCGCGTCGTCGGTGAGGCGGAAGTGTGGGCGAGTCTGAAAGCGATCAAATAGAGCTTGGGTTCGCAAGACGCGCTCTACGCGAGATTGAGCAGGGTAAGCGAAACTGGCTCAAGAGGCGCGACAAGAATCCGGGGCTCTTTGAACAAGAGCTCAAAGAAGCGTTTGAGAACATCAAGGCGATGCCGGCCTTCGGCAGCCCCACCACTATGACTTCACGCGGCAAGCTGGTCCGCAGGGTCGAGATGGACGGCGCTTGCCGGCGCTGTGACGGCTCCCACCCGCCCTCGCGACGGGGCGTCCACTCGCGGGTGGCCCCGCCCCACCCGCTCGTTTTGGGGCGGAAATTCCCCGGCAAAGAGCGTCCTCTGGCAGCTCCCAGCATTGTGGTACACTTTAGGAACGATGGAAGCCCTTAAAGCACGCGTTGAAAACGGTCGGCTCAAGCTCGACGCTCCTACTAACTTGCCCGAAGGCACTGAGGTACCCCTCGTCGTCCCCGATGACTGGGACGACCTCGACGATGCTGAACGCGCCGAGCTACACCGCGCACTTGAAGTTTCCATCGCGCAGGCCGAAGCCGGCGAACTCATTGATGCAGAAGTAGTCATGGCTGAGTTACGCTCCCGGGCGTGAAGCTCAGGTTTACTCCCAAAGCAAGGGCTCAAGCGAAGGAAGCGGAAGCCTGGTGGCGCGAGAATCGAGAACTCGCGCCTGATCAGTTTACCCTTGAGCTGAGCTACGCCTTAGACCGCATCATCCGGCATCCTCACATCTATCAGCAGCACATTGTCGCGGCCAAAGCGGTGCGCCGAGTCCAGATGGGCAAGACGCGCTACCACGTCTACTTCATGCTCGATAACAAAGCCGACGAAGCTATCATCCTAGCAGTCTGGGGACAGCAAAGAGGAAAGCCCCCGCCCATCAGCTAACACAACCCACTTGAACCAAAGCCGCCTCCGGGCGGCTTTTTGCGTTTGTGCCTTCCTTCTTTCAGCTGCCGTGCAGCCGTCAAAACTCGCGTCTAGAGATTTTTGGCAAATACACTCAGTGTTTCACCGAGCGAGTTTTGCAAGCTGCGGCATTGCTTCAACAAACTTGCTTTGAGGGCCTGCAAATCGCGTCGGACTACGTTTAAACCGGCAAGGAAGAGGATACAGCGGTTGGACTGACGTACTTCGGCAATAGGTACTACTCGCCTTACCTGCAGAGGTGGACGCAGCCGGATCCGCTCGAGGTGCATGCGCCGGGGGAGGCTGATGCGAACTTGTACGCCTACGTTTCTGGGCAGGCGTTGCGAGCGATCGACCCACTTGGATTGCGAGGCAAGGGCAACGTGACCCTCCAAGAACGCAAGGAGCGCTTGGACGCAGCTACCGCGAGCGCAGCGAACGCCAAAGAAGCGGAAACGACCAACAGCCAAGAGGACGGGGCACAAGCAAACAAGGGCTGGAAGCTTCAGAACGACGAACAGTTCAGCAAAGATCATCCCGAACTCGCGGACCTTGTT
>JBNLEN010000348.1:0-3800 GCA_050304975.1 Polyangiaceae bacterium
CCACCAGATCGAAATCCCACCAGAGCTGTTGCGCCTCAGCGCCAGTGCCGTGTTGTTTCCCGCGTCGCGCAGCCGGCTGCGCCCATATCTCCTGGCCGGACTGTTTACGGCAGCCGCGCAGGTGCAGACCCCAGGCGAAGAACGAGATTACGTCTACGTTGGTGGCCAGCTCGGCTTGGGGATGGAACTGCGACTGTCCGAACGCTGGGAGCTGTATTGGGATCTGGTCGGTTTCGTGCGCAGCCGCGTCGATGACGAGACCCAGCGCCCCGAGTTCACGGACCCTACCTCGGGACGTTCGACCAACGACTCCGGGGGCGGCTTATTTCGCTTCGGAACTGTATTCGCGCTGTGAATTCGCGCTGTGAATGATTCGCGCTGTGAATGCCAGCTCAAAGCGCCGCGCCGGCCATCATCCGAAGATGGGCCGGCGTCATCCGTTGTTCTAAGTCCGTTTTACCGGACCCTTGTGCGCGTTACTGGACTGCGTCTTTGAGCGCCTTGAGGGCACTCGCGCGTACGCTGCGCGTCGCTGGTTTTGCGGGGATCACCATGGGCTGGCGCGTATGGGGGTTGGTTCCCTGACGCTCCTCCGTGGCTTTCTTCATCACCAGCTTGAGCTTGACTAGTCCGGGGATCACGAACTCATTCGGTGCATCAGCACCTTTGAGTTCGCGCGTGGCTAGGTCATTCAAGCAGTCCAGCACCTTCGTGACGACTTTCTTGTCCATCTCCGTCATCGTCGAGAGTTCCGCGATAACCTGTGCTTTGGTCAGTCGCTTGCCAGCCATG
Organism: Polyangiaceae bacterium; assembly: GCA_050304975.1. Lineage (GTDB taxonomy): Bacteria > Myxococcota_A > Polyangia > Polyangiales > Polyangiaceae > SZUA-265. The sequence continues at coordinate 793 of JBNLEN010000348.1, forward strand.
CGCTTCCTCCTGTGCGTATCCGCGCCGATTGCGTGAAATTCGTTTTTCGTGCCCCAATCCCCCGCAAAAGCGGCAGGGGCAGGGCACGAGTAACAGGGAGGTATGGCCCTTTCAAGCCGAAATCAGTGGGCTCGGGGGTCTAAATCGGCACTTTCCATGCGGTCAAACGGCCCGAAACTACTTAGTTAAGCCCGATTCCATCAAGATCGGCCATGCCGGGGCCGTCGGAGAGCTGGGCCTGGCGCCCTACAGGTCACTCTGGCTAGCCCGGATCAGTCGTTGGGTCGCTCGCTCCATCTCCTGCTCCTCGACGTCGGTCTGGTGGTCGTATCCGAGCAGATGCAGCACGCCGTGCGCCAGCAGCCGGCAGACTTCCGCCTCCAGCTCCAGCCCAGCCCGGTCCGCCTGGCGTTGGGCCGTGTCGATCGAAATCACCACGTCGCCCAAGGCGCCATGGTCGAGCGTGTCGAACTGCTCGTCGTCGGGGTCCATCAACGGGAAGGACAGAACGTCCGTCGGGGAACTCTTTTGGCGATGCTTTTGGTTCAGGCGGGCGATCTGAAAGTCGTCGGTGAGGAGAATGCTCAGCTCTGCCGTTTCAATTCGGAGTTCGCGCAACATGCGTTCGGCCATGACTCGAACGCTTCGGGACGAAAGTTCCGGTGAACCGGGGGCTTTTCTTGTGACCAGGACTGGCACGGGCGCGACAGCGTAGCGGCTTTCCTCTACACTGGCGAGACTTCCACAGATGGATTCCGCTCGAGAAAAAGCTTCCGAGTCCCAGGCCGCTGCCGGAGCAGCCGCCGGCCGACGTTCGGCCCGCAAGCAGCCGGTCGCGGAGCGGCCGTCGCGCCCCCCGGGGTTCGACATGACCTATCGACCGGAGGAGTGCGTGTTCGGACCCCGCTGGATCTCGCGGCTACCGTCCTTCTTGTATCTGGTGGTGGCGTTGGTGGTGGTGGCTGTCGTGTTGATGGGGGAAAGCAGCCCATCGACCAGCGCGTTGTTCGAGTACGTGGTGGCCCAAGACGTCAATCGGGTGATGGGCATGCGCACTCTGGCGATCGTCTTGTTGATCGGTGCCCTGGCTTCGGTGGCCCGCTCCGGTATGAGCGGCGTGCGCATCTATCCCGATGGAGTAGAAACGCGTGAGGTGCACAGCTTCATCTTGCCCCGCGTCCGTCGCTACAGCTGGCCGATGATGGAAACGATCATCTTGGATCTCAAGACCACTGTGGCGTTGGACCTGTGGGACGGTCGCCGCGCATTTCTACCTGCGGTGAATAACCGGGAGAAGCTGGTCAGCACCTTGGAGCGCGTGGCCGCGGCACGAGCGATTCCGGTGCGCGGGGGCACCGGCTTGGACGAGGTGATTGAGCCCGTCGCCGAGCACGCGCCCTAGCGTCCTTTGAATTCCGGCGTCCGCTTTTGGCTGAGGGCGGCCAGAGCTTCACGGCGGTCTTCGCTCTGCAGGCATGCTTCGTACAGCTGCAGCTCACGCTCCAGGCCTTGTTCCAGCGTGAGATCCTTGGCCGCGTCGATCGCAGCCAGTGCCGATGCTTGAGCGATCGGAGCGCCGTTCAAGATCGGTTCGATCCACTCGAGCGCCTCGTCGAGCAGAGTTTGGACGCTTGCCGCCAACTGGTGCACCAAGCCCCACTCGAGAGCCTGCGCTGCGGTCAATCGCTGGCTCAGCAAGATCAATTGCTTGGCCCGCGCCTCACCCAGCAGATGCGTCAAGCGCTGAGTGCCTCCCGCGCCCGGAATGATGCCCAGAGATGTCTCCGGCAGGGCCAGCAGCGCGTTTGGCGCGGCGATGCGCAAGTCACACATCAACGCCAATTCCAGGCCTCCGCCCATGGCCGCCCCGTTGATGGCCGCGACGACCGGCAGCGGGCTGGTGTCGAGCCAGCCGAGCTCCGTGCGGTAAGCTGCGAGTTGCTGCCGGACCTCGTCGTCCGTCATGCCCTGGCGTTCCTTGAGATCGGCCCCCGCGCAGAACGCGCGCTCGCCGCTACCGGTGACGATGATGGCTCGCAGCTGGCGATCGCCCAGCAAGCGGTCGCGCAACTGCGCAAACGCCGTGAGGGTGTCTCGGGACAGTGAGTTGCGGCGCGCCTGTCTATCGATGGTGACGATGGCAGCGCCCTGCCGGGATTCGACTTTCAGCGGTTCGCTCATCGCTTTTTCTTGCGCGGTTTAGTCGTGGTCTTGCGCTCGGTTTTGGGGGGAACGACGCCGCCGGGACTGGAACTAGCGCCCCCCTTCTTGGCGTTCTTAGGTGACAATTGAGCGAGTTTTCCACGCAATTCGTTGATTTCGCGCTCCAGGCGAGTGAGCTTGTTACTCAATTCGGTGTTGGTGTCCTTACTGCCCAGCGAGCGCAGCGCCTCCTTCAAACTGCGCACCACGCGGCCATCTTGCTCCAGCGCCAAGCGCCGATTGAGAGCTCCACGAACGCGCTTGTCGTCCAGTTGCAGCAGTGCGCTGATCACGTCTTCTCGTAGGTGGGGCATGCCGTCGTCTAGGAGTCGCTCCAGATGCTGGCGCACGGCTTTGCCCTCGCCCACTCGTCCCAGCGCGGCAATGGCGCGCCGCCTCACCCGCGTCGGGTGGCCGTATTCAGTGTGTTTCTTCAAGACATCGATCCGGTCGTCGAAGTCGAGTTCAGCCAACCCGTCGACTGCGGCGCAAGCGATCACGTCAGCCCAGGACGGGCGCGAGAGCTGCTGGGTCAAGCGGCCCTTGTGATCCAGACTTCGGGTCTTGCCCAGTGCCTTGGTGGCGGCTGCTTCGCTCAGGTAGCTGGGCTCGTTCTTCAGCATGCCGAGCAACGCTTCGCTGGTTTTGGGATCCGTGAATTGCCCAATGGCTTCGGCGACGGCCGTGCGCACCTTGGGGTGTTCGCAGCGCGTGCCTTGCAGCAGTTGCTCGAGCGCATCCTCGGAGGCTTGTTGCCCAAGCGACTGCGCACATGCCGCTCTGACGAACCAGGCTTCGGATTCCTT
>JBNLEN010000349.1:0-3768 GCA_050304975.1 Polyangiaceae bacterium
GCGTCAGATTGCAGGTATATCAGTAGGTTGCGGCAAGACACCAAGTGCAGACGTGTGAACGGCGTATCCTGCGTCACGCGGTGAGGCGCGAACACGACCGACTTGCGCAGCTCAGGGACGACCTGCATGGCGTCGCCCGATGGCACGAAGTAGCGAGCTAGACGCTCGCGGCTCACGTTATTCAAACGGTCGGCGGGGTACAACCCGCGCTGTGCAATGGCCAATGACCCGCGGTGGGCGTCGGTGGCAATGATCTTCAACTTGGGCGAACGTTGCGCACGCTCAAACTGCTCATGCAATACGATCGCCAATGAATAGGCCTCTTCGCCGGTGGCGCAGCCCGCGACCCAAACGCGCAATTCCTCGTCGTCAGCCAGCCTGCGTATCAGACCGGGTATCACTTTCTGACTCAGCTCCGTAAACGCGTCCGGGTCGCGAAAGAACTCCGTCACTCCAATCAGCAAGTCTTCGTATAGCGCGCCTAGCTCCCCAGAGTCATCGCGAGCCGCCGCGACGTAGTCCGCCAACGTGGCCTGCCCAGTCAGAGCCAGTCGACGCTCCACTCGCCGTACGACTGTGCTCGGATTGTAACGCGAGAAGTCGAGATCGAACTCGAGATTGAGCAGGCGCATCAGCTCTTGGTATTCGACACTATCGCCACCGGGCAGACTCACATCGTCTTCCCTCAGGCTGTTCAGGCTGGCATTAGCGCCCAGCTTGACCAGCGCTTCGGCCAGACGACGAGGCGAGCCGCTGTAGTCGACGGTGCCGGTTTCCTCCGCACTCAGCGGCATGCCACCGAACTGGGCGGTTGTGCGGCTTTCGGCCAGTACGGTGCCTCCGGCGGCTTTGACATCGCGGACGCCATGCGAGCCGTCGCTACCGCTACCGGACAAGATAATGGCGGTGGCGCGGGCGCCCACGTCCTTGGCGAGAGAGCTGAGAAACAGGTCTATTGGTAGCAACGGGCGTTCATCATCATCGCGCTCTGAGAGCCAGAGCTTGCCGGATTCAATGGTGATCATCTTGCCGGCAGGCAGCAAATAGACATGATTTGCGCACACGGTTACCCCGTCGCGCGCAATCGCCACCGGCATTGAACAGTGCCGAGCGAGTAGCTCGCCCATCAAGCTCTTGAAGTTGGGTGACAGGTGCTGAACGACCACGAAGGCACACCCGGAGTCGGCGGGCAAGTTCGAGAATAGCTGGCGGAGCGACTCCAGGCCGCCCGCCGAAGCCCCCACTCCGACGTAGCGGCTGATGGATCGCCCCGCTGGTATCGTCGCTGTGGCCTGCTCGGCGCTCTCAGGCTGACTCATTTCGATCAGTGCTTCTCCTCTTCTGGTTGGGTTCCATGTGCGGAAGAAGCCCCAAGCAAAGGTCGCGCCAGCCTTTTCGGGGCGTGACGGCCACGGTGCCCCCGTCCGGTCCACCTGCGACATGTGACAAGTCGCCCCGGGGCGGGGCACTCCGCCTCACCCACTGCTCACCGGCAGTCGTCGAACCTTCAATTGCTCGACAGATCGCGGTCGCGGTTGAGCTGCCACGAAAGCTTCTGCAGCGCCTGCTTTCGTTCCGCAACGAGCCCACTCAACAGCTGCAACATCTCCTGACTATTCGTGCTGGCTTGCAGCCCTTCGCAATAGGCGCGCGCGGCGTCTTCGCACGTCTTCACCACCTGCAGGGCATCATCGGGGTCATCCACGCGCGCATCCTGCAAGCTTGGAACGGTCTGCATCAGTTGCTGTCGGTCGTGCCATTTGAACATGGCACTGTCCTGTTTCTCAGACAGCTCTCCAATGGCGCTTGAGACGCCCTGGCGCAAACGGAGTTCGTTCTCGATCGCCATTTCAAAGCAATCCTTAGCCGCTGGGTCCTTGGCCAGCTGCTTTTTTTGTTCATACAAACCAATCGCATCCGTACTGAATTGGGTGAGGGTCTGCATCGCCTCTTTCATGGATTCGAAACTCATACTCAGTGCGTGGCTGCACGCCGCATGCCATCACTTGACCGAAACGCAGCCAAGCCCGGGACACGTTCAGATCCACGAGCCGACCAACGCGCCGCCAGCGAGCCAAACGTAGGCAGCCATCGCCAGCCAAAACAGAATGCGTTCACCCAGGTCAGCGCTGGCTTTCATCTTCCACCCACTAGACTTGACCTTCCAGATCACGAACGCGACGCTCATGAGCCCAAAGGCCAGGTTCAAGTAGAACGTGTAGTCGAGCGCAAAGAACTGCCGCTGTGTAACGCTCTGAGCATCGCTCGACGCGGGGGGCAAGCCCGCAAACGAAAATCCATAGTGTAGGACCAACGCGGTCGACACGAGTGCCACCAGGAACACGGCCAGGATGCTCAGAGCCATCTTCCAGCCGTAGTATTTCGCCTGGATCCGCAGCACGGGGAACACAACCAGATCGCTAAAGATGAATGCCATGATGCCTGCGAAGCTGACGCCATTACCAAACAGCACGGCCGCCAGCGGAATATTGCCCATCGACCCGATGAAGGTAAAAAACGCAGCAACTGGACCCACGAGGCTCTGGACCAACACTTCCCCGAAGCCAGGATCGTTCGTCCCTGCACCGACAAACAACGCCTGGAAGAACGAGGCAGGAACGAAGGCGGCGATCGCCCCAGCCACCGTAAAACCGACCGTCACGTCTTTCCACACCATCTTCCATTCCATGAAGTAACGCTCAGCGACTCTTCGCCATCCGTCCCGGCTGGTGATGCGTTCTTTCCAGTCGCTGAGCTCTTGCTGGCCAGGCTCCACATCGTTTCTTGCATGGTCCCGCGCTGCTTCAATCAGCTTTCCGGTGAAGAACAAGCGGACTAGAAGCCAGCTGACGAGGATCAGGAGAACGCCACCGACATACTCGCCAACCACGAACTGCCAGCTCAAAAATACTCCAATGATGATGCCCAGCTCAATCACCAGGTTGGTCGACGCGAGTAGAAAAGCCAGCGAGGGAACCAGCCCAGCGCCTTTGGCAAACAGCGAGCGCGTGGTGGCGAGCGCAGCGAACGAACAGGAACTAGAGATGAGTCCAAAGAACGTGCCCAATCCCACGCTCTTGGCCCCCGCTTGCCCCATGCTGCGCCGCATGCGTTCACGCGTGACGAACACTTGGATCGTGCTGGAAATGAGATACCCCAAACCAAACGCCCAAAACGCCATCCAAAAGAGGCCGAGCGTGGTCGTCGCGGCTTGATACCAAAGCTCAAGAAAAGTCACTGGATTGAGCCGCGACCAGTGCAATGCTCAGGCCAACCTGCGCAGCCCACCCCTTGGTCTGTGAGACCAGCTGTCCGTGGCACGCCCCCTGCAGCGCTGCTTGCGTGACGTCACGACGAGCACTCAGCAGCCTGTCGCTCTCGAACTGGAGACGCGCACTAACGCGGGTACCAAGCGAGATACTGAAGGACCGAGTCCCAGCAGTGGCAGCAGGACTTGCGTTCTATGCGCTCCTGGCGAGTGTGCCGGTGTTCGTTGCGCTAGTTTCTGTGTATTCGCTCGCAGCTGACGCTGCTGACATTCAGGCGCACATCCGTGCCTTAGCGCCTGTCGTGCCAGCTACGGCTCGGGACGTCATGTTGGTCAAACTCGAAGGTTTCCAAGAGAGCTCCCGCTCCGGCCTAAGCATGACATTCATCACCTCCGTCTTCGTTGCCCTGCTCGTCGGATCTGGAGGAGCCGAAGCGCTGCTCCGCTCTTTGAGCGTCGCGTACAACACCACGGAGACACGCTCCTTCTTAAGGCTGCGG
>JBNLEN010000350.1:0-3757 GCA_050304975.1 Polyangiaceae bacterium
AATTGTCGCGACAGCGCGGTAGCAGCGGCTACGACCAGCATGCTGGCGACGAGCAGTAGGGTTAGCTGGGTGCCGATCAGCGGGAGCAACACATAACCCGCCAGCATGGAGCCGAGCACGGAGCCGAGTGTATTGAGCGCGTTGAGGGTGCCTACGCCCCGCCCCATGTGCCCGATTTCGGCGACGTGCAGGCGCACGACGAGCGGATACGCCGAACCCAGCGTAAACGTCAGCCCCGCAAGCAGCAGCGAGACCAGGGCTTTGGGCTTGTCCTCGCTGTTTTCCCCCGCGTAGACGACTGCGGGCAGGGCCACCAGACAAAACAGGCTGGCGCAACTCAGCAGCATCGCGACGAACCGTGGTTCGTTCTTGATCGAACGCAGCCTCGCGCTGAATAGGCTGCCCAAACTCATGCCCAGCAGGTACGTCCCCAACAGGGCTCCGAACGCCGGCAGCGTGGCCTGATTGACGTGACTGGCTACCCTGAACCAAACGACTTCAAACGCCAGCCCACCGAAGCCCGTTGCGAATGAGACGTAGATCCAGCGGCTCAATTTGGGGCTGGTTCTTGGGTCTTCAGAGGGTGGCGGGGGATCGTGGTCGTGCGTTTCAGCCGCGGGAGTCTTGCTAGCCTTCGCGACCTCCGAGTTTGTGGCTAGCCAACCCTTGGCCGCGACTAGCCAAGCCAGCAGCGCAACGCTCACGCCGATCCCTACCGTGGCGGCGTAGGTCGACGCGTAGCCGATCTTGCCGACCAAGAAGACCGTGCCCACGGCGCCCAGCGCTGCTCCTAGGCTGTGGTTCAGGTACAATGCCGAAAGGTCTTTTCGGCTTTCTTCGCCGAGCCGAATGCTCGCCGCGGCCAGCACAGGCACGGTGGCTCCAACGAAAAACGCGGGCAAGAAGACGAAGGCCAGCGCCAGCATGAACTCGCTGCCTTGCGGCAACGATTGATCATCGAACCAGCCACCGCTTCCTGCTCCGAAGAATACGAAAGCCGCGAGCGCAGCGACCACCGCGGCGCCGCCCTCTAGCAGAGCGTAAGCTTTCAGCTGGGAAACGAAGCGGTCGCAGAGCTTGCCGAAGACATACGCTCCCAAAGCAGTGCCGAGCAGGAAGACGCTGACCACGGCGCTGACGCTCAGGGTGGAGCTGCCCAAAATGCCGGTGAAGATGCGCAGCCAAAGAACCTCATACATGAGGCCCGTCAGTCCCGAGGCAAAAGCCAGCCGTAGTGCGAGACGTTTCAAGGTATGCAGTGGATAGTCGAGCTCGGCGTATCCGCGCCAGTGCCGAGTGTCCTACCGCCAGCGATCAGCTGCTTCACCGAAGGTGAAACGGGTCTTGCGTCTTGAACCAGCGCGGAATTGGAGTCAATGGTTGCGTTGCTTGTCACTTGGGGGCCCCAGCGGTCGCTCGCACTACTTCTCAGAAACCCCCGGGGGGTTGCCGCCGGACGGCACCGACCGAGTGTACAAGTGAACGCCGTTTCCGCTGAGTTGGGGAAATTCCGATCGCATGGCCCCGTCGACGCGTCCTGGGTTCGTCTCGGACGTTCAAGCAACCCTTTCCGGAGACGTCACGAGCCGTACACATGGACATGCACAGGATTTGGCTCCAGCATGCTCCCATGGTTCTTGCGTACCGTTTGGGCATGCGGAGCGCCGGTACATCGGGCGGGCGCAAGACCCTGCGCCGTCGCGCGTCAGTTACTGTAACCCTTTGCGCCACGGCGCTCTGGAGTCTCGGAGCCTGTGCCTCCAACGACGGTTCGGGGGCGAATGCGCTCAGCGCAGGCGGGACAGATTCTGGCGGAAGCGCTTCCGTAGCGGGCGGCGCAAGTGCCGGGGCAGACGGCCAAGCCGGTGCTGGTGGGGCGGCGCCGGCGCCCAGCGGTGGGGCCGGAGGCGTAGCTGGCATGTCCCCCGGCGGCAGCGGAGGCATGGCCGCTGGTGGTATCTTGTCTGGAGGCTCGACCTCCGATGATGAAGCCTCTGGAGGCATGGCGTTTGAGGGTTCAGATGCTGGATTGCCAGACGAAATGGGAGGTGCGCCAGACTCCAGCGATGATCCCGAAACGTGCGTCCCCGAGCCGAATTGTACCCCGACCCCACCCTCGACTGGCGACTTCTATGCGGACTGCGTCGCGCGAATCAACCAATTCAGAGCTTGCGAGTGCCTCGAACCAGTTGCACGCCACACTGAAGGCGAAGAGTGTGCAAACCAGCAAGCGCAATACGACTACGAAAACGACACCTATCACGGTGGCATTCGGGCCAAAATCTGTTCGCCGGGGAGCTTGAACAATGCGGCACAGAACGAGTGCCCCGGGTATCGTTCCGTGGAGTCGACTATTGGCCTGTGCCACCAGCAGATGTTCGACGAAGGTTCCTGTGCCGACTTCGAGGCGTGTGGGCACTATCTGAACATGATGGATGAGTCAGCCAAGAGTGTCGCTTGCGGGTACTATGAGACGCCTTCTGGCGATGTGTGGATGGTCGAGAACTTCTACTTTTGAGCGCTGCCGTTCAGTTTGAGGCGGGGGGGGCCACCTGATCGAGGCTGTATTCGCTCGTGGCTGCGCGCACTAAAGCGTCAAGGATCGCTGGGAACGCGACCGAGTTCGACGAACGGTCAAAAAGACCCAAGTTTTCCGCACCGGTCCCGGTGCCTCCGTTGTCCCAGTAGATCGGAACTATCCCTCGGTCTGCAGCGACCTTGGTGACGTACTCGAGATAATACCGGCGGTAGTCGCCACCATCCTGGTTGGTTGCTCCGTATTCACCGATGATGACTGGCTGGCCCTGGCTGACATAGCGCTCGACGAGTTTGTCGAATTGCGTCACGACGAAGTCTTCTTGCCCCCAGCCATCATTGTTCGGTGACGCTGAGCCCCAGGTCTGAGTTTCTCCCGTCAAGGCGAAGGTATACGGATCATAGTAGTGGACCGACAGAATCAAGTGGTCGGGGGTAGAGTCATTGGGCAATACAAAACCGTCCAGCGTGAGATCGATGTTCGTGTTGTAGCCGGGGACGATCAAGTAGCGGTCGGGGTTTTGTCCGCCAGCTTGACGCACGACGTCCACGAATAGCTGGTTCAGCCGGTTGATCATGTCGTACTGAGCTTGTGGTGGTGGATTGTCGATCGACGGGTAGCCGTCGTGAATTTCGTTCATCGACTCAAACACGAGATTGGTGTCGTGGTTTGCGAAGTGGGTCGCGATCTGTTCCCAGACGGCCTGAAAACGTTCTTCAACGGCCCCACTCATGTCATCAAGCGTCAACCACTCGACTCCGTCTGACGGTGGATCCCAGTTGTCGGCGCCGTCGTGGTGCACGTTGATGATTGCGGTCAGTCCGGCGGCGTGCGCATAGCCCACAACCTCCTCGACGCGAGCTAGGCGCGCTGCATCAATCGTGTAGGTCGGGCCTGCGCCCGTAAACAGTGACCAAGTAACAGGAATGCGGACCACGCCGATACCCGTGTTGGCTACCGCCTGAAGTAGTTCTGGCGTGATGGCAGGGTTGCCCCAATCGGTTTCTCCAGTCGGAACATCCAATGAGTTGCCGAGGTTCCAACCGAGCTTCCAGCTAGCGACCAGATCAGTCGCGGGGGAGCCTGGGGGCAGCGGAGGCTTTGGCTCTACCGCGCCGCCGGCACCGGCCATACTGCCGTCACCGCCGCTTCCTGCAGTCGGAGCGTTTCCACCGCCGCCCGAGGGCATGCCACCGGCACCGCTCGGGGCTCCGCCCACGG
>JBNLEN010000351.1:0-3688 GCA_050304975.1 Polyangiaceae bacterium
CCCCTCCGGAGAATTCTACCACTACGTGTTTACCCAATACGGCATCGCTTTTCAGCGATATTGAGCCTAGGTTGTTGGCGTTTCAACGGCCCACTCAGCACGCATCTGTGTAGGTGTGACCCGCAGTACATTGTTTCGTGCACGATCGCCTCCGTGGTTGTACGCCACGGAGGCGTCCGCTTGAGTATCACGCCGCTGCTTCGTCGGTGACGACCGGAAAGTCGATCTCCGTTCGGGCGACGCTGTTGACGTAGTTGGTGAGTGTGTTGAGCGCCACGTGGGCGACGATCTCGATCAGCTCAGGGTCGCCGTAACCAGCAGAGCGCACTTTCGCGAGCGCGTCGTCTGAGACGTGCCCTCGGGTCGCGAGGATCTCTGCTACGAAACGCAGCGCCGCCTCCGCTTTCGGATCCGATGACTTCGCGGCGCGGTTGGCGCTGAGCTCCTTTTGCTCCAACTTGGCAATGTTTTTGCCAATGTACGTGTGTGCCGAGAGGCAATAACCACAACTGTTGCGCTCTGCTACCGTCAGCGCAATCCGCTCTCGGGTCTTGGCGTCGAGGGCGCCCTTGGAGAGGGCTGAGTTGAGCCCAAGGTAACCTTCCAGCGCTGCCGGACTGTTGCTGACGACGCGAAACAAGTTGGGCACGGACCCGAGTTGCTTCTTCACCGCCTCAAGTAGTGGTTGGGAAGCGGCGGGGGCTGCACTGATGCTGGATGGCGTGGCAATACGATTCATGATCTTCACTCCTGTGAATTGCCCGTGACACCTCGTCACCGGCCAGGAGGGTTTAGGCCCCGGATGCACCTGGAACAATTAGAGCAATTTACAATACACTATTGCGTGTTATGCAATAGTCATGGACCGCTTGGAAGCCATGACCGTGTTTGCCACCGTGGCTGAGGAGCGCGGCTTCAGCGCTGCCGCGCGGCGTTTGAAGATGTCTGCTTCGGCAGTCACCAGACTCGTGGCTGCTCTAGAAGAACATCTGGGCATCGCTTTGCTCACGCGCACGACGCGCACCGTCAATCTGACCGATGCCGGCATGCGCTACCTGGACCAGACTCGCCGCATCTTGGCGGCGGTCGATGAGGCGGAAAGTCGGGCACGTGCGGAGGTCACGCAACCCACCGGGCACTTCGTGGTCGCGGCCCCGACAGTGTTTGGACGGCTTCAAGTCGCTCCGCTGATGTGCGAGTTCCTGGAAGCCAATCCCACCGTCACCGGTGAACTCACCCTGGCTGACCGCATCATCAACCTGATGGAAGAAGGCGTGGATGTCGCGGTGCGGATTGGTGAGTTGGAGGACTCCACACTTCGAGCGCGCCTGGTGGGAAAGACTCGCCGAGTGCTGGTGGCGAGTCCGGACTATCTTGGCGCTCACAAGCGGATCCGAAAACCGAGCGACTTGCTAGGCCATCGCCTGATCCACTTCACGTCCCTGGGTCGCACGCCGGAGTGGAACTTCTGCAGAGATAGCTCGGATGAGCGCCTCGCGTTCAAGCCGATGTACACGACCAACAGCGCTGACGCAGCGATCGGCCATGCAGAGCGGGACGGTGGGATCGCCAGGCTGCTGTCTTATCAAGTGGTCGAGGCGGTGAAGGCGGGGCGCTTGAAGATTCTACTACCCAAGTTCGAGCTGCCGCCGCTGCCGATCCATCTGGTCTACCCCGCCTCACGCTTGCGGTCCGCCAGCTTGCGCGCCTTCGTCGAGTTGGCGATGGCGCGCCCCTGGCAGTTCTGCGACCTGTAGTTCAACTCAATCGAGCCGCATGCGCTCGATCGAGGCGGTATTCGGCGTCGAGTTCCCCCAGTACACATGGGTCTCATCGACGGCAAGTCCCCCGCCGGAATGGATGTCCGCCACGAGCACCTCAAGCTCTTCTCGCACGAGCGAATACGAGTAGAGCCGACGCGATGACGTAAACAGCAACTGCTCTCGCGGTGGGTCCCACAGCAGCGGAGACTGGGGAAGCACATTTTCGGTGGCCAGGATTTCCGGCTTTGACGGCGAATCGGTCTCAGACAACCGTTTCAGATGCATAGTATCGACGGTGCGGTCCAAGTAGTAGAGCGCGCCATCAGCAATCGCCAGCCCGCTGATCTTCTCCGCCGCATCCGTCAGCTCCAGCCCTGGACCAAAGTGGTCAAACACGAACACGCGCTGCCAGCCAGCGCAGTACACACGCTCGCCGTCAACCGCCAGGTAGCTGCGCCCTGCAGACCCCGATGCCGGTTGTTCTGGAGCGACCGTCTGGATCTCCCAATCGGAAAGAGAAACCCGGGCGATCGCGGCACAACCTCGCGTGGTGACGTAGGCAAACTCAGCCGCCACCGCCAAGTTGGAGCCATACCAAGGCAGCGCGACTTCTCGATAGCCGCTCGCGTCTGCGTTCGACATCTTGAGCGTTGTCATATCTAACCAGTACGCGACGTCGCCTGCCACCACCAACTCTTGCCCGACAGCGGTAGCATTCCACGTGCCCAGTCGCAGCGTTTCTCCATTTCCGTCCTTCGGTCCGCGCACCAGCCCTCGGCTGAGCTGCGACCAATATAGGAACTGAGCGTCCACCGCCATTGCTCCAACCTCATCGTTTTGGTCGTCGGGGATTGGATAGATCACTTCACGCCCGCGTGTAGTCGCCATGCCCGCATCGTCTGAAGGCCGTTGCTGCGCTCCGCCGTCGCGCCCCAGCTCTATTTCCGGTGCGTCTCCTGTGCAACCACCAACCGCGCCCAGCGCTGTCGCTAGAAACCCAATCCACAAACGCCTCCGCACGCTCGCCTGCATCCCCTTGATGCCACGTTTGACATGCCTGACCGCTGTGGCAGTTTGGATCCGCAAACGAAACACCCATTGATTTTAGGGAAATGAGAAGACCAACAAAAGAACTACTACACATTGGAGCCGGTTTGGTCCTGCTTAGCTGCTCCGCCTCGCAGCTGCCCCTCGACCAGCCTGTGGGGTACGTCCACGTGACCAACCGCGCCAATATCGACCCGGAACGCCCCGACGCAGAGTCTGGAGCTCCCGCTGACTCCGCAGGGGGCGCGAATGCCACAGGCGAACCATCAGGTCCAACAGCGGCCCGAAAAAACCAGCGACGGGCGGGTCCGCTATTTCTTGTTTGCGACCTGCCCAATGACCGTGCGAGCGGATTGCACTTCACGACCGACACCTACGCCCTGCGGGAGCTGGACGAGCAAACGCTTCGTCAAGTCGCCTATTGCATGCGCTACGGAACGCTGCGCGGAAAACAAATCGTGATCTACGGGTACGCAGATCCACGCGGCAGTCGCCAGGAGAACTCCCACCTCGCCCAGTTGCGCGCAAAAACCGTGCAACGCTACTTGGTCCGAATGGGAGTTGACCCAACACGGATGCGCATCGCCACCGTCGGAGAAAAACGAGCGCGCGGGGTTGGCCCAGAGAGCTGGTTTTACGATCGACGGGTGGAGATCCACCTTTCCGGTCACGAGGAAGCGACCCACCCGCACGGCTTTCCCAGGCCATGACGGACCCATGCAGCAAAGCTGCGCTCTGTCGAGAGTCGAAGACTCCCCTAGTATGAGCAGCGGTTCGGTGGCACGTCACCTGCACGAACCGCGTTCGTGAAGTCGCGCAGAACTCTCCGACACCTGTCACTCTCAGACTGGAGGGCCGCATCGAAGCGGGTACCAGGC
>JBNLEN010000352.1:0-3466 GCA_050304975.1 Polyangiaceae bacterium
GCCGGTCCCCGGCAACGACAGTTCAGACCTCGCCCCAGAATGCTACGTCGAGCGCCTTGCTCGTGTGCACGAGATCCTCTACCTGCTGTTCACGGAAGGCTACCTGTCTTCCCACTCCGAGCTGGCGATTCGCCAAGAACTCTGTGATGAGGCGATTCGCCTTGGGCAGTTGTTAGCAGAGCACCCCGTGAGCCAATGCGCAGAGTCGTCGGCGCTGCTGGCATTGATGTTCTTGCAGTCCGCTAGGTTGAACGCACGCCAGGATGATGCCGGCGCGCTGGTTCTGCTCCAGGAGCAGGATCGAGATAGCTGGGATGCGGAGCGCATCCAGCTGGGCATCGCTTGGCTTGAAGCCTCTGCCGTGGGCGAACACCCCTCGCGCTACCACCTGGAGGCGGCGATTGCGGCCGAGCATTGCCTGGCGCAAAGTTTCGAGCAAACACGTTGGGATAAGATCGTCGAATACTACGAGCTGCTAGAGCAAGTCTCTCCTTCGCCCATGCATCGCTTGAGCCGCGCGGTGGCGCTGGCCGAGTGGAAAGGGCCGGCGGCGGCGCTGGCGTTACTCGATGCTGCGCGTGGCAACCGTGGCAACCAGGGTTCGGGTGCCTGGCCTCCGACTTGGCTCGAAGGTTCGTACCACTGGGCCGCGGTGTTGGCGGATCTTCACCGGCGCTGCGGCAACACCCAGCTCACGTCTCACTACCGAGAGCTTGCGCTCGACGCGGCGCCCAGCCAGGCTATCCGCGCTTTGCTCGAAAGGCGCCTGCAAATCCCTCCGAGCCTGTCCGACACCAAAACCAACAAAAACTAACATGACTATCGCCGAAGCGGAACTTCAGAGTATCTGGTCCATGCTGGACCGGGATCACTTGGCGCAGGTGGCGCGCCGCGGACCACCACCCGTGTTTGCGACCATCAGTGGCGCCCATCTGTACGGCTTTCCATCACCGGACAGTGATGTCGACTTGCGGGGCGCCTTCCTGTTGCCCGCGCGTCAGATGCTGGGCCTCAATCCGCCCAAAGAAACCATCAGCATCATGGATGACTCCCAGGTTGATCTGGACTGGGTGGCGCATGACATCCGCAAATTTGCGCGCATGCTGTGCAACCACAATGGGTATGTCATGGAACAGCTGTATTCGCCGTTGGTGGTGCTCAGCACCCCGGCGCACGCAGAGCTGAAGACCGTGGCCCAGGGCTGCATTACACGCCCGACGGTGCGCCACTACCGGGGCTTCGCCCGTGGACGGCGCCATCGATTGCGCGAGCCCAACCCGACCGTCAAACACTTGCTCTACGCGTACCGCGTGCTGCTGACCGGGATACATCTGATGAAAAGCGGCGAAGTCGTCGCCAACATCAACACGCTCAACCTCGACTTTCAGTTGAGCGAAGTGGCGGAGCTCGTCGCGCGCAAGAGCGCGGGGATGGAGAAAGAGGCGCTACTACCCAGTGAGCTTGCGCAGCATGAGCAGCTGTTGGACCGTTTGGAAGTGCAGCTCGACCAGGCTCACGCGGACAGCCACTTGCCGGAGGAACCGACCAATGCCGCCGAGCTGAATGAGCTTGTGTTGAGCCTGCGTCTGGCGGAATTGTAGGATGCCGTCGTTTGAGGTCGAGGCGCACACGATATTCGTGTGTTTGGCAGGCAGTCAAGCTCACGGCACCGCGGGCGCTGGCTCCGACGTGGATCTGCGAGGGGTGTGCGTCGCGCCGCTAAACGTGCGAACGGCGTTGTTCGAAAGCTTCGATCAGTATGAGCAGCCGCTCGCTGGCAATCTGTTTCGCTCGATTGAAGCGAAGCTGCGCGCGCACCCAAGCACTTCCCAGGCGATGGGGATCAAGACCGAAAGCGTCGTGTTCGACATCGCCAAGTTTCTGAAGCTGTGCTGCGCGGCTAACCCCAACGCGCTCGAGATCTTGTTCGCCGACGAGCGCGACTGGGTGCACGCGACCGACGCTTGGCGACAGCTCTATCAACATCGAGAGCGCTTTCTGACGCGCAAGGTGCAGCAGACGTATCTGGGTTACGCGCTGGCCCAACTGAAGAAGATCCAGACGCACCGCGGTTGGCTGTTGAATCCACCGCAACGCAAGCCGCAGCGAGAGGACTTTGGACTGCCAGAAGCAGGCACGCTCGGTCGGGATGACCAGAGCCGCTTGGAGCAGGCGATCGCGGACAAGCTCCGCGCCTACAGCATTGACACCATCGAGATGCCTAAGGAGACTCGGATTGCGGTTGGGCAGCGACTCCAAGAATTTCAGCAGGACGTGCTCGGCGTGAACGAGGCAGAGTTAGAATCGCATTTGCGGGCGGTGGCGACCAGGGCGTTGGGCATCCCGGCGGATGTGGTGTCAGCGCTGAACGCAGAGAAGAAATACCGCGG
Source organism: Polyangiaceae bacterium (assembly GCA_050304975.1). Classification (GTDB taxonomy): domain Bacteria; phylum Myxococcota_A; class Polyangia; order Polyangiales; family Polyangiaceae; genus SZUA-265. The sequence continues at coordinate 2,391 of JBNLEN010000352.1, forward strand.
CGCTATGAAACACTGGGAGGCCTACCAAGCTTGGTTGACGCATCGCAATCCGGCGCGCGCTGCGCTGGAGGCCAAGTACGGCTACGATACCAAGCATGCCATGCATTTGGTTCGTTTGATGCGGTCAGGTTTGGAGCTGCTGCGCGATGGTGAGCTGCGCGTGCGCCGAGTGGACGCTCAAGAGCTGATTCAGATCCGTGAAGGGGTATGGCGTTACGAGCAGCTGCTCAAGCAAACTTCCGAGCTGCAACAACAAGTGCTGGCAGCCGCCGAGCAGTGTTCGTTGCCACAGGACGTAGATCAGCTTTGGGTTGAAAACTTGCTGCAAAAGCTGCTGATGGCGACTCGCGCTTGACAGCTTCGATTAAACTCTTATCCTTCACGCTCACCATGTTCCGGTCACTCTCAACATCACGCCTCATTGATGGCGCCAGGGCACAGCTGCTGATCTCACAGCTGCTGATCTCACGCTCATCATCATCAGCTGAGGCATGTCTGCGACCGGAGACTCCCAGGTAGTTACAGTTCGACTCCTGAAATGAGACCCCTCCGGCGCTTGCCTGAGGGGTTTTTTCGTTTGTGGTTTCAACAGGTTCCAGCGCTGAGGCAATGTCGCTCCAGCAGCCAGGAGGAAAGTAGAGCAAAGCAGTGTTCAATCAGCAGGACAGAAAGATGCACATCAACGTCGGCACCATTGGTCACGTGGACCATGGCAAGACCACACTGACGGCAGCCTTGTCAGCGGTGATGGCTCATGACCACGGCGGTAAGGTGCGGTCTTTTCAGGAGATTGACAACGCTCCGGAAGAGCAAGCGCGTGGCATCACGATCAGCACCTCACACGTTGAGTACGAGTCGGCTGAGCGTCACTATGCGCACATCGACTGCCCTGGACACGCCGACTACGTCAAGAACATGATCACCGGCGCCTCGCAGATGGACGGCGCTATCTTGCTAGTTGACGGCTCTCAAGGTTTGCAATCGCAGACCAAAGAGCACGTGCTGTTGGCTAGCCAGATCGGGATCCAGCACTTGGTGGTGTTCATCAACAAGCTGGACGTCAGCGACGCGGAATT
>JBNLEN010000353.1:0-3391 GCA_050304975.1 Polyangiaceae bacterium
GTCGTTCTCGTCCGCTGGTGAGCTGCGCTGGCAGCGGACCTTCGGTGGCGGTCGGGAGGACTCCGGCGACGGCATGGCGATTGGTCCCGCTACGATTTACGTCTGCGGCGCCGTCAATGGTGACGCCCGCTTTGGTGAGCTGGAGTTGATCAGCAACGGCGCTGAGGATGCGTTTGTTGCATCGCTCGATACGACAGGTGAAATTCTGGAGCTGCGGCACTTTGGTGGCCCGGGCAACGATCAGCTGCAGGACGTCGCCTACGATGCACGCGGCCAGGCGATTGTCGCTGGTGGTCGATTCGAACAGCAGATGATTGTTGGAGAGTCGGAGATCGAGAGTGACGGCGCGGCGGATCTTTGGGTCGTCAGTTTGCCGGAGTAGCGTCGCGCGCTCGCACGAACGCATCCATCGCCCGGTCTAGGTCGCGGGTGCTGTGCGCAGCTGAGACTTGCACTCGAATACGCGCAGCGCCTTTGGGTACCACCGGGTAGGAAAAACCGATCACGTACACCCCTTCTTGCAGTAGGCGATCTGCCATGCGTACTGCGAGCGTGGCATCGCCCAGCATGATCGGAACAATGGGGTGATCTCCTGGGCGAATGTCAAAGCCTCTCGCTGTCATGCCGTCCCGAAAGTGCGCGGTGTTTTCCGCCAGCTTGTCACGCAGCGCCGTGGAGTCTTCCAACATTTCCAACACCCGCAGCGTCGTGCGCGCGATCACAGGACAGACGCTGTTCGAAAACAGGTATGGGCGGCTACGTTGACGCAAGAGCTCGACAATCTCTTTGCGTCCAGTGGTGAAGCCGCCGCTAGCTCCGCCGAGCGCTTTGCCCAAGGTGGAAGTGATGATGTCCACTCGGTCCATGACGCCATGATATTCGGGGGTACCACGTCCCGTCGGTCCGAAAAAGCCGGTGGCGTGGGAGTCGTCGACCATCACCATGGCGTCATACTTGTCGGCCAAGTCGCAGATCCCCGGCAAGTTGGCAACGATGCCATCCATGGAAAACACTCCGTCGGTGGCGACTAAGCGAAAGCGCGCGCTGCTGGCTTCCTTCAGGCGCGCTTCAAGATCAGCCATGTCATTGTTGGCGTAACGGTAGCGTTGAGCTTTGCACAGCCGGATGCCATCGATGATCGATGCGTGGTTCAGCTGGTCGCTGATCACCGCGTCTTCCGGACCGAGCAGCGTTTCAAACAAGCCGCCGTTGGCGTCAAAGCAGGACGAGTATAAGATGGTGTCTTCGCTGCCGAAGAAGTGGCTGACCGCCGCTTCCAATTGCTTGTGTACACTCTGCGTGCCACAGATGAAGCGCACCGAAGCCGCGCCATAACCCCACTCGTCCACTGCTCGGTGTGCCGCCTCCAGTATCTCAGGGTGATCAGCCAGGCCCAAGTAGTTGTTGGCGCACAGGTTCAGCGCTTCGCTGCGCTCTTGGGTCGCGATGTGCGCCCGCTGGTGGGTGGTGATCACGCGCTCCGTCTTGTAGAGCCCGGCGTCACGAATGCTTTGCAGCTCGCTGCTGAGGTGTTTACGGAACGCTTCAGTCATGGATCATTCCTCAATTCTCAATCCGTGTCGCGCGACGGCGACGGTCAGCCCTCAGCCCAGGTCAAGATCACTTTGCCACAGCTACCGCTGCGCATGGCTTCGAAACCTTGTTCGAACTGCTGATAATCCAGGCGGTGGGTGATCACTGGCGAAATGTCCAATCCGCCCTGGAGCAGCACGGTCATCTTGTACCAAGTCTCGTACATTTCACGCCCGTAGATCCCCTTGATGGTCAACATGTTGAAGATCACGGTCTTCCAATCGATACCCATGCCCTGCTCCGGAATGCCGAGCACGGCGATCTTTCCGCCATGACACATGTTGGCGATCATGTCGCGGAAGGCGGATTCGTTGCCGGACATCTCGAGACCGACGTCAAATCCTTCTTCCATTCCCAGCTCTAGCTGCACGTCCTTCAAACTAGTCGTCTTTGCGTTGACGGCTCGGGTGACGCCCATCTTCTGTGCCAAAGCCAAGCGGTCTTCGTTGACGTCTGTGATCACGACGTAGCGAGCGCCAGAGTATTGCACTACAGCCGCGGCCATCAGCCCGATCGGTCCCGCGCCGGTGATCAGCACGTCTTCACCAAGTACCGGAAACGTCAGCGCCGTGTGTACCGCGTTGCCATAGGGATCGAAGATCGCCTGGATCTCGCGGGGGATGTTCGGATCATGTACCCACACATTGGCCTGTGGCAGCGCCACGTACTCAGCGAAGGCGCCCGGACGGTTGACACCGAGGCCTACTGTCTTGGCGCACAGGTGGCGGCGTCCAGCCATGCAATTGCGACACACGCCGCACACGACGTGACCTTCGCCGCTGACAATCTCACCAAGCTTGAAATTTCGCACCTGCGAGCCCAAGCCCACGATTTCTCCGACGAACTCATGTCCCACAACCATCGGCACCGGGATCGTCTTCTGCGCCCAATCATCCCAGTTGTAGATGTGCAAGTCGGTGCCGCAGATCCCCGTCTTCAGGACGCGGATCAACACCTCGCTGTCACCCGGGACCGGAACCGGGACGTCTTCTAACCACAGACCGGGCTCTCGGCGTGACTTGACCAGTGCTTTCATTGTTTGGGGCACAGCATTGTCGTAGCTTTGGGCGCACCTGTCGGCAAACCCGGATCCGCGAACAACCGAGGACCAGGGGGGCGCTTGAAGCCGGCCACGGCGAATCGCTCCCCGCCGGCATTCGGTTCAGTCCACCAGGGTGTCACCAGGTCACGGTCTAAAGTTTCGATATTGTTCGGTATTTGGTCCCGTTTTCGTGGGTATTTGAAAATTTGTCGGGAAGTGTCCAAAACCATTCCTGTCACGCGTCATGGGGTGTCGGTCGCTTTTGACCGGCGACAATCCAAGGAGAAATCATGCCCAAGTTCCTTTGTATGCAGCGCAGCCTTCCCACTGGCGAGGGCAGCAAGCCGTCACCCGCACAGATGCAAGAGATGTACGCCAAGTTCGGCGCGTGGATGGAGAAGTACAAGGCCAACCTGCCGGATCCAGGAGGTAAGCTGGGGGAAGGCAAGCTGGTCACCGTCGACGCAGCCAAAGACGGCCCCTTCACCGAAGTCAAAGAGCTGGTCGGCGGCTACATGATCGTCGAGGCGGAGTCTTTGGATGAGGCCGCGCGAATCGCGAGCGAATGTCCGGGGCTGGTGCGGCCTGGCTCAGGCGTGGAAGTCATTCAGATAGTCACGCAATAGAACCCGCGCGCTCGCCCGGAGCGAGTCTGTAGGCTTGTTTGTCCGTCGAATCGTCCACTGAACTCGAACCCCACTTCTTCCGTCACGAATACGGCAAGCTGGTGGCGTTATTGTCGCGGCGTATCGGTGT
>JBNLEN010000354.1:0-3285 GCA_050304975.1 Polyangiaceae bacterium
ATCCCGAAGTCGATCTCGCAGCGCTGCTCGGCGCACCCGAAGTCTCGGAGTATCGCAAGTTGAGACCCGACTTCTGCACGGGCTGTGTCCACCTCGAGACGTGCGGCGGTGGCTGCGGCGCTGCCGCCGAGCGTAGCCGCGATTCGGCCAGCGACGACATGGCCAGCGACCACAGGGTTTGGTGGCTCGAACGTGGTGGCCAGGATCGAGGCACTGCTGGGGGAGCAGTCGTACTCTTCGCGAGTCGATTCACACCCCGAAAGCTTGGCGTTGTTGTTCGCGCTGGGGCTATCTATCGCTGCCACGGACCCACTGCATCATCTGGCTGAGATGTTCGTCAGCTTGCTTTGAAGGCCTGTTCGCTATGTCTGCACGTTACCGACGTTTGTTCAAAAGACCGATCGCTGGTCGGTTTTCGGTTATCTGGAGTGTTTGCCTAGTGGGCAGCCTACTCAGTTTGGCCGTGGAGAGCCAAGCCGAGCCGCTGACGCTGCAGCAGACGCTTGCATCGGTAGAGCGACGCCCGGAGCTGAAGCAATGGCTGGATAGTTCGGTTGAAGCGCAGCGGGCGGCCGGAGAGCAGCGCGCCCTTTGGCCGAATCCCAAGTTGGCCTACGAACGGGAACAGCTTCTGGGTGACGGTTCCAACTGGGAAGAGGGACTGACACTCTCCCAGCGCTTTGACGTTTCGGGCAAGCGGGGACTGAGCCAGGAAGCGTCTCACTGGCGCGCGCAGTCGTTGCAGGCCGACGGACAGCAGCAGCGTTTGGACCTCAGGCATGAGGTGCGCCGAGCATTCTACGAGCTGCTGTACTTGCAGCAGCGTTTTGAAACGCGTGCCAAGTGGCTCCGGCGCTTGTCCAAAATGGCGAAGACGATGGAGCAACGCGCAGCCGCGGGAGAAGTCTCGCGCTATGCGAGCCAACGCCTGAGCCAGGAACTCAAGCGCGCTGAAACATCGCAGCTCGCCGTAGAAATGGAACGGGAAGCCGCATGGCTGAAGTTGCAGACATGGCTCGGGACTTCAAACGTAGCTGCGGCGCGTGAATGGCCTCGAGTCGTTGGTCAATTGCTGCCGAACGAGATCCCCAGCAGCGCGCCCGCGAATGAGGCTCCGGCAGTCCAGGCTCTCGAGTTGGAGGCGCGGGCAGCCGGAGCCGAAGCGGAGGCGGCCGATCGCGCTTGGGTTCCCGAGTTCGAGCTCTCGGGGGGCTGGAAGCGCGCCGTGGGCAACGGGCAAGACCGACACGGCTTTCGGATCGGACTCGCGATTGACCTGCCCTTGTTTGATCGCGGTCAAGGAAACGCCACCCAGGCACGCGCGACGCGCCGCGCGAATCAGGGCCGCGCCACTTGGATCCGCCAGCAGTGGGAAGGGGAGACCCAGCATTGGAAAGCTCGCCTGAAGTACTCCCGAGAGGTGCTCGCAGAACTGCGCGCTGACAGTGAACGCTCTGCGCAGCTGGTGGAGGTGGCAGAAGCGGCTTATGCGGGAGGCGAACTCTCGATTCTGGAGTTGCTCGACGCCTATCGCGGCGCTTCCGAGGATGAACTGCGAACGCTCGAACTCGAGCTAGCGGTCAGGCTTGCTTGGCTACAGCAGAGGCGTTTGACCGGAGGACAAGAACCTTGACTGCGCGGCGAAGCTTGAACCGGATCTGCTTAGCAAGCCTCGTGCTTTGCGCAGCCTGCGAGCGTCAAACTGGGCATTCCCACGACGACCACGGCCACGATGAGCACGGCCACAACGATCACGCGTCGGGTGAGCACGCTCACAATGAACACGGTCACGATGAACACTCTGACCATGGGCATGGCGGTCACGGCGAAGCGGCCCTCAGTTTTACTCACTACACGGATTCCGCCGAGCTATTCATGGAGGTCACCCCGTTGGTGGTCGGAAAGCCTTCTACGGCTCTGATCCATGTCACACGCCTGACTGATTTCAGTCCGCTGCAGAGCGGCAGTGCTCGCTTGGATTTGGGGAGCGCGGGCAACGCCAGCTCGGATGCGATCGCCCGACCGGGCATTTTCGAGCTGCAGTTGACGCCCAAGGTTGCGGGCAGCATGCCCCTGAGAGTCGAGCTCGAGGGGCAGGGCTTTTCGAGCGTACATGCTTTGGGTGAGGTGGTCGTGCACGGCGATGAGGCGGCTGCGCATGCCGTAGCGCCAGAACCCGAGCCACCAGGGACCACGATCTCCTTTCTGAAGGAACAACAGTGGTCGACGGAATTTGCGACCGCGCCCGCCGAAGAGGGAGAGTTGCACAGCTCGTTTGAAGCGTATGGCACCATCCGCGCTCGCGCCGGGGGCGAAGCGCTGGTCACTCCCCCGGTAGCTGGGCGCGTGCAGCTCGCGGAGGACTTCCCGCAAGTGGGAGACCGGGTGGAGCAAAATGCCCTGCTGGCGACGCTGACTCCGCGCCTCTCGGATCAGGGGGACTTCGCGGCGCTGCAGCAGGCGTCTTTGCAGGCCAAAATCGCTGTCAATCAAGCCCGGAGCGAGCGCGAGCGCTTGGAGGGGTTGCTGGAAAAGGGAGCGATTCCGGAGCGACGCGTCACTGAGGCTCGGTTTGAAGAGCAGCAAGCCGAAGCTGGGTTGAAGGCGGCGCGTTTGAGGCTTGGACAAGCCAACCGCTTGCAGGGCACTCGCGGTCGCGGTGGCTTTGAGGTGCGTTCACCCATCGCCGGAACGATTGTCGAGGTGGTCGCACCTGGCAGTTTCGTCGAGCAAAGCGATCGCATGTTTCGCATCGTCGACTTAGAGCGACTGTGGCTCGAGGTGCACGTGGCGGAGAGCCACGTCAGCCTGTTGACCCATCCTAGTGGTGTGTGGTTCGAAGTCGAAGGTTTCAGTCAGCCTTTCGAGGCGGGCGCGAAGCAGATCATTGCCGTCGGTGGCCTGCTCGATCCGCATTCACGCACGCTGCCGCTGTTCGTGGCGTTTGATAATCCGGAGCAGCGCTTGCGAGTCGGCATGTTTGCTCAAGTGCATGTCTTGACCGGGGAGCAACGCCGAGCGCTGTCCATTCCCAGGAGCGCTGTTTTGGATGAGTCAGCGCTGTCCGTGGTTTATGTTCAGAAAGAGGGCGAGAGCTTCGAGCGCCGCATCGTCAAGCTCGGTATTGTGGATGGTGACCGAATCGAGATCGTCCGCGGGCTCGCCGCCGGAGAACGTGTCGTCAGTAGGGGTGCTTACGCCGTGCGTCTGGCGGCTTCCGTGACCGACATTCCAGCCCACGGACACCACCACTGAAGCCTGAGCGCCAGCTTTGGACATCGTTCT
>JBNLEN010000355.1:0-3132 GCA_050304975.1 Polyangiaceae bacterium
AGCACGACTTGTGAAGCGGCTTGCCACGGCTGCCCGAAGGATGCCATGAGAGGATATGGTCCCTTGGCAGTCCGTTGCTCGCGCCCAAACGCCAGATGGAGAGCATGAGCTTGGCCTGTTCCGGCGCGGCGCGGAATTCGTAATCCGGGTAGACGGACGCGATCTAATGAACAGCCGTGTGCATTTCTCAGAGGAAGCCATGGCTGAGCTAGCTTGTGCCGAGTTGCAGGCAACCACAGCCCCACATGTTTTGGTGGGGGGACTCGGAATGGGATTCACGCTGGCGGCGTGCCTTCGCTCCTTGCCGGCGGACGCGACGATTGAGGTGCTTGAGCTTGTTCAGGAAGTCATTGAGTGGAATCAGGGCCCGCTGGCGCATTTGGCGGGCAGCCCTCTTGCAGATCCCAGAGTGCAGGCGCACGCGCGGGATGTCCGTGAGCGGATCTCTAGTAGCCACGACGAATTTGATGCGATCCTGCTGGACGTTGACAACGGCCCCTCAGCCATGAGCCAATCGCAAAATCAGAGTTTGTATAGCTCAGCCGGGCTCAAACGCGTGGTGCGTGCGCTAAAGCCGGGAGGCGTGTTCAGCGTGTGGTCCGCTGGCGCTGATACCCGCTTCACGAATAGGCTGAACAGTTGCGGAATGTCTGCGAACCCACATTGGGTCAGGGCGCGTCCAGGGAACAAAGGAGCCGCGCACTGCGTCTGGATTGCCCGCAAGCCTCCTGCCGGCGGCGCCGTAAGCTGATCCACGCTCGGGTTGACTCAATCTTTGAGGCCGAAGCCATCACGCGCGGTCGGTTTCTTGCGCGGGTGAAGTGTTCTCGGCCTGGCTCATCTATGGACTTGAGCGCTGGCGGTTTTCACGGCGCGAGCGTTCGATTTGCTGGTAATCCAGCGCGGGAAGTGCATTCTCTTTCTTGATGAAGCGCGCATCATTACTTGCCGCTCTGGGGGGCTTTGGGCTTTGGACGCTGGCCTGCTCAGGGGAGAGCTCTGGCACCCTTCGGGGCGCTCCTCACGGCGAGATGGACCTGATGATGGGGGCAAGCGGTGGCGAGCCCGGAGGCGACGCCAACACTGGAGCCGAACCCGCTGTGGCCGGCGCGGGCGGTGCGCCCGTGGTCGGGGTTGACTTGAGCCAAGGTGTGTCTCGACTAAGGGTTCTCACCGAGTCCGAGTTTACGGGTTCCGTGACGTATTTGCTTGGCGAGCTCAATTCGCCGTTGGACTTGCCGGCGGACTTGTCGGTGGATGGTTTCACCACAGTCGGCAGCGCTGAGGTGGCGATCAGATCGGGAGCGGTATCGTTGTATGAGGCCGCGAGTCACGTGGCAGCAACAGAAGTCTTCGCTGACGATGCTCGCTGGCAAGCCCTGGTCGGGTGTACACCACAGGATCTTGCTGACCCCTGCGTTGCGACGTTTGTTCAGACCTTCGGTAGGCGTGCTTTCCGCCGAGACCTGACCCAAGAAGAAGTGCAGCAGTGGGTCGGTGTGGGGCAGGAGGTGGCACAACAAACTGGCAGCCCCAGCGAGGGACTGTCGGCTGTTCTCTCAGGGTTGCTTCAGTCGCCGAACTTCCTGTACCGGGTTGAGACCAACTCGCTCGATGAGACCAGCGGGCGTCTCGTGTACGATGGCCCGTCGATGGCGACGCGGCTGTCCTTCCTACTTGCCGGGCGCACCCCGAGCGACGAGTTGCTGAACGCCGCCGCCGCCGGCCAGCTCGATACCGCCGAAGGCATCAGAGCCGCTGCTGAGCCGCTACTGAATGCCCCGAACGCCGTTGAACACATGTCGGAGTTCTTCAAAGAGCTCTCCCAGGCTGAGCTGGTGATGGTGGTTGACAAGAGCGCGGAGCTGTTTCCGAGCTGGCGTCCGGAGTTACAAGCCTCCATGCTGGAGGCGATGGAGCTCTTCATCAAGCGCGTCGTGCTCGCGCCAGACGCGGATGTCCGCTCATTCTTCAACAGCGATCAGACCTTCGTCGATGCCAACTTGGCTCCTATCTACGGCGTCGCTCCCCCAGCCGCGGGCTTTGAACAGCTGACCCTCAGTCCAGAGACGGGGCGTGCGGGGATCTTGACCCAGGCCGGATTTCTCACGCGCCACTCGGTGCCTGACCACAGCTCGCCCACGCGTCGCGGTCTATTCATCACATTGGCGTTCCTCTGCCGAACCCCGCCATCGGACCCTGGGGGCGGCGTGATCACGGAGCTGCCGGACGACCCGACGTTGACAACGCGCGAGCGGCTGGAGCTGATCAGAGCAGAGCCTTCCTGCGGTGTGTGCCACGCGCTCATCGATCCCCCGGGGCTCGCGCTCGAGCACTTCGATTCTATCGGGCAGTATCGGGAAACCGAGGATGGCAAGCCGATCGACGTCACTGGCGAGCTCGATGGGGTCGCGTATGACGGCGCTGCGGAGCTGGGCGCCGCCTTGGCGCAAAATGCAAACGCCATGTCGTGCATGGTAAACAACTTTTACCGCAGCGCGAATGCTGTCCGAGACCCCAAGGACGACGCCGCCCAGCTGGAGGCCCTGTCAGGCGCGCTGACAGCCTCGGGCTACGTCTGGCGCGACTTCGTTGCCGAGTTTGTGGCCAGCGACGCCTTTCGTTCCGCCCCCGCCCCCATGGCAGGGACAGACTAGTCAATCATGAAAGCGTTGATGCTACCTGCTGGGCCGCACAAGAAGACAGGTAGGTGTCCACGAGAGACCCCCACAGGTGCAAGCCTTGCACGCGAGCTCGAAGTTTCTTGCAGCCCTTTGAGCACAAAGGACTTGCCCCGGCAGATTTGAACTACCAAACGCCGACAAATCGAGCTCGAGCTTTGGGCGACGCTTTGGCACAGTGTTTGCTCAGCGGGCAGGCTTGAGTGCCACGGCCACCGCGCGACGTCTTGCAACCCTTTCGATACTGCTTTGCTGGGTAGCTGGCTGCGGCAGCAATGCGCGCGGATCGGAAGACCGTTCCGAACGCGACGGGTCATCCGGCGGCGAGCTGCCTCTCGACGGTGAACACCCCTCAGAGCCGAGCCCGCCGTCATCGACTGGCCCGGGCGGAGAACTCAACGAACCGGACGGCACTGACGGCCCCGCAGATTGGGCCGCGCAGTGCGAGGTG
>JBNLEN010000356.1:0-3115 GCA_050304975.1 Polyangiaceae bacterium
ACACCATCAGCGCCCTGATCAAGAGCATCCGCGGCAGCGACCCCGACGCCGGCCTCTACTGGCTCGCCCGAATGCTCGAAGGAGGCGAAGATGTCCGCTTCCTCGCCCGGCGGCTGGTGATCCTCGCCAGCGAAGACGTGGGCAACGCCGACCCTCGCGCGCTGCAAGTGGTGATGTCTGCGGATGCGGCCTTTCGTCGAGTCGGCATGCCGGAAGGGCTGTACCCGATCTCTCACGCGTGTCTGTATCTAGCCAGCTGCCCCAAGTCCAACAGCGTGGGCAAAGCTTACAAGTCCGCCCAAGAAGCGATTCGCCGTTACGGCGCGCTGCCGGTGCCGAACAAGCTGCGCAACGCCCCCACCAAACTGATGAAATCCGAGGGATATGGCGAGGGTTACAAGTACCCCCATGACTTTGACGGCAACGTCGTCGTCGGGGAAAGCTACCTGCCCGAACAGCTCGAGGGGGAGCGCTACTATTTGCCGAGCAATCAGGGACTGGAGCAAGCGATCAGCGAGCGCCTGGAGCGCTTGCGCAAGAAGCTGTAGGCCCAACGAAGTCGCGTGCAAGAGCTCTTCAGCCTGTGAACGCCCCCGGCTCTACCGCGAAAACACTTTGCGGGCCGTGATGATGTGAACGCCGTGCCTGGATCTCAGGCGAGACTCGGTATCCGGTACGAACAAACAGCGTTGAACGTCGTGATTGGCTTCTACGCCTGGTGGCGGGGCTCGATTGGCAAGTTGTCGGCATAGGGTGTCGACCGCATCGGTGTCGAAGGCACGCTCACTGAACTTCACTTCTCCTAGAAGCAACCCGCGCCCATCTAGCTCACTAGCAACCAAGTCCCACTCGGGGTCGTTGCCTCGCCACCAGCGGCTCGCCACTCCAAAAGTAGGTAAGCCACCAATGTTGAGCCTGGGAACAAGAGCACGCGCCAGTTCTTCCCACGCGGCGCTGCACAACCCGTTCCAATGTTTCTTCACAAGATTGCGCCGACTCGCCTCACTGCCCGCGGCTAATGCCGCACGGTTTGCTGCGACCACTCGGAACCACATCCTGGTGAACGGATCTGCGATACGGTACAGCGCACGTTTGCTCTTGCGCGGCGGCTCACCGAAGGGGACCTCGCGCGCTACTAGCCCCAACTCCTGCAAGCGTTCGAGCGGACGCGACAGCGACGTGGCAGGACGACCGATCCGCGCCGCGATCTCCGAAACGCGATGTGCCCCCGCCCCGATCGCATCCAACAGAGGCCGGACCTCTGCGGCTGGTGGTTGTTCTTCGAGCAGGAGGCGGGTGGGTTCGTTGTGAAGCACGCCATTCGGCGTCAGCACCAGATCATGCAGCGCCGACAGGGTATCACCGCCATGCCGCGCCGCCAGCTCCCAGTAGCGCGGAACGCCTCCCCACGCCGTGTACTGTCCAATGCGCTCCGCCGCGTCAGCTGCCCCGAGCGCCGCGCTCAGATAACCTGGAGGCAGCGGTCCAAGCTGCATGCTTTGACTCGCTCGTCCAAACAGCGGAGCGTTTGCATCCAGCACCAACCCTTGCATCATGCGTTGACTCGAGCCAGCAACTACCCACGTCATGCCCAACTTCGGCAATGAATGATCCACCAACCGCTGCAGCACGCTGGGCAGTTCGGGCGAATGAGCCATCAAGTACGGCAGCTCATCCAACACCAGCGGGCCGCGCCACTGAGCGTTCTGTGACTCCGCGATGACCCGATCGAACAAGGCCTGCCAACTAGGGTAAGTGACGTCCGAAAACCCTTCGAATCGCTCGGCGAGTGCGCGTGCCAAGTGCTCCCTTTGAACGGCAGGCGCCGACTCGTCCGCCACGGAATAGACCCCCTCCTCGCGCTTTACCCATTCGACCAGTAGCCGTGTTTTGCCGATCCGCCGTCGCCCCGTCACCACCCCCAACCCCCCAGCTTGATGGAGTGCTTCGAGTCGGGCGATTTCGTCTTCTCGGTCCAGGAAGGGTAGCCCCAACATTATTCACGTAAGCATAATGCCTACTCGCATAATATCAAGCCACCCGTGCAAATGCGGAACTGCGGCAGCAAGACGGGATCTCAGCCGGGCCACGACGCGTGGCGCAACTCCGGTCCGCCCAACCCAGACCAAGCGATCGGTAGCGTGGCGTTCAGTCCCGGTAGATACACACGTCCGGCAGGTTGCGGTACAGCTGGGCCACGTCCAAGCCGTAGCCCACCACGAACTCATCTTCGATGGTGAAGCCCAGGTAGTCGATCGGCACGTCAATCTGACTGCGGGCGGGCTTGTGCAGCAGCGCGCACAACTTGGTGCTGGCCGGATTGCGCGCCGTCAGCTGACGGATCAAGAAATCCGAGGTCAAGCCCGTGTCGACGATGTCTTCGATGATCAGCAGATGGGCGCCGCCCACGGGTCGCGTCAGATCTTGCGTCACCTGAACCGAGCCGCTGGACGTGGTCGAATCGCCATAGCTGCGCACACCCAGAAACTCCACACGCACCGGCAGATCGATGTGACGCACCAGATCCGCCGTGAACATGAAGCTGCCTTTGAGCACGCACACCAGCACTAGATCTTGTCCGGCGTAGTCTTTGGTGATCTGCTCACCCAACTGCTGCACGCGCTCGGCCAGCTGCTCACGCGAGATCAAAACTGAGGTTTTTTCGCGATAGTGGGAGTCGGTCACGGACCGGAGAATAACGTCTCGAAGCGCTGCATGTGGATGTTTTCTCCGTCTGTGCGCCAAAGCAGTCCACCAGTTTCATCAATCCGGGCGTGCGGCACGGCAGCTGCAGTCAGGGTCGACAGAGTGATGGCATGGGGATGGCCGAAGCGGTTGCGCATGCCGCACGAGATGGTGGCGAAGCTGGGCTGCACGGCGGCCAGGAACTCCGGCCCGGTGGAAGTGCGGCTACCGTGATGGCCGACCTTCAGTAGATCTGCGCGCAGCAATTTTGGCGCATGCAACAGCTCCGTCTCTTGTTCGTGTTCCGCATCGCCAGTGAACAGCACGGCGCGCTCACCGTAGCTGATGCGCAGCACCAGAGAATTGTCGTTGGCGTCACGTCCCGGGGTGAAGCTGGGGCAGGGCCCCAGCACTTGAATCGCGCCCCTCG
>JBNLEN010000357.1:0-3071 GCA_050304975.1 Polyangiaceae bacterium
GCAGTTGGTGAAAACTGCTACCTATCTCCCCAATTGGGAATGACTGTGAACTAATTACCGCAACCGGGACGGCAGATCCTGGGGCAGCTGTAGACGTAACCTTTGGCATGCACCGTGCAATGCTAGGCGCCAGTCAAAGGACAACGAATGCAAACAACCAACAACGCTCGCTGGGTCTATCGCTTCTCGAACTCTGAGCTGGATGTAGCGCGCAGCCCGCGCGCTCAGCTTGGAGGAAAAGGCAGTGCCCTCGCCGAGATGTCGCGCTTGGGTTTGCCCGTTCCACCAGGATTCACCATTTCGGCTGAGCTTTGTTCAACCAGCGCGGCAGAGGGCGAAATGCCTGAAGGCGTGCGCGACGAACTCGCCAGCGCGCTTGCTTGGCTCGAGGGTACTACAGGCAAACGCTTTGACGCCCAGCGGGGAATGCCCCTGCTGGTGAGCGTACGCTCCGGAGCCGCCGTGTCCATGCCCGGCATGATGGACACAATCTTGAACCTGGGTCTCAACCAGCGCACCGTCAAGTTGCTGGCGGAGCTGACCGCTGACGCCGCGTTTGCCTATGACTCGTATGCACGATTCCTGCGCATGTATGGCACGATTGTCATGGGTATCGACGACGCGGAATTCGAGTTGGCACAAACGCGCACACCGCGCACAGCTGTCGCCCCTGCTACATTCAACTCGTACCGAGCGGCCGCGTACGAAGCTGTACTGGAAAAGCACGGTGGTTTCCCCCAGGATCCGTGGGACCAGTTGCGCGCGGCTATCACCGCTGTGTTCAAGAGCTGGAACTCCCGGCGCGCGAAGCTGTACCGTCGGATGCACGGCATCTCCGACCTAATCGGCACCGCAGTGAACGTCCAGGCGATGGTGTTCGGAAACCTGGGAGAGCGTAGCGGCACCGGTGTTGCCTTTACACGAAGTCCGAACACGGGCGAGCGCAAATGGTTCGGTGAATGGCTCGCCCAGGCACAAGGTGAAGATATCGTTGCCGGGCTCCGAACGCCACAATCGCTGACGGACGGGCCTGATTCCTTGAAGACACGCCTACCCGAATGCTTCGCGGAGCTCGAGCGCCTGCGCGAGCGTTTGGAGACCCACTTCACGGACATGCAAGACATCGAGTTCACTATTGAATGCGGCAAGCTCTACGTCCTGCAGACCCGGAGCGCCCAACGCACCGCCCAGGCCGAAGTGAGGGTCGCTGTGGATCTGGTCAAGGAAGGTCTGATCAGTCGTGAAGATGCGCTCTTGCGGGTGAACGCCAACGGGCTCGTAGATCTGTTGTTCCCGCGCTTGGACCGTAGCCAGGAGCACGAGGCCATCGCCCGAGGTCTACCAGCCTCGCCAGGGGCGGTCAGCGGAGTGATTGCGCTGACCAGCCAGCAAGCAGTGGACTACGCTGCTCAAGGTATCGACGTCATCCTGGTGCGCGACGAAACCTCACCAGACGATCTCGAGGGGATCGCCGTCGCCAACGGCGTGCTGACAGCTCGAGGCGGAGCCACCAGCCACGCCGCCGTGGTGGCGCGTAGCCTGGGCAAGAGCTGCGTCGTCGGCTGCCAACACATGCGGCTAGACGTGAACAAGGGAGTCGTCAGCTTCAGCGAACAAAACATCAAACTGAGGGCAGGCGTCTTGATCAGCTTGGATGGCACCAGTGGCGAGGTGTTCTGCGGACAGATCGCTACTCTGCCAGGCACGCTATCGCCGCACGTGGAGCAATTGCTGGCGTGGGCTGACGACATCCGAACCATGGGCGTTCGGGCCAACGCCGACACCCCGGAGCAAGCCGAACGAGCCCTGCAATTTGGGGCGCGCGGCATCGGACTTTGTCGCACCGAACACATGTTCTTCGGCCCTACAAGACTGCCGTGGATGCAAGCCCTGGTGTTGGCCGAAAGTGAGAACGAACGCGACTTGGCGCTGCAGAAGATCGAGGGGTTCCAGCGCCAAGACTTCATCGAACTTTTTCGGACGATGACTGGTCATGCGGTGACCATTCGCCTCCTGGATCCGCCATTGCATGAGTTTTTGCCGAGCGACGAGCAGCAGATCGCCGCACTCGCGCTGGCACGCAACCTAGATGCGTCGGAACTCGCCAAGCGCGTTGATAGTCTGAAGGAGGTCAACCCGATGTTGGGTCACCGAGGGGTTCGCTTGTCGGTGTCATATCCTGAAATCGTCCGCGCTCAGGTTAGTGCGATCATGAACGCGGCTTGCACGGTGGCCAAGGAGGGCCTCGACGTGCAGCCAGAGATCCAGGTCCCGCTGGTGATGAGCGCCGAAGAAATGAAGCGCCTGAACGAGCAGATCGAGATGGTGGCCGAAGCGGTCATCGCACGCACCCGCCAGCCCGTCCGCTACGAAGTTGGCGCCATGATAGAACTGCCTCGGGCTGCGCTATTAGCAGACAAGATCGCCGAGTTCGCCGAGTTCTATTCGTTTGGCACCAACGATCTCACCCAAACGACCTTGGGACTTTCCAGAGATGACTCCACTCGCTTCCTCGCTCGCTACAGACAAGATGGGCTGCTTGACGCGGACCCGTTCGTCAGCATCGACCAGCCGGGTGTTGGAGAGCTAATGCGCGTCGCTTGCCAGCGAGCGCGCGACGTTCGCCGGGATATCAGCATCGGTGTCTGCGGTGAACACGGCGGGGATCCCGAAAGCATCGAGTTCTTTCAACGCTTGGGTTTGGACTACGTCTCTTGCTCGCCGTTCAGGATCCCGGTCGCTCGCCTGGCTTGCGCCCAAGCTCGCTTGAATCAGCTCAAGAGGCTGCAGCAGCAAGACGACCTCCAACTCGAGGACGCTCAACACGAAGACGAGCGCGCTTCCGCTTCCCTGCGGAGCGCGTAGCTAGGGTGCAAATGGCTCGCGAAAGAAAGGAATCTACGAATGAAAAGTGACGATTCTCTGATTGGAGTCACCCTGGAGACGTTCATTCTGGAGGGCATGCTCGCAGCGGGCGCCACCGGACGACTCACCTCCTTGCTCAATCAAATCACGCTTGCGGCGAAGATTATCACGACCCGCGTCCGACGCGCTGGGCTCGCCGACATTCT
>JBNLEN010000358.1:0-2917 GCA_050304975.1 Polyangiaceae bacterium
AGAGTAGGCGGCAGAGTAGGCGGCAGAGTAGGCGGCAGAGTAGGCGGCAGAGTAGGCGGCAGAGTAGGCGGCAGAGTCACACAGCGGCAGAGTCGCACAATAGTCACGCGTGGCAGTGCCGGACGATGCTAACGTCCGGCACGCCGATGAACGCTAGCGCAGCTCACCCAAAAGTGGGACAGAACCCCCTGCTGAGGCGGAACCAACCGCACAAACTGTCCCGAAAGTGGGACAGCCCAAACCACCGCGAGCGCCCGCCGATGACTCGCCCGGTGTCCAGAGCCTCCGTCATGGCGTTTATTGGGCTCTTGATGCTTGGCGCCTGCGCAACCAAGCCGAGTCCGGACCCCACTTCACCGCGTGCTTCCACTGCAGCAAACGACTCCACTACAACAAACGACTCCAGCGCAGCGGCTGCGCACCGGCGTCAACCTGCACGACCGCTGACAGATCTACACGCGCCCCCCGCGTTTTCCGAACCGCTGCTGCAACGCGAGAGCGCCGCACTGATTGCCCGAAAAATCCCGATCGCGACCGAACCCCGCGTTGGCACGCCTGGTCCGGCGATCGTCACGCCTGATCCCTCGCGACCGTTCATGTCCATGGACACGCTAATCCGCGCGACCCTCAGCAGCGAACCAGCCGTGGGCGGCGCTGTCGGCAAGCCGGTGCAGTCCCATCAACGCCTGCTGTCACACCGACCTCACGCGAGCCTCGCCGCCGACGGCACGCTGAGCGTCGTCGTGCAAACGCTCCACGCCGTGCCCGCGGTGATCGGCTACTACGGCACGGTCATGCCGGACGACGCGCTGGCGGTCACTCGTTATCGCAAGCAATCAAGCGAGGTGCTCAGCAACACGTCGCGCACTTGGCATGAAGTCAAAATACCCGTCCCTGGCCTACTGCGGGAGACGTATGACGTTCACCACACACGCATTCACGGACGAGGTCTCGTCGCGTGGCGCGTGGATGTGCAGGACCCAGGCGGCGGCTCGCGCATCTTTGACGGCGCTACCGCTTATCGCTGCACGCCCATCCCGTGCGGTCCAGATGCACAGTTCATTCAGCTAGCCAGCTTTGGCATGACGCCGCGCGTGGACTTGGTTTCGGCCAGCGACGCCACCGTCAGCTTCACGACAGATGTAGAGACGGCGGCAGTCGTATTGGTGCAGAGCGAAGCAGGAGAGCTGCTGAGAGCAGCGTCATCACAGGCGAGCACGCGGCACGAGATCCAGCTATCCAAGCTGGCCCCGAGCACTCGCTACCGCTACCAAGTGCTGATCGTCGACGCACGGGGTGAAGTCACGCGTGGCCGCAGCGCAACATTCCGCACCGCCCCCGCAGATCAGGACAGCCAAGTCACGTTCGTAGCGCTGAGTGATTCGCGCAGTGGCATCGGCTCCGCGGAGGAACACTACGTCGGCAGCAACATGAATGTCCTGCGCGGCTTGCTACAATCGGCCTTGAATCACTCTCCGGATTTCGTCGTATTCGCCGGCGACTTGGTCGACGGCTACACCACCGAGCCAGAAGCCTTTCGCTTTGAACTGGAAGCCTGGCAACACGCCATCGCCCCCGTGGCCGCCTACGTCCCAATCTACGAAGTTTTTGGAAATCATGAATCTCTAGTCGAAGCTTGGGAGTCTGGCTTCGCGATTGGGCGGCGCGGCGCGGATAGCGCCGAGGCTGTCTTTGCCGAGATCGTGACCAATCCCAGAAACGGCCCGCAAGCGAAACAAGACGCCCCACCCTACGCCGAGAATGTCTACAGCTTCGACGTTGGCCCAGTGCACGTCGCCGCCATCAACTCCAACTACTACTGGCGCAGTCATCCACAGCGCAAAGACCACCCAGCATTTCCGCGCGGGCAGCGCGAGGGTTGGGTCAATGACGAAATCATCGATTGGCTGGATCAAGATCTGACGGCGGCCACAGGTCGAGGCGCCAAACACCTGGTCGTCACGACCCACGAGCCCGGATTTCCCAACGGTGGCCACACCCAGGACGCGATGTATTGGAGCGGCAAAGTCCCCGAGGTGTTGGTTCAGCGAGACAAGCTATTTCGCTTACTCGGCAAGCACAGCGTGTCCGCGTTCATCTCCGGCGACGAGCACAACTACAGCCGAACCCGAATTGACCAAGCCGTCGTGCCGAACATGCCGGCCCCAGTCTGGCAATTCGTCAGTGGCGGCGCCGGCGCTCCCTACTACGCACGCCAATCCGGACTGCCCTGGGCGGCGCAAGTGGAAGCGTTCGACGTGCGCCAGCACTTCATCGTATTCGAAGTGGATGGTGCGCGCGCCTCGGCCACGGCCTACGCGCTGAGCGGTGAAGTCATCGACCAAGTCGACCTGAGCCGCCCCTAGACCGCGGGCCAAGCGAGGCTCGCCCGCAAGTCACCGAGACCTGGATGCTTTTGAAGCCGGCCTGCGGCATCTGTTGCCCGCCGGCATCCGGTCCGGATGCGGCAAGTGCCCTCGGGCTGGCTGCCAGCCCTGCCGCAGCGGGCGCGAAAGTCGCGGCCATCTGGCCAGAGGTCATGGAAATGCTTGACGGTTCGGCGCCGCCAGGTAGTTTCCGGGGCTCCCAATAGTGGCCCCTCCAGGGGGGCAAACAGGCCAGGAGAGGTGACCGAGTGGCCGATGGTACCCGCTTGCTAAGCGGGCGTAGGGCAACCTACCGCGGGTTCGAATCCCGCCCTCTCCGCAGGTTGTAGCGACGCTTCGCCCCGCACCCCCCGAAGGGGTGAGGGGTGCGGGCTCCGCTCCTCTGCAACCAGCGCTGCCGCGGCTCCGCTGTTTCTCTTGGCCGCTCGGGGCTAGCGGGCGTTCCGCAGACCAGATTCGCCGAGCGCTAGAACCAGTCGCTGCGTCGCGCTTCCTCACTTTTTTGGCCCCACCTTCGGTGGGCACTGCGG
>JBNLEN010000359.1:0-2635 GCA_050304975.1 Polyangiaceae bacterium
ATTGCGCCAGGTACAGCGCTCAGGGTCAGCAATCCAGTCGCGGCCAGATATCGCTGGCGTCCAGTCAGTTGTCGCTCGAACAAGGTGGCGATGGCTGCGGTCAACGAGAAGCAGGCCACCAGTACCGCCGCTTCGGGTCGGGTAGCGACCAGCAACAAGTTGGCGATCCCCAGTGCCGCCGCTCGCCGATAGAAGCCGGTCGGGCTCGATCGCTGCGCCATGACCGGGAACCAAGCGCTCAGGCATAGTCCCCAGACTCCGACAAAGAAAGCGACCTCCATGCCGCTGGCGAAGGACCAATTCAGGGCACCGACGCAGAGCAGGGCAGGCGGCAACACGAAGCTGGTCCAGCTGGGGAGTCCCTGGGTCAAGCGTTTGGACCAGAGCAACAGCAACCATATGCTGACGCACGCCACGATGCCTGACCACAGCATCAAGTTTCCGCCTTGGTAACCCAGCCAATGGCCAAACCCGAGCACCAATGGGTACAGCAAGCTGGTGCCTCCGCTCGAATATCCGTTGCCTTCGGACCATTGGAACGGGAAACCGCGCGCGGCAGAGCGAGCGAAGTCGAAGTGGATGAACACGTCGTCCAGCGGCGCCGACCAGATCTGCTCACCGTGGATCACGCCGGCGCGAGCTTCTGCGAAGAACAGTTGATACTTCATGCTGGCGTAGAACTGGGCCAGCATCAGCAGACAGCACGCGGCAGACCACAGCCCGTACGCCTTGGACTCCAGGCTCACTCCTCGCAGAAGTAAGCCGTCCCGAGCGGCGCCCAGCCAGACCAGCAGCGGCCGCCTGGTAGCTTTTCGATGGGAGGATGTCGCTGCGTTCGCGGCCATAGTCGTGATTTGCCGCCCTCCTGCGCCGAAAGGCGCGGCGGGGCCCGCTGCTGTAACAAAAAACCCCGGCACTGTCTGCAGCGACGATCGACCCGCTGTCGGTAGCCGAATTGCTCCAGCTGAGATAGCCTGGGGTCAGCGATGCGAGCTGAACGCACCCGCCGCGAACGCCTGCTGACGTTCCTCTTGTTGCCTGCGATTGTGATCTCGGTGCTGGTGCTCAGTGGCGGCAGCTTCCGCGCGAGCTTTCAGTTGGACAAGCTTCGCGATCAAGCGGTGCTAGAGGCGTCGCTGGAACTCGCCAATGCACGCGCTCTGCGCTTGGATCAGATGATCGTCGAGCAAGACAACGTCGTGCGTAGCGAAGCGGACGTGAGTCGCTTGGAGCGAGTGGCCGAAGAATGGCTGGAAGTGGCAGACCGCCAGACTCCCACGGTTCGTGCGGTCCTGGTGCTTGACGTCACGACGCCCAGCCGAGACGTCCTGGTGTATGCGTCCCGCGCGCCGGGCTTGGGTGATGACCAATTTCGGCATCTGCTGCTGTACGAGATCTGGCCCGACTTGCGTTTGGACGAACCTCGCGGAGAGCTGAGGCATCTGCATCGCACTTACGCGGGACACAACTACTTGCTCAGCTACTGGCAGAGCGAATTCGGTGCCAACCGCTACTTGGTGTTGGCTTGGCATGATGTGCCGCGCATCGTTCACGACCAGCTGCCAGCGCTGTATGGTAAGAGCGAAGGGCCAAATCGCGTCAACGTTGTCGACTCCAAAGGTCGCATCATTTTTGGACCACCGCTGAGCGGAGGGGCGTTTACCGTTGGCTTGCCCTTTCACTCCACGCTGTATAAGTGGCGGCTTAATGTGGCTCTCGCAACCGCGGAGCAGTTGGCGCAACGGGCAGAGCGCAGACACCTGTTGGAGATCGTGTTGGCGGCGCTTTCGGCTCTCGTCGTGATCGCGGGCAGTGTTGTGATCCTCAGCGCAGCCGCGCGAGAACGCAGACTGGCGAATCTCAAGAGTGAGTTCGTTGCCAACGTCTCTCATGAGCTGAAGACACCACTTTCACTGATCCGAATGTTCGGTGAACTGCTTCAGAGCGGTCGAGTCGGCGACGGAGGAAAGCGCGAAAAATACGTCAACATCATCGTTTCCGAAAGCGAACGCCTGAGTTCGTTGATCGAAAACGTTCTCGACTTCGCCAAGGTAGAGCGCGGGGTGGCGGCTTACGAATTCACCCAGGCAGATGCGGGGGAAGTCGTAGCGCGCGCCGTTGAAGCTTGTCGGGCCCGAGCAGAACGCGAGGGCATGCAACTCGACTTCGAACCACCGCCTCACCCGATCACCGGCAGGCTGGATGAGCGCGCTGTGGAGGTGGCGGTGATCAATCTGATCGATAACGCTATCAAGTACGCCAGCTCTGGGGGATGGGTTGGCGTCACGCTGACGGAATCGGCTGGCGAAGTCGACATCTTGGTCGGCGACCGCGGTGATGGTATCCCAGTAGAGGATCGAAAGCGCATCTTTGAGCGTTTCACGCGCCGCGATGAGACCAAGCGGGTGCGCGGCAGCGGCATCGGGCTAGCGCTGGTGCACAACATTGCCCAGGCGCACCGAGGGAAGACTTGGGTAGAATCGCGCGCGCCGCAAGGTAGCGCATTTCATCTGCGCCTGAAGTTGAGCTGACGCCGCGTTATCGCCTGCGGGCGCACGCCATCATTCTTCGACTCCATCATTCTTCGACTCCATCATTCTTCGACTCCATCATTCTTCGACTCCATCATTCTTCG
>JBNLEN010000360.1:0-2591 GCA_050304975.1 Polyangiaceae bacterium
GCTGGAGCGTTTCTAACGGCATGGTGAAACTGGCCGCGTGGGTGATTTAGCCAGTGGTATGCGTGGCACACGCTTTGCGTGCCTTTTCGGCGTGCCGAGCACCAACGAACATTTCCGCGAGAGCTACGCAAGTCGTGCGGAACAGGACCAGAGCGCCGAAAGAAATTCCGACTTGTCGCGGCGTGGCTGCTCGCGCTCCTGGCTTCGCCTGTTCGTGGGGCTCACACTCACTGGCTTTTGGCTTTCGCTAGGAGGTTTGACTCTGGCTGCTGGCTGCACGCCGAGCCAGACGCGGGTGCAGGCAGTCAACTATACCCCGATTGAGCGGGAGGACTGGCCTGTATCCACACCGTCAAAGCAGGGGATAGATCCAACGCTGGTTGCGGAGCTCTACTCCGACGCCAGTGAGCTCGAGACGCTCCTTGGCCTACTGGTGATCAAGGACGATCAACTGATTGCGGAGAAATATTTCAACGGTTCGTCGATTGACCACGTCAATGACCGTATGTCGACCACCAAGAGTTTCGTCTCCGCCGCAACGGGAAAGGCTTTGGAACTGGGATGTCTGAAGAGCCTGGACGAAAAGATGATCCGCTACTTTCCCCACTACGCCGACAAGATCCAAGATCCGCGCAAGGCTCAGATCAGTGTGCGACAAATGCTGCAAATGCGCAGCGGATACCCCTGGGAAGGGCGAGAGGCCGAGTACAACCACGCCATCTTCGTGGAAAAGAACTACAACTGGGAGCCCCACCTGGTCGACTTCGCGTTGCTCTCGCCTCCGGGAACCAAGTTCGCGTACAGCAACGTCACGTCACACTTGTTGGGAGCGGTCGTCAGCAATGCTTGCGAAACTGACCTGCTGACGTTCACTCAGCAGCAGGTGTTGGACCCCCTGGGGGCTAAAGCGGTCAAATGGCACCGCGCTACCGACGGGCACTACTTTGGCGCGTTTGGTTTGTTCATCACGGCGCGCGACATGGCCAAGTTTGGCAGCTTATACCTTCACGCTGGTGAGTTTCGTGGAAAGCGAGTCTTGCCCGAGGCCTGGGTGCGTGATTCCCTCAAAAGATACTCGGAGGATATCAACTTCACGGGCTGGATCAGCAGCAAGCTGGGTAGCTACTTCAGCGACGTGGGCTACGGTTGCCAATGGTGGTCAGCCACGGCGGATGAGCACTACGTGGATTTCGCTTGGGGTCATGGTGGCAACTTGATTGTGTTGGTGCACGACTTGAACATGATCGTCGTGTCAGCGGCGGACCCGCTGTACGATTACCCCGAAGAACATGGCTGGAAGTATGAGGGCGCGGTGATAGACGTCGTGGGCAAGTTCATCGCCAGCCTACCCGAATCAAAGTGATCCACTTGTGTGATTCATCGCGACGCACTACGACAGTGTCATGTCGCGTTCATGGTCAGATCTCGCCCTGTTATTGCTACGTGTTGCGTTCGGCGGTTTGATGGCCTTGCAGCACGGATTGTCCAAGCTCGACAAACTGATGGCGGGCAATTTCAAGTTCGCCGATCCGCTGGGTATCGGCAGTGAGGCCAGCTTGTTTCTGGCGGCCACGGCGGAAGGGATCTGCGGTTTGCTGCTGGCCGTCGGAGTGGCGACGCGCGGCGCTGCAGTGCCCTTGGCGTTTACGATGTTCGTCGCTGTGTTTTTACAGCACGCTGGGGATCCGTTGGCGAAGCGCGAGTTGGGGCTGCTCTACCTGGCTGCCTACCTCGCGTTGATCGCGCTCGGCCCCGGACGCTACGCGATTTCGACCTGGTACCAGTCCAAGCTGCCGACGAAGTGGCCGCACTGGCTGCGCTTTTTGCTGACTTGAGGCTAGCGCGTAGCTTGGCGTGCTTGGTCAGCCAACACCCGGGCCACGCTCGCGGTGAGCTTCTTGCCCATCGGAATGTGCAGAAACTCGTTCGGACCGTGAGCGTTCGATTCGGGACCGAGTACGCCCGTGATCACGAATTGGGCCTTGGGAAATTTCTCGCCCAACATGCCCATAAACGGAATCGTACCACCTTCGCCCATGTGAGCCGCTGGCTTGCCAAAGAAGGCGCGCGAAGCCTCGTCTACGGATTGCTCCAGCCATGGGCTCAGTGCTGGTGCGTTCCACCCGCCCGCAGCATCCAGGTTCATCAGCCGTACACGACTCGATTGGGGCGGGTCGCTCAGTAGCACGTCGCGCAGTTGCTGCTTGGCTGCTCCGGGATCGCAGGTTGGTGGCAATCTGAGCGACAGTTTGATTGCGGTGTACGGTCGCAGCACGTTGCCGGCACTGGCCACGGGCGGCATGCCATCTGCTCCGGTGACGCAGAGCGTCGGTTTCCAGGTGCGTCTGAGCACGGCCTCAGTCAGATCAAGTCCCGCGCTTTGACCCGGCTCGACCCAGGGGAACTTAGTCAGCACTTGCTCGCCCAAGATCTCAGCAGCTGCAGCCGCTTGAGCCTTGCGCTGCTCGGGGATCTCCACGTTGAACGCCGACAGTGAGATCTCGCCCGTGCCACTGTTTTCGATGCGGTCCAGCAGCTCTCGGATGATGCGGAAGCTGGACGGGACGACGCCAGAGGCGTCACCCGAGTGT
>JBNLEN010000361.1:0-2532 GCA_050304975.1 Polyangiaceae bacterium
TAGCGATTTCGCACACCATGCTCGGGGTTCAGCCGCATCCGCCGGACTGGATCATCGAGCAGTTGCGCCTGGATCGCGAGCGCTCGCCGTATCGCTGATGGCGTGTTCGACGAGCCTGCGTGAGTCGAGACTTGCTGACGCCGAGCTCAGTCGCGCGCTGACCAGAGACCCTGAATTGGCGCGACCTCGTACTTCGCAAACGCTTCGTCGCCGAAGAACTGTAGCGGCTCCGCTTCAGCAAAAAGCGCCTGAGCCACACTCATCCAGACGTCGGTGTGGGGTCGTCCGCTGACGTCTAGGTATTGACCACCCGCCAAACCAAGTTCACCACCACCGAACAACATGGAGGGCAGCGCTTGCCAGCTGTCGGTGGCCATGTCGGCCTTTTCTGTCATGAAGGGCACGACGGTACTTCCCAACACTGAACCGCCAAACACATCTTTGGCGCCTTGCAGCGTCTGAAGGCCCTCCGCCAGTCGGGTATTGAACCAGATCTGCGCGCCAACCAGGAACTCAGCGACATCCCCTGTTTGTTCCGCGCTGAGGGATGAGCCGAGCGTGTGGTGCCCGTAGGCCCCATCGAAGTCCGTCGGGTACAACCCGCCGAAGGCTAGGTGGTTAGTGCTCGGGCAAAACTGGAAGGTGGCCACCCTCAGCAGGTCACACTGAAACGCCACCTTCAGAATCGCGAAAAACGACTTAGCGAGCTGCTCGACCAGCCCCGTGTCGGCGGATTCAGCCTGAGGTTCGAGGTAACTGGTGAGCCGGGTCAGCTGTGCTCCATCCAGCGTCGAATCGATCTCGAGCTCTGGCGCGCAGGTCCCCGCCTGGACGTCCGCAGCGTTGCTCAGCGACTTTTCCAGTTCACGGATGGCCTCAGCATGTGCGTCCAGCAGCGGACGCTCACTGCTGGGCACCAGTGTGTTGAGTCGATCCAGCTCACGCTTGGCCGAGTCGAGCACACTCTGCTTCATGACTAATCGCTTCGCCAGCTCGGTCTGAGTGGCCCCGGGTGAAAAGCCCTCAAACAACCGCGCGTACACGGAATACGGATTGGTCTCCGGTAATAGAGGGATTGGTTCTGTGGCGCGACCAGCTTCCGGTGCGCTGACGTCAACCTCCTGAGTTTCGTAGGAATACGATAGGCAACGACTAGAAATCTCGCCGGAGTCCGTCCGGGTGTCGCAAGCGAAGTTCAGCAGGCGACCTCGATCCAGACCGGGCACACGCCGCAGAAATATTTGATCGAAAGATGGGCCTCCGGCGATCGGATCATCTCCACCTTTGCCAACGCGAACAGCAGGGCACTCCACGCCAGTCATCATCATGACCGTCCCTCGTTCAGCTCCACCGCCAAATCCTGCAGAAGGCTCAAAGCGAGTACCGCTCAAGACGATCATTTGCTCGCGCAGTCCCGCTTGCTCGAACGGCGCGAGAATGGGCGTCGTCATGTAGTCGCGCCCCACAGTCGCTGGCAGAAACGAGCTGCGGATGGTTCCCCCGGGCCAGTGCACCACCAATAGTCGCGCTGGAGAAGTCGCACCTTGAGCCGCAGCTTCGATGTTGTCCAGCAGCAGTCTCCCGCCGAAAGCCGCCCCCGCAGCGCCCAAAAAGTGACGCCTCTTCAGACGATAAAAACTCATAGCAGACCTCCGTCCGTGCAACTTCGGGTCAAAGTTTGCTTGGGCAAGCGATATAGAAAAACAGGAGACATCAAGATCGCTTGAACGCCAAACTGAGTCGCTACGCGTGGGTCCTGGGAAACAGCCAGCGACTCGACGTAAACACGTTCGATGTTCGCCCGCGCCTCATCGTTAGTTCGCTCTTCGAACGCGCTAGTCGCCAGCTCCAGCAGAAATCCTCGGGCACATTCCGAGTCCTCCGCGGTGCTCCCCGTCTCTGGCAAAACGCATCCACTCAACTCAACCAGGTGCGTCAGCGCGTACTCCGAAACAGCCTCGGCCATCCCGTCCAGGTGAACGATCGACTTTGGATCGTACTGGGCTGCCGAGTCCTCCTGCAACACCGGGTCTGGGATTGCGTCCGCAGCCTCGCGCTCTGCCAGCGTTCCCAGCAGCCTACCAATCTCCTGCACCAGCTCGGCGAACGTTTTTCGCTCGATCAGCAAGCTCGTCGAATTGCAGGCGTCGAGCATCCGCTGCTCATCGTCCGAGTCACCAGCATCTTCGTTAGCTCGCTCATGCTCGCCGACTGCATCCTGATCGTCTCCCTCTGACGGCGATGCATCGTGCGCCTGCCCGGTATCGTCTGGGTGGTCATCGGAATGGCTTTGGCAAGCAAGCAGCACCAACGGCAACCCCAGATATGAAATTTTCCTTGAAATCATCGAAGATTCGGACGCTAGCATGCCTGCGCAGCTGAGTCTCAACCCGCATCATGTTGGCGATTGGTGAAACACTCGCGGTCGTTTGCTTCGGTCTCGCCCCAGGGTTTCGGCTCTCCGGCGGCAAGCGACGGGTCAGAATCCGAACTCGCGTTTCAGACTCTCGGCACGCTGTCGCAGTGCCTCTT
>JBNLEN010000362.1:0-2318 GCA_050304975.1 Polyangiaceae bacterium
CGGGATGTGCGTGGATGTGTCGGACTGGTACGCGGGCTACCTTGTCGCTGGATCTCACCCCAATTTACGGCGAGTTACCTCGCTGCGGTTACCCCGAAGCTGGTTCAAACAGTTCACGAGTCGAAGCTCGTCGGAAACGCCCTGGCGGACCCGGAGCGTGGGCGTTACTTTTTGGTTATGCCAGATGGGGGGCTAAGACTGGGGCGCATCCTAGTCGTCGATGACGAACCGGGCATTTTGCGCGTGGTAGAGCAAACCCTTGCGGGGATTGGCTTTGACGTGGTCGCGGTGGAGGGCGGCTCTCGCGCCATGGAGTTGCTTCAAAAGCAGCACTTCGATCTGGTTATTACGGATCTGTTCATGCCGGAGGTCAGCGGCGAAGATCTGCTCGAGACCATCCGGCAGGCAAGGCTCGATACGGACGTGATGGTCATGTCCGGGGCTGGCTCGATCGCTTTGGCCGTCGAAACCATGAAGCACGGCGCCCGCACCTTCTTGGAGAAGCCTTTCAAGACGGAAACCCTACGCAAAGAAGTGCGAGCGGTGTTCAACGCCCGCGCCAACCAGGCCACGATGCTGGCAACACCCAGGGTCCCGAGCGAGCGTCCATCGATGCCCCATCAGCTGAGTGGACAGCGCTTGCTGGGTCGCTATGAACTGCGGCGCCAGATCGGTGAGGGGGGAATGGGTCGGGTCTACGAGGCCTTTGACCCCAACCTGCAGCGCAGCGTGGCGATCAAAGTGATGCTGCCCGAGCGAGATGGCGCCCTGCGCGGAGAGTATGCGGATCGCTTCAAGCGGGAGGCGTGGGTGGCGGGGCAGCTCGTGCATCCGCACATCGCCGCCGTGTACGACTGTGGCGTCGCGCCCGGCGGGGACTACGACTATCTAGTGATGGAAATGGCGAAAGGTGGTTCGCTTCGCTCGTTGCTCGATCGCGAAGGGCGCCTGCCAGTCCCGCGCACGTTGGACATTGCCTATCAGACTGCCTGCGCGCTGCAGCACGCGCACCAGCACCAGATCGTGCATCGTGACGTCAAACCCGAGAACATTCTGTTCGGCGAAGGGGACGTGGTGAAGTTGGTGGACTTCGGCATCGCCAAGATCCCGACCTCGAATCTGACGGGCGATCGCTTGGTGGGCTCGCCGGCGTACCTAGCCCCCGAGCTGGTTCAC
Source organism: Polyangiaceae bacterium (assembly GCA_050304975.1). Classification (GTDB taxonomy): domain Bacteria; phylum Myxococcota_A; class Polyangia; order Polyangiales; family Polyangiaceae; genus SZUA-265. The sequence continues at coordinate 1,177 of JBNLEN010000362.1, forward strand.
GGCCGAAACGTCGACTATCGCAGTGACCAGTTTGCCCTGGGCACGGTCATGATTGAGATGCTCAGTGGCGAGTCTCCATTCGGCGGGGGAACGCTCTTCGAGACGCTCCATCGCTTGGCGCAAGACGGCGCCCCCAAGCTCCGAGATCTGGGCGTGACGACGGACGAACAAGTGGAAACGCTAGTCGCCAGGCTGCAGCACAAAGATCCCGGGCAGCGTTTCAACGATGAGCAAGAGCTCGTGCAAACGTTGTACGCGCTCAGTCAAAGGCCCGAGATGGCCCAGGCGACAGCCCAAACTCAGAGTTCGCGGAATAGCTCGGCGATTTCAGCGGGGTTGAGCCGCCGATCGTAGATGCGCAGTTCATCCATAGCACCTTGATAGTGCAGCTCTGCCCAGGCGCCGCCGGGATCATCGCTGCCGCGCGCCCCGAGGGTCAGCCCAAGCTCGCTCTGGGCGATCGGGGCCCAGTAGCTGCCGTAGTACTCGCCGTTGACCCAAAGATCTTGGATCTCGTCGGCGTAGTTGACCACCACATGGGTCCACATGCCGGCCGCTAACACGCCGGGCGCGTAGCGGTTCATGTTGTGGGAGCCGATCACGAGATAGTCGCCGTAGTGCCACAGGCCCCAGTCCCATTCGAACCCGCCTTTGAGCACGATCCCGCGGAACCCATAGTCGATGTTACTGGGTTTGACCCACACGCTGAACGCGAACTCAGCGTCGGGCGCAAAGTCGAAGGGTTCGTCGTTGTCGACCCAGATGGCATTGCTGCCGTCAAAGTTGAAGCCTGAGCCACTGACGCCCTCGGTGTAACCGCCCTCGCCGATGTACCACGCGCCGTCACTCGACCCGCGCTCGTCGTTCGCTGTCTGCTCGGCGCGGTACCAACCAACCAAACGATCGTCACAGCTTTGGGCGTCGGCGCAGCCGCCGTAGGGGCAGGGCAGTGCGGCCGACCAGGTGAGGCAGCCGTTGACGTCGGCGTCGCAGCTGCGAATCGCTCCGCTGGCGCACTGCTGGGCGCCCTCGACTTCGCATTGGTCGCCGCCGCAAGCGCCGCAAGCGCTCGGGCTCGCGCAAAACCCATCGCCGCAAGCCTGGGTTTCCGACCACGCGCGGCAGCCGTTTGCGTCCGCTTG
>JBNLEN010000363.1:0-2303 GCA_050304975.1 Polyangiaceae bacterium
CCGCTTCCAAAGCGATGGCAGTTTGATTGCGATTGAAGCCCCCAACGTCGATTCACTCCCCCTCGAAGAACCCGTGTGCGCAACGCTAGAGCGAGGCCTGGGCACCTACTCCGTCACCGGAACGAGCGTAACCCTGGAAATTGATGGTGAGCCGCGCGAGGCGCAATTCGAACTGTCGGGCAACACGCTCAACTTGTTGGTTCCCCCAGACTTGGCCGTCGCCGGCAAGCGGGATCTGAAGTTCAAGCGCGTCAGGACGCAGATCGCCTCGCGATGCGAAGAGGATGACGATGCTCCACCCGTCGCGTCCCCACCGAGCGTGCAACCCTCCCCGATGGTGGTCGTAGACAACGGGCCCGTGACACCCGCGCCTCCGGACGGAGATGGCCCAATCATCGGCGACCTTCCCGAGAGAGAGCCGATGGATGCTGGCGCCACACCAGATGCCGGGCCGGTAGATGCAGGTCCCCGAGATGCCGGCTCGACAGATGAGGACGCCGGTGGCGGAGGTAAGCCACCGAACACGCCAGACGCCGGACCAGGGCCAGACGCCGGCTGAGCTACCTCAAGCAGCCAGGTTGCCCAGCGACCAGATTCACTCGGCTGCTTTTGGTAGCCGCTGCTCTTCCGCGTGCTTATCGTGCTCCACCCAGGCGTATGCCGAGTGGTTGTGGATCGATTCAAAGTTCTCCACTTCGACGCTGAAACGCACCACGCGATTGTCGTTCGTGAGCGCCAGCGCCAAGTCGCGGATCATATCCTCCACGAACTTGGCATTCTCGTAGGCTTTTTCCGTGACGTACTTCTCGTCGGGACGCTTGAGAATGCCGTAGAGCTCCATTGACGCGGATTTCTCCGCCATCTCGATCAACTCTTCGACGGCCATCGCCGCACTGGCTTCGACCTTGAGCGTGATGTGTGACCGCTGGTTGTGCGCTCCGTATTCAGAGATCTTCTTCGAGCAGGGGCACAAGCTGGTCACCGGGATCAGGACTTGCACAGCGACGCGCGCTTCGCCCTTTTCGAACTCGCCGATGTAACTGACTTCATAGTCCAAGTACGAAGCTACACCAGACACGGGGGCTCTCTTGTTCACAAAGAACGGAAAGTGCAACTCCACGTGACTCGAAGACGCATTCAGGCGTTCTGCCACCTCTGCCAACAAGGACTTGAAGCTATCCGTGTCGATCGGCTGATCCAACTCGTGGAGGATCTCCACGAAACGAGACATGTGGGTGCCTTTGACGCTGTGCTCCAGCCCCACGTATAGGTTTGCGGTGGCCACCGTACCGAGAGTTCCCCCGTCAGCAGTGCGAACGGTGATCGGGTGACGGATCCCTTTCACGCCGACTTTGTTGATCGGCACGTTGCGGGAATCTGAACTGCTTTGCACATCGAAGAGGGTCATGGGGTGCTTTCGGCTGGACGCTGAGGTCGATCGTTTTCGACAAGCTTTTCGACGGGGCGGTCGCTGGTCCTTTGGAGGGTAGTGGGCTTACTGCGAGGAGTTGCCAGTCCCCTCCAGGAACCTGGCGGGGCTGATTTCCAGATGATCGAGTAGCGGTGTTGACTCGCTTAGTGTGGCTAGCGCGGCGCGCAAGCCTTCGACCTGACCTGGCCAGTGTAGGCGTTTTATTGCTTCTTCGGGATTTAACCACTCCGCCGCGACGTGTTCTTTGTCCAAAGTGGGTTCTTTTCCGGACGTGAGTGCCACAAATACTGGAATATCGTTGATGCGGTCGTGCTGCCACTCATAGAAACGGCTGACGTACGGCACGCAAATCAGCCGCTCTGGGACTAACCCAGTCTCTTCACGCAATTCGCGGACGCAAGCCTGCCAGGCTGCCTCAGGCGGCTCGATCTTGCCGCCGACCATGCGCCAGTCTCCCGAATACAGGCTCTTTGGCGCCCGCTTCAGCAGCAGGAACTCAAAGGAATCTCCAGCGGCGCGGGCCACATGGCAGTCAAAAACGCGGATGATCGGATGCCGCACAGGGACGCACATAGTGCGCCGGGCCTCCTGGGTCTAGTTTGCAGGCCCGCGGGAAGATCAAACTCTGACCCGAGGACTGAGCATCCAATCAGTTGTCTTGTCAGTTGTGCTGAGAACGTACCGAAAGTACCCATCTGGGCATGGCGCGCGCGATCGTGACGTTTGGGCGTAGTTGGCAGGCTCTAGCGATCACGCGAAGCCTCGGTCGTGCGGGCGTTGAGGTGTTCTGCGGTGAGGAGAGCGGCTTCGCGCCGTGCTTCTTCTCACGCTACTGCAAGGGGTCGTTCACTTATCCTTCGGTCTCTAGAGA
>JBNLEN010000364.1:0-2102 GCA_050304975.1 Polyangiaceae bacterium
AAAGGCGAACGGACCGCCTGCTGACAGTCCGCTCGTCATCGGTTCCTTACCGCGCGCTTCGGTGGCTAGTTTTAAATCGCGAGTTATGAACCCCTAGCTATGCTAGGTGGGGAAATCCGATTTGGCTTCTGGCTTCCCGGTGAAGAATATCCGGGCCTAGCGCTCCACCAATCTTCATCCCCCGAGTTCAAATCGCCTTGTCAGGGATTCATGCGTCGCGCCTGTCGAAATGCGCAGAGGGAACAGACTCAATGTATTTGCGGGAGGGCACTTCGTCAACGGACCCGGATGCAGAAGCTGTCGTTCAGGCCGTCATGAAAACTTTTCGAGACCGAATCGTTACGACGTGCGCCACAGACGACCAATGCACGTTACGTTTGTCCTTGCCTCAGCCGTAAGATTCTGCCGTCGACGAGCGCGCCAGGACTGTTGACAACTCAGCGCGTTGATTGAGGCAGGCTGTTGATAATTTGCCCGTCCTAATCCAGTTGTGCCAGGCCCCTGACAATGAGCACTCTTGTGGCCAACGCTGTCGATGCGGCAACTGGACCGACTGGCAGCCCCTCGACGTTGAGTTCCCAAACTCTTTCGGCCGGCGCGACCGCCAGCATGCGAGTCCCCAGACCGGAGGAGTGGCTGCCCGCGGCGGCGCAACGCTTCACGGAGCACACGCCAAGTGTGCCCGTCGTCAGGGAGGACCAACACGCGGTTCGCTTGGCTGGTCCAGAATACAGCGCGTTCCTTTCCAAGGTCAGCGCCGACAATGCGTTACTGGTCGTCGTTGCCGCACCCCCGGCAGCCACCCGGGGCAAACTTTCGCGTTACCTGGACGAACGCATCGAGCACCAGTTGAACCTGTGCGGCGCTCCGCAACGCTCTGCCTATGTGCACCAAAATCTGTCCGACATCTTGGACGATCAAACCTACCGGGCTCGGCTTCTTGGTTGCAGCGGACTAGCCCTGGCCCTGGAAGGCCTCGAAACGATCAGCCGAGCTGGCGCGCTCAGCGCAACCGACAGCAGCACGCTGCGCTGGTGGCTAGACGCCGACGACAGCGGCGAGGTGCTGCTGTACCTCCCGGACAGCGTCAAACAACTGCGTGCATTCCAGACGCCCGTGTCGATCTCGCGACTGATCGATTCGGAGCCGCCGCCCAAAGTGCGCCCCAGCCGCCCCTCAGCTGCCCCCCCTCTCGCGGACCAGCCTGAGCTTCCCTTTGACACGGGACTGCGCGCCGAACAGCTGAGCCCAAGCGCACCAGCCGAGTCAGAGCAGCCGGACGCCGCGCCCTCCCAAGCCGAGTCAGTCGGGCTGGACGCGCTTGCGCTCGACGCGCCGACTGGCGTTGAAGAGGAGCAGCTGGGCCCAGAAGTACTGGCGGAGCCAGAAGTACTGGCGGAACCGGAAGCTCCGGCAGGGACCGAGGCTGACGCCCAACAAGCAGAAGCGACGCAGGCCGAGCCGGAGCTCGACCAGGCCACAATCGAACCATCGGAAGCTGCTCGACTCGAGCTGCACGCAGCCGCCGCCGAGCTCGAGCTTGGATTCGAACTCGATGGCTCCGAAGCCGCCATCGAGCCCGACCACTCAACCCCCGCCGTCGAGCTCCCGGAACCAGAAGCGGCGAGCGCATTGGAGCAGCCGGAAGTTGCCGTCGAACTGGCGGAACCAGAAGCTAGCGCTGATTACCTCGCAGAGCCGTCCCACATCCGAGCGTGGCGCGAAACGCTCGAGAACGTCGAAGGCTCCCAGTCGTGGGAGGATCTGGAAACTCAATTCATTGGCAATTATCTCCCGCTGCAGCATGCAGTCCGAACGGGGCACGCTGGGGCTGAAGCGCTGGAAGCGCTCCAACAGTGGTCGAGCAGCTTCGCCGACAGCTACTCTTCCGTCTACAACCGCCTGTGCCGCTTCTCCAAGCGCCCGCGGATGATCTTTGACCTGCCCAACCTCGCGTTCCAACTGGCGCGCCAAGTAGATGCTGCGCAAACCCGACTGGTGATGGTCGACGGGATGCGCTTCGACTTGGGCCAGCGCGTGCATGACAAGTTGCGACTGCAATTGACTGGCCTGGCGCAATGCATCGAGCGAGGCGTGCTGTG
>JBNLEN010000365.1:0-2032 GCA_050304975.1 Polyangiaceae bacterium
GGCGCCTTCTCCGCAGTCCACGTCAGTCATGCAGCCGTACCGGCACTCCAGCATGGGGAGCTGTCCAGTCGCCCATTCGCAATACCCATGGTCACCATCCGTACAGTCCGCATCGGTTTGGCACTCGCCTTCGATCGGATCAATCCCGAGATCCGCTGGCTCATGTTCGGCGAGCCCGTTGGGACACTCCGCCGCTTCTGGCCGGTGGATGATGCCGTTGTCGCAGCTCGCATGACCTAGCGGAACTTCAGCCTCGCCCTGTTCACACATAACTACCACTTCAGGATCCGGCGGTGGCAGCGGCTCAGGAGCGATTGGATTGCTGGGCGGCGAATTGCTGGGCTCCGACGGACTATCGGGATCCATCATTTCTGGCTCGTCGGGGTCCGTCTTGTTGACTGGCAATGGGTCGGTGGGCGGTAGGTCGTTGTCCGCTACCTCATCCGGCGAATCCATTTTTTCAGTCGGTTTCTCCGCTCCGGGTTCCACCGGATCTGAGGCTTGCCCATCGCTGCCATCTGTGGCGCTGGCACCGCACGCGGTCAGCAGCCCCAGGCTGCTCAAGAATGCAAAACGCCAAGCGGTCAATTCGGGATAGATCATGCGGCGAGTATAGCAACCCTCATGCCACCCCGTCGGGCCAAGAATGGAGGCCAGTTTCAGCCCGTTTTGCGCAGGCTAGGCTCCACTCATGGACAGATCACCAGCTGCTTCGTCAGCGGTGGCTCAAGTTGTGCCACGTGCCTCACTCGACCCGAACCTGGAGTGTTGGGTGGGCAGATCTGCACCACAGCGCGCAGCTACTCCAACGACTGCTGGCGGTCCCACGTAGCGCCATTGACCATGGCGTAGTTAGATTGACTACGCAGATACCGCGACTCTATCCCTCTCACCGGAATCTTGTGTTCGTGCCGCCGGAAGCTCTGGGCGAAGCACGCTAAGGCAAATGCGCTTCCTCTGGAGCAAAACACGGAACGATCTTCGCAGCGTCTTCATTCGCCCGACACGGACTCATCCGAAGCCAGCCGATATCAGCAACCGTGTAGCTACGCTGCCAGGCCCAGGTTTTCGGGGCGACTGGATAGGGCTGCGTTCCTTCCGGCTCTACCAAGTCGGGCGTGCCGTATCCCAACACGTGCTCCCGACAAGTCAGGCGGTCCTTGGTCTCGCATCGAATGAGCGAGCGCACCGCCGCAGGAGCTCGCTTTTCGTCATCTTGATACACACCAGTCGGCGGGTAGTAGATACGAATGCGCTCTTGGGCGACCACGTTGCCCTCAAAGAACGTTTTCGTGACTGAGGCCCGCTCCACGTGCATGCCTGGACACATGCCGTCATAGGCGCTGTTTTCCCCCCAAAGATTGGCCGGCGACCAGCCGGCTCCAGTCCGCAAGATCAAGAGCCCGACCGTCACGCCCCCGTTGACCTCATCAATCTCCGAAAGCCCGATCCAACCGCTGTGCACCGAGCGGACCCTGTCCGGAACCACCCCTTCGACAACCAGTGCTTCTGACGGCACGTAGCAGTAGGCGAACTCGCGGCCCCCGGGGATGTCCTCCACCTTCGGTAGCCCCATGGTTTTCTCATACGCGGCACACAGGGCGTCCGGGCTCTCATACGGAGCTGCCCGCCACCAGCTTCGGAACTTGGCGTTGTTCACGCTGGAAAGGGGGCTACTTCGGTGAGCGCGTCCCTCGGGCAGTGCATAATCCAGAATCGCGGCTTTAGGGATTTTACCCAGCAATCGAAGTTCACTCAACGCGACATCCTCCCCCGGTCGACGCGTGTGCTTTTTACCAACTACGTTTATCCGCACCGCGTTCGTCCGAACAGGTCGGCTCAAGCTAAACTGGTAGCTACCGTCGCGCCAAGTCGCCACCCCCAACTGCGGGCTCTCAACGCGCAAAAGGTCCGCCGAAGCTACACCTCCCGCTAGCTCAACCGTCGCCTGATGTATCGGCGCAGGATCCGCCAATTGCACTTCAACCCATGGCGCGGGATCTGGAGGATTCGGGCGCCAAGCACTCTGCTG
>JBNLEN010000366.1:0-1999 GCA_050304975.1 Polyangiaceae bacterium
TCTCTCAGCTTGGTGTCTCTCCGAATGGAGGGGCAATCATGGCGGGTGCACTCAGCAGGGTGTGCCCGCTTTGCATTGTGCGCCCAGCATGGGCGCCATCTTCGGGGTGCAAGTCCCCGCGAAAGTAGACCATGACGATCGAAGTGAAGCGCAACTGCGGAAGGGTGACCAACCGTGGGAAGGAAGCGTGGAGCGAATCCATGGGCCGACGTACAGAAACCGGATCCGAGGCGGAGCCGATCGGGGCGAGCGGGCAATGAACCGCGAAGCTCTTGTGGTCAAGGGTCAGCTACGTAAATCCGGCGGTCGTGTGGAGAAAGATGGCGTTCTTACCTGGGGAGATCTCGCCTCATGCCTGAAAGGGCGACGTGCCAGCACGGAGCGAGAAGTCAGCCGAGGTCGTAGTAGGCCGCGCTGTGAAGCGCCGCTGAGGGACCGAACGAAGAGGAGAGCGAAACGACCGTGAGTCTCGCTGGCACAAGGCCACAGAAGTCCGGGCAACCGGAGCTATTTGCGGAGGGTAGAGGTGAAGCCTCGAGAGTAAGCAAGAGCGTGGAAGTGCAAGCGGCGACCCACGAAACCGAACGCTCAGGAACGAGCGGCTTGATGGCACGGGTGTTATCGCGTCCAAACCTTCAAGCAGCATTGAAGCGAGTCAAGCGAAACAAGGGCAGCGCCGGCATCGACGGGATGACGGTGGATGTATTGCCAGACTACCTCCGAGCTCACTGGGCGGAGCTGCGGGAGCAACTGCTCTCGGACACGTACCGGCCCTCGGCAGTAAGACGGCATGAAATTCCGAAGAGTGGCGGTGGGATGCGCCAGTTGGGCATCCCGACGGTTCTCGACCGCTTCATCCAGCAGGCCTTGTTGCAAGTCCTGCAACCACTATTCGACCCCAACTTCTCTCGGCACAGCTTCGGTTTCCGACCGGGACGCAGTGCGCATCAAGCCGTGAAAACGGCGCGCGACTTCGTCCAGGAAGGCCGCCGAATAGTGGTGGACGTGGACCTATCGAAGTTTTTCGACCGCGTGCACCATGACCTGCTGATGAGCAAATTGGTCAAGCGAATAGAGGACAAGTTGGTGCTTGGGCTGATTCGCCGCTACCTAGAAGCCGGCATTCTGGCGAACGGGCTAGTGATGGAGCGTCACGAGGGAACTCCGCAAGGCGGTCCCTTGTCGCCGCTGCTGGCGAACGTACTCCTCGACGAAGTGGACCAAGAGCTAGAGCGACGCGGTCATGCGTTTGCACGCTATGCTGACGACCTGAATGTCTATGTCAGATCCAAGCGAGCGGGTGAGCGCGTGATGGCTGGGCTCAGAAAGCTTTTTGGTAAACTCCGCTTGGTCATCAATGAGGAGAAGAGCGCGGTAGCGTCGGTCTTTGAACGACAATTCCTGGGGTTTTCGCTCTGGGTGGCGCCGGGCAAGGTCGTCAAACACCGCGTGAGCAAGAAGGCTACCAAGCGAATGAAAACTCGAGTGAGACAGCTGACGCGCCGCACTCGGGGGAGAAGCTTGGCCCAGATCGCAGAAGACCTACGAGGCTACTTGGTCGGATGGAAGAATTACTTCAGCCTGGCCGAGACGCCGAGGGTCTATGCAGACCTGGACAAGTGGATCCGTCATCGATTGAGAGCGATTCAGCTCAAACAGTGGAAACGTGGCAGAACGATTTTCCGCGAGCTTCGTGCTCGAGGAATGTCGGAAGACGCAGCTGCCAGGGTGGCCGGAAACGGCCGCCGCTGGTGGCGCAACTCAGCCATGGCCATCCACACTGCCCTGCCGAACTCGTACTTCGATGAGCTGGGCGTCCCCCGGCTCTGCGACCTCAACTCTTCGAACCGCCGGGTGCGGACCCGCATGCCCGGTGGTGTGGCAGGGGACGTCAGGGAAAACTCCTGACGCCCCTATGCCGATTTGTGCGTCCGAGTTGGGCGTTTGACGCGACTTAACTTTTGACCACAACCTCAGAGTCGAGGGAAGAGTGGGCCTT
>JBNLEN010000367.1:0-1983 GCA_050304975.1 Polyangiaceae bacterium
CAGAGCACGAATTCGCTTTCCGTAGGGCAGCGTCTCATGCTGCGTGCAAGCCCGCGAAGACGGATAGAGGGTGGAGACTGAGACTTGGACGACGATGACTGCATGAAACCTCCTCGCCCAGCGAGCGCCGGGCGCAGCCATCCCAGCGCAGCTTGCGTGACGCGCGCTCCAAACGCGCACTGACGTCCGACGCGGAGCGTGGCGCGGAAGGTGCGCACCAGCAAAGCCCGGCGCTTGTGGGGGCGAGGTCGTGCACCCCCAACGACAAGCGAGTAGCCGCTTCCTCAAGGCGACCGCGCGTGATAAGCTTCGCCCAGCGAAGCTTCCGACGATGCAACGCATGGCCACAAATTGTCCCATCGGGACAGCACGTCATCAGCCTGCGCTAGACGCAAGACGCCACCAGCTCGCGTTCACGCTTCGGCGCGATCCCTCCCCGTCGCGCGCAGGGTGCGAAGCACCCGAGTACGGCGAAGGCGAGGGACTGGGTGCCGCAGGCAGCCAGAGGGTGGGCCAAGCAGGGTTCGCTGGGGGGTTGTACGACGCGCAGACGGGGTTGGTGCGGTTCGGATTTCGAGACTACGATTCGACAACCGGAAGGTGGACCGCGAAGGATCCGATTGGGTGGGATGGCGGATTGGCCGATCTGTATGTCTACGTCGCAAACAACCCGGTCAATCTTAGCGATCCGTTCGGGTTGCAGTGGGGCTTCGGCGTGTCACTGGATTTCTCGTTGTTCGCCGGGATAATTGGCGGTAGCGGCGGTGTGAACCTCCAAGTACTCAGTGATGGTGGGCTAGCGGTCTATGGTTACGGCCCCACCGATCTGAAGGGTGCTGGTTTTGGAGGCGGTGTCGGAGTTCTCGTGAATGCGTCCTGGGGTTCTGGTGGCGATTGGGAAGGGAATTTTGAGAACATCGGAGCGAACTATGGCCCTGCGGCCTGCGGGTACTTCGAAGGAGGTGGCTGGCAAGGCCTACAAGCAGGGCCGTCTGTTGGGTTTCCGATCGGCTTGAACGCGGACCAGACCAGCTNTCAGGAGCTCTGGAGAATCGGAAACTGAGTCTATGACCTGGCAAGAGCATTCCCCGTTTGTAGTCCGCGACACCATCTTTGCGGTAGCTCAGGCGAACGAGCCTGAAAGGGTAGTTGCGAGTCTGAGTCAGGTGTTGAAGAAGGAGGGGGCGAGTTGGGTGTCCGCTGAGGGGCGAGTTGTTTGTTTTGCTGGCGAGTTCAGACCCCTGCCCGCGGCGTCGGTACTGATGCTCAGCATTGATGGCGGAGAGGTAACAGTGGGACCACACGCGGACCGCGGTGTCCGCGTGGATTCGAACGTTTCTGTTCGGACGGCAGTTGTACTCACGACGTTGTTTGCCACGGTTGTCACACTCGTTGCTCCGGTGGCTTGGCTCGTGAAGCCACTGGTCTTCGTCGCCGCTCTCGCTCTTCCTCTCGGCGGCCACAGGCTAGTCGTTCGTATACTGCTAAGGCGTTTACTGCGTGGCGCGGTTGCCTAGGATGCTCCCAACTCGTACGCCTGGCCAGGGCTCCGCCTAATGCCGAGCTAACCTGCGAGGCGCGCCACCAGCCTCGTCAGGTTCAGCGACCATTAGGCGGAGCCGCTCAGCGCTGCGGTTGCGCAATGATGGCGCGGATGCGCTGCACCGCCACCGCTGACTGCAGCAACACCAACTCCGCCGGCAAGCGCAACACCGTGAAGCCAGCCCGCTGCAGCGCGCGATCCCTGCGGGCATCAGCCGACGCCACATGCTGAAGCCCATGCCGACCGCCATCCACTTCCACGACCAGTTTGAGCTTGCGGCAAAGGAAATCAACGATGAAGCGGTCAAGCACCACCTGCTGCCGCCGAAAGGGAACGCCGAGCTTTTGCGCGGACAGATAGCCCCAGAGCACGAATTCGCTTTCCGTAGGGCAGCGTCTCATGCTGCGTGCAAGCCCGCGAAGACGGATAGAGGGTGGAGA
>JBNLEN010000368.1:0-1669 GCA_050304975.1 Polyangiaceae bacterium
AGCTCGACCCGCCGGGAATCGAAGTCGTCTGTCGTGCGCCACCGCTGTCTCGAGCAAAGAGCTCGGCACCCGCTGCATCACCCTTGCTCCAAACGCGCAGGGTATAGGTTCCGTTCGGGATGTCTTCGATTGTTTGGCTCAGGTCGGCGTTTCCGTCCAGATACCACGACCACCTTCCGCTATACGGATCTTGAGAATTCGTTCCGTTTGCCGCGGACCAGCCAACGGGAGTCGCCACGTCTATTCGATCAGCTTCGAAGCTGGGGTTGAGCACCCAGTTGTTCTCAGGGGCAACGGACCACCTCCCTGTTGTCGCATTGAGCGTCCACGCGCTCAGCGAATTGAAGATTGGCTCATCTCCTTGGAAGCTCAACGGCACCCATTGGTTGTAGCCAATCCCATTGCCCGCGAAGTCCGCCCAACGGTCACCAGCAAAGATGATGGTCGTTTGCTCGGTGCCGTACACCTGAACGAAGAAGCCCGTTTGGGTCACGTGGCTGTAGTCCGCCTCACTTCCCCGCATGACGAACTCCTCGCTCCAGGGCCCGTGGATGTCGGTCGCAGAGACACAATAGGTCTGCGATGTGTTCCACCCGTGCAAATCTGACGAGCAGAAGTAGTAGGTACCTTCGTACTTGAACATGCAGTTCCCCTCGCGCCCGCCCCCACTATAGACCGGGATTGCCTCTTCCATTCTCAGGAAGTCAGATGCGCGCAGGGGAGAAAGGTAGCGATGTGAACGTCCGCTACTGCTCGAGCTGACCACGTAGGCCTGACCGTCATCGTCTTGGAAAACCGTCTGATCGCCGGTCGAACCATTGGCGATCCCCGGAGGATTGAACTGTACGTTGTCGTAAACGAACCCGCCGTCCGGTGAGTCGCTGGTCGCGAAGTAGTGGCCCCCTCCCCCTTGTGCCACCAGGACATACTTCTCCGTATTTTCGTTGTAGGCAACACCGAGCCGCCCAAACCAACCCCCTGCATTTTCCAACTGGTCGGTCGCTTCATGCTCCCAGTTTACCAAGTCTTTCGAAGAGTAGGTGGTGACCCCGACGAACCCGATGTTGCCGTTCTTACCCCCCTGCGGATTGTCGATGTACGGCTGCGCACCCGCATAGTGGACCCCGTACCAGTAGTAGGTATCGCCTACCTGGAGGACACCTCCCCCTTGGGAGTAGATAGGCGTGCCAGAGGTGTCCTCCCACCAGCTGTCGTTGAGGATGGTTGCCCCGCCCAGGTCGCTCCCTCCCCCTCCAGCACCGGGGTCGCCACCAGTTCCCGGGGCGCCGCCACTTGTTCCGCTTTCGCCACCGCTAGAGTTCGAGCCGCCAGAATTCGACCCGCCAGAGTTCGAGCCGCCAGCGTTGGAACCACCAGAATTTGAACCACCAGAATTCGAACCACCAGAATTCGAACCAACGGAGTCTGACGCCCCGACACCCGTGCTTCCTCCACTCTCGTCAGCTGCCGCCGAACCTCCGGTGCCTCCATCATCTGTAACCTCACCCGAGCTGCACGCCAGAAAGAGGAGTGCTGAGACGGGGAGGCACAAGATCCGCCGCTTCGAGGACCGCTGGACGCAAGAGCCGTCCGTGGTGCCGCTTCGATTTGTGAGCATGTCCAACCTTCTTTCGTTTCCAAGTCGCGGGGGAGACAAGAACAACTCTGA
>JBNLEN010000369.1:0-1502 GCA_050304975.1 Polyangiaceae bacterium
TACGATCGCAGTCAGGCCATCACGCCCAAATCATACGACGTCAAAGATGTAGCGGTGTACGATGTCAGTGCAGCCACCAACACGTAGCGGCCGGGAGCGGATATCCCGTCCTCTTTGTGTTCGACGAAGCGACTCACTAGTCGAAGACCGGAGCGCCTTCCTCCCAGCCTTCGAACTCTAGACGCGTAACCCAACCGCTCCCTCCTTTCGCGAAGACCCCCTTCACCATCCCCTGCGCGTCCACGAAATGCATAAGGTATAAGCCGTGCGGCTTCGACTCAACCACAGAACCGCTAAACGGCATCTCGTCCTGTTCGACAGCAAGAACCCGCGAGTGCCGGCACACTGGCTCCGCCAGAAAGCCGAAAATCACCCGCAGGTCCTCAACTGGCAGGTCCAACAGCGCTCCGGCCGACGAAGGAGAGTTTTCGTAGACGACGATCTGCAACCTGCCGTCGCTCCAATACCTCACTATCCCGTGAGACCTGGGACGTTTCTGAAAGCGCTCCGTTGCGGACTTGCGCACGTAGCTAAACTTGTACGCCGCCCCCAATCTCGAGCTGGCCTGAACGGCGGCACACATTCGGCTCGCTATTCGCTCACCGGTCGTAGTGTTGCCACAATCGCACCCTCCAGACCTTGGTGGCAGCCGAAGAAGTACTTCCTGACGCCGAGGAGAAGTAGACGTACGCGGCGGCGGGTTCTTCTGGCTGTTGTGGCATCCTGCACTCGCCAGCAAAGCTAGCACTCCGACTGTAAACGTTCTTCTACGGCACGACATAACTAGTTGCACCCAGAACAACTCGCGTCCTCGAACGGATCAGGCTCCGGACATCCGCCGCGGCTGCGGCATTCGTTACCCGCGATTCGTCCGCGGTCGAAGCACTCGAAGGCGCAGTCGTCGGGCAGCTCGTCCTCTGATGGACTCGAGCAATTTTCCTCCATACAACGTCGCTGAACCGCATCCTGGACACCTCTGCACACAGTCTTGCAAAAATCTTGCTGGTTTATCACTGGGCAAGCGGCCAACCCAATGAAGTCGATCCGATTGACCGAGTCATTAGCTGCGTAGGCGTAAAGATTGAACTGGAGCCCGTTCCACCCGATTGGGTCTTTCGCCGTCCACCTGCCAGCCTGCGCATCGTAGTCGCGCTCACCGAACCGCAGCAGCTTAGTATCCGCGTCGTAGAGCCCACCGGCAAATCCCAATGGCTGAAAGCCCGGGTTACTGTCCAGGACAACCACGCCGAACTCGTTGTACTCAAGTTGTTGGGCGACCGCTCCATTTGTAGCGTTTATAACGAGACGCGGACTGCCCACTTGATCTGTGACAAAGTAGAACATCTCACCACCCTTGAGCATGAAGTCGGGGGTGTGGCTGTTCTTGCCGTATACGAACCGAGCGACGATATCTCCGGCCCCGTCTAGCTCTGCAGCGATCCTATACTGATCCTTGTACAAGAACTGCTGCACCGGCGTCCCGTCAACACTCTTGCCAACCC
>JBNLEN010000370.1:0-1354 GCA_050304975.1 Polyangiaceae bacterium
TCTACTCCGCCGTTCCTGGCAGCTTCATTTGCCAGAGTTCGGCCCAACTGGGGCCGCGCTCTGGCTTACCGTCTGTAACGACGAGCAGCGACGAGCAACCCGAGCAGGAACATCAGCGACGGCCCAACACCGGACCCAGATGGGTGCGCCAAATTAACAGCGCAGCCGCTGTCGCTGTCGACATCATCCCGCTTCTTGTCGTCGTCGTCATCGGCGTCGTCAGAGACGTCGTCATCCGGCTCATCACTACCGGCGTCGGGTTCCGGGTCTTGGTTTTTTGGGGTTTGGCTGCCAGCATCCCCATCGGCTTCATCGGGGGACTGCCGGCCCGCGGTCAATTCCGCCTCGGGCGGAGCGTCGGGATCTTCCGGGGTGCCCTCTTCGACGCAGTAACCGTGACGCTTGCCGTCCACGCTGCGGTCTTGTTCTTCATAACCGTCATCGCAATCGCAGATCACGGCCTGCCCCAGGATACAATCCCCGTACGGGCCGCACAGATCTGGCCCACACGCATCTTCACGACTCAGCGGAAACGAGCACGCTGGGCCGAAGGGGTCTTCCGGATCTTCGCCGCTACGCAGGCCTTGGACCACGGTGCCCCCCGCAGCGCAGCGACACGTGAGCGCATCCGAAACGACCATACACACGGAGTCTTCGCCACACTCCACGCCTTCACACGCGGCCTCCGCATCGTCATCGGGGTCATCAACGCACTCCAGCTCCTGCGTGGCCAGGTAGCCAGGGTCACAAACGCAGGCAGCTTCGCCAGCGTCCACCACGCACACTCCATGGGGTCCGCAGGCATTGTCCGCGCAGGCTTCTTCTTCCGGCAGCGCACCGAGCAACACGCAATGCGCGCCGGCATTGCGACCGCGGATATACGTGCCGACCGACACGTAGCCATCATCGCAAGCGCAGCGAGCTTTCAGACCCGCGGGATCGCACTCACCGTGATCGCCGCAGTCATCGTCACCGCAGTCCACAGCCAAAGCCAGTGTTGAATGGCCCATTAGTGCGGCAGTCAGCAGACCTGCCAAGTGGAGTTTCATCTATCGGTGTCTCCTGTTCATCGCATTAATACCACACCCCGACGCTTGGACGGCGATTGCTCCAACACGTTTCCCCCCACGGCCCAAGCATGACCGTCTTCACCAATCCAGGCCGCGTGCAACACCTCTTCAGTTGCTACCGGTAGCGGCTGCCATCCTTCATCCAGACGCTCGAACATCGCGCCACGATGACCGACCGCCAGCACGCGCTCTGCCGCCGTCGCCACCCCAAACAAACCGGGAGTTCCACTCAGGAAGTCTTCGCGCCACGCGTCACCGTCAAAATGATAGGCGACGCCTTCGCT
>JBNLEN010000371.1:0-1228 GCA_050304975.1 Polyangiaceae bacterium
ACTCGGCATCATCGCTAATTGTCGGGCGCTGAGAGTCCCTGCCCAGTTGCAGAACTGAAGGTCGTCACAAATCCTGCGCCGGCGTCATTGTTCAAACGCCCTGCGAGGAATGTACCACTAGTCGCCGAAGCATTGCAGCGCGATCACCTGCGGCGCGTGCGCTGCATCATCGCTGCCAGCCAGCCCATCCGACATGGTTGCGCCGCTGGCTATCAGAACGGCTTGCGGATCCGAGCGATCATGCGTCGATCAGGATTTCTGTCACCGAAGTAGATGTACTCATCATCTTGGTCAGCGCCATTGTTGGGGCGCGCCTCTTGTGCGAGGGGGATGCGGTTGAGTTGCAGGTCATCCACGCCATAGGAGACCAAGCCGTCAGGCCCATATCGACTCAGCCAATACATCGTCCCCGTCCTCTGGTCGAAGTTGAATTCCGAGTCAGAGATGTAGTCCGTCGTTCCGACCACCTCGCGATCCATTGGATTCGACTTGTTGATGTAGACGAAGTCATCGGTCAACGCGACCAGTATTCTGTCTCCCCTATCCACCATACCGTACACCCATTGATCAAACTCCGTGTAGAGTTCAATCGGGCCCCCCTCAAAGGGCATCCTCCAAACAGCGTTCCCAAACGTGTCACCCCTAGGGGCTGCACAGTAAAAATGCGTGGAGGTGATCAGATGCTGTGTGGAGCCTCCGGGATTTACCCCATTCTCCTGTTCAAATAGCTTTATCTCATAGCTGTCACGCAGCATGAAACCAAGCCGCAGGCAAGCTGAGCTGGCGAGGTAGACGCGATCATCCAAAGCGATGACTTCACTGATGTTCGGCGGTATCTGGGCTTGCGTTGGAAACGGGACGTCAATCGCGTTCAGAGTTTCTGTTGCCAGCTCAAAGTCGTACAGCTTCGTGGCGAATTCTGTGGGTGCCGGCTCGTAGTAGAACCAATAGATGTTCTTCTGATCCGGCGCCGTGTAGATGATCTGCCCGGAGTTGGCTCTACCGTAGTCGCCAATTCTCTCGATCAGTTCAGCCCCGCCACGCTTCTTGGGCGCGCGGAAAACGCCCCACTGCCAACCCGTGAAGAAGATCCATTCATCCGTCACGGCGATCCCGTTTGCGGGTCCGGGAGTGAAATAGAGCCACTCTGTTCTACTAAATTCTTACCAAACACCACCTAAATGTACTGGTTGACCGTGTTGACCCTCTGACATGGGCCTAGTGGCAC
>JBNLEN010000372.1:0-1179 GCA_050304975.1 Polyangiaceae bacterium
TGCGGCGCGGCTGACGCAAGAACGTTACATTTCGGCGCAGCGAATCCTGTTTTGGGCCTCACGCGGTGCGATTGCCCGAGCGCGACGGCTCAGCCGGAAACCGGCACGTCATCACAAAGGCCACCTTGGGCCTCGCGTTGTCGGAACGTAACCGGGCAGCTGAGCGGTCCTGAAATGGTCTCCGCGAACTCTATGGCCAGCGGAGCCATCTTGTGCCAGTCGCGCGGTCCGTCAATCCGAGCGCGGATCACGCCTCGGGGATCGATGAACCAAGTCTCCGGATACAACTTGGTACCAAACTTGTCTCGCACGATGCTGCTCTCGGAATCTACGAGCGTGACGAAGGGAGCCCGTTCACCCAACACGGACTGAAGGGTTTGCGCGGCGTCTGCGGCTGACTCGTCGGTGGTGATCGTCAGCAGCACGATGTCTTTGTGCTTCTCCAGCACCTTGGCCAGATCACTCAGAGATGGCATCTCATTGAGACACGGCTGACAAGTTTTGGTCCAAAAGTTGACGATCACCACTTTGCCGCGATAGTCGCTCAGGCGCACTTTGTTGCCCGCCAAGTCCGGCAGTTCGAAGTCAGGGGCCAGGCGATCGCGATCCGCATAGTCCGGCGCCAAGGAGCAGATCGAGGTGCACACGCGCCGGATCTCCCCCTCCTTCGCGGAGGCCACAAACGAGTAGACCCCTGCTGCCGCGAGCACGACGAACCCCATTTGCACAGCCAGGGAGAGCGAACCTTTGTTTGCCATGTTCCTTAGATAGCAAATTGCCGGGCTTGAATAGCAAGCGACAACGATCTCGGGGCGGCTCTTGCTCCCGCGCCGACCGAGCCAGATGCCTCAGGGACGGGCAGACGGCGAAAATTCGGCCCAATTGAAGAGCTTTTTGGACGCCAACCGGCAGCTCGTTATTCAGCCGGACTTTTCACCAGCCGTCGAAATCTTGGTGCCATAGCCAAATTGTTCTTTGGCTGGCGTGGGGCTCCCGCGACCAGGTCCGGCCGTTACAGCAACAGCGAACCGCGCTGGACGACCGCGCCCGCGAGTCCGACAGGCGAGCTGCAGACCTTGTGGCGCTGCTGCCCGTCTGGTATCGACCTACGATTCTTTTACAAGCTTCTCTTTTGGAAGTGGGGAGACCGAAATGATCATTGATCGCACCAAGTTCTTG
>JBNLEN010000373.1:0-1179 GCA_050304975.1 Polyangiaceae bacterium
TAGATCAGGTTGTTCTTGGAAGAATCGATCGCGATGCCTTCGCGTCCGTTGTCGACGAAGGCGGAATTGAGGATCTGGTTGTTGCGGGAGCCGAACTCGAGATACATCCCTGGCGTGCCCGCATTAACGACGATGAGCCGATCGAAGGTGACGTTGGTTACGTGATGGTCGACAAACACGCCGGCGTTGGAAGAGGTGTCAACCGTTACATTGTCTATCAAGACGTTACTGGGTGTCTTGCTACGGATCTCGTCCGGTAGGGGTGATGCCGCCCAGTTGTAATCCCGCAGGGCCCGCAAGAACAGAGCCCGAAGATACGGCTTCTGCCAGAACGACGCCGAAGTGTAGTCCTTCCACAGGCGCCATAACTCTTCATCGCTCTGGATGAAGTTCCAAAACCAGGTCCGAGGGGCGTCCTTGTGCCCGATCTTGATTCCGTGCCCGAAGTACTTCAGGTTGCAGTTTCGGACCGCAATGTCTTGGATTCGTGTTGAGCTCTTGATGTAGATCCCCTGGCTGATGGGATTCAATTGGTTGAAATCGTCGCGGTCAGCTGGCGGGGGACGCTGGGAACTCGGCAAGCCAAACAGCGTGGAACCGTTGCAATCAAGTTCGACGTTGGATTCGGTGATTTCGAACCCACCCCAGTAGTCACAGCCGGACTGCAGCTCGTAGCTTCCCTGGGTAAGCTGGGTGACCTGCCCTCGTCCGCTTGCGCAGGAGATGGTCGTTTTGGCGAATGCTGGTGCGTCTATGAATAGGAGCAGGGTGACGGCTACCGCGAGTCGAATAGGCAGATGCATGAGTGGAGCCTTCTGGGTTGCTTCGAGCTTCTTTGGATGCTTGGTCGGAGTAGAGCCGACTAGCAGTTGCCATGCCAACTTGGTGGTAGGTTCTTCACAGCTCGGCTTGGCGTAGGAGCTGTGCGAAGATTGGGGCTAGATCCGGCGAGACTGCTGTGGGGCTTGCTTTGCCTGCGTTGTCTGCCTCGGGGGGCCGAGCGATCGGAAGTGCTCGAATGCGATCGGCAATGATCGCTGAAGGGCTCGGCGCAGCGCTGTCCCAGGGGGTCCGACCCGGGGGCCACATTTTTGTGGCATGGGCAGGCAAATCGTTTCAACGCCGCGCCTCGGGTCGTGTTCTACAGGGCGTGTTGACGTATCCGCGGTTGGTCGAGTC
>JBNLEN010000374.1:0-1091 GCA_050304975.1 Polyangiaceae bacterium
TGGTCGATACGGTTTGCATGATTTGCCAGACCCTCGCTTTGGATGTGCGTCGATGACGTCTAGCTGTTCCGCGTTAAGCTGGGCCAGGATTGTGATCTCTGCCACGTCATCCGGCACACCTTCTGCGTAGATGCTTTCGATAAACAACGCATCAAGCAAAAGCGCTAGCAGCTCGGCCCGTGTGAGCCGCTTGTTCTGTTCATCATAGATAGCAATCTGTCTGATAGTCATCGCCCCATCCTCAGCCCACACGTCCCGGTCACCCTCTCGCGCACCACCGGCGGACCCTTGGCCCGACGCGGCTTGCTCTCCGACGTATCCGACTTGCGATAGACCTCCTGATACCGCTCTGGCCAGTCCCGCTGGATCATCCCAATCAGCTGACTGTTGACCCATTCCCATTGTTCACTTTGCGTTGTCATATCTCCTCCAGTTCTTGCTTGAGCTGTGCGAGTTGTTGCTCAAATAAACCAATCGCCTCCTCCAGCTTGTCGCTATAGGTAGTCAGTGAAAACGCATCGTTTCGCACGAGCACTTTCCATGTCTCGCCGCGGTCGTTCGGGTCATAGAGCACCTGCACCTCGTAATCGAGCAACGTGTGCGCAAACGTGACTCGGTCGCTGCGGTCGGTTTCGACATGCGTGAACCTGTACTCCCACCCGTTAATCGGCGGCGTCCACTCGGGGAAGTCTTCGCGTTTCATATCTCCTCCTGGTCTTGCTGTTCCCTCAAATTGCGGGCTACATCGATTGTGTGTTTCTCGAACTTCGAAAGCCGTGCTTCGTCCAAGCTACCGGCAAGCTCCTTGAACTCGGCTGGACTCTTGGCGGTCAATGCGGCTCGCCATATCCAACGCGCCGCTGCCCGGTGCTCATTTTTCGCCGCGAGCCGATAGAGTTCCTCGGGGTCTTCGCCCGGTACCTCGCCAGCCGAATCAACGAACGCGCGAGAATCGAAGAGCGCGCCCATTGCTACGTCTTCCAGGTGTTTGCTCACGGGTATCTCCTCTCCAGTTGCTCTTGTTCATTCGCTGCGGCCTTTCTAGCCGCGATGGTGTCCGGGTGCATCAGTTCAAATCCTCGAAGAAGTCT
>JBNLEN010000375.1:0-1043 GCA_050304975.1 Polyangiaceae bacterium
TGACCCTGAGCGCTGTGCCTGGCGCAATCCTGATCGTCCTGCAGGGCTGGGCAAACCAGCACTTCACTGGGAACTTCTCGGCAGCGGGCGCCCTAGTCAAGCTGGAGATGCACCATCCCTATATGAACGCCCAACAGGTGATCGACGCGTGGTGGTTTCATCTCGAATATCAAATCCTGCGCGTCACCAACTATCACTTCTCCGACCTAATGCTGGACTTTGGCGGCCTACCAATCAGCATCGGGTGGCTGGTGTGGCTACTGGCGTTGGTCCCATTGCTTCACTCTCGAACGCGCGGCGCCGCCCTGCTTTTATGGTTGAGTATTGCTTCCTGGTTGATGGTGACGGCGCTCAACGGCCAGGTCCGCTGGCAGAACGAACGCTACACCATGCCAGCTGTCGCGTGGCTGCTACTCAACGCCGGCACTGGCCTGGCGGTGCTGCTCGCGGCGTTCCCCGCAGCGCCGCTGGCACAGGCCGTTCGAGAACGGACAAGACCGGCCCGACTCGGTGCAGTCGTCGGGCGCGGATTGCTCGCCGCTGGCGGCATTGGCGCGGCGCTGCTCTTCATCGACCACCAACTGCCGCGTTTTCGCGACCAGCTTTGGTTCTTCGGCAGAGCTTCTCGAAATATTTACGAACAGCACATCCAGGTGGCGCAACGCCTTGCCAATCGAAAACATCGCCCCAAACGGGTGCTGCTCGGGGATGCCGGTGCGATCCCCTACGTCTCCGACCTCCCGGCACTGGATATCATCGGTTTGGGGGGGTATCGGAAGTATCCGTTCGCGCAAGCCACCCGGCAGGGTATCGGTGCGGCGCTCGAGCTAATCCAACGCCTGCCCAACCGAGATCGCCCAGACCTGATGGCGCTCTATCCCAGCTGGTGGGGAGATTTGCCGGTCTGGTTTGGCCGCAAACTGTTCGAGGCCCCGGTGCGAGGGAACGTCATCTGCGGTGGGTACAGCAAGGTGGTTTATCGAGCGGACTGGACGCCGCTGCTGAACGGCAACGAACTCCCGCCCTCTCATCCGGCCCTGGCA
>JBNLEN010000376.1:0-886 GCA_050304975.1 Polyangiaceae bacterium
ATAGACCTCCTCCTGAATGACACAATTTAGGAAAGCACTTTTCACGTCCATTTGATAGAGTTTAAAACCCTTGGACGTGGCAATATCTAACAAAATCCTAATGGCCTCAAGCCAAGCAACAGGAACAAAAGTCTCCCCAAAGTCTAAACCTTCTACTTGACTATACCCTTGAGCAACAAGGTGAGCCTTGTTCCTCACAACCTCACCATCCTCCCCCTGCTTGTTCTTAAAGACCCATTTCGTTCCTATGACATTCACATCTCTTGGGGATCAACTAAGGTCCAAACTTGGTTTCTCTTAAAATTCTCTAACTCCTCATGCATGGCATTGACCCAACTCAAATCAGAAAGAGCATGTCCAACATCTCAAGGCTCAAAGAGGGCAACAAAGAGAGTGTTTGTAAAACAGGAGAGATGGGCTGACCTTGAGGAACGTGTCACCCTTTCATTCAGATTACCTATGATCTGCTGAGGTGGATGTACCTTCTGAATGTGAGAGGGAGCTCCCGGCTCGGAGATGATCTCCCCCTCAACCCGTGATGCCTCCACTGCTGCTGTGGAGGAGGTGGTAGCCTGAGGAGCCTCTGCTTCAAGTGTGGAAGCAGGAACAGGCTCGGGTGATGATGTAGATGGAAGTAGTGGTTCACCTTCATCACCGTCGATGCCCTGTAGTCCCTCATCTACAAAGATGCTCTCCTCCATTTCCTTGTCACTTGCTCACTTAACAACACCATGAGGACAAGGGGCAGTCTCATCGAAGGTCTCATCGAAGGTCACATCACATGACTCAACAACGGTGTTAGTCTCAAAGTTATAAACTCGATAAGATCTGCCATGAGGGGTGTATCCAAGCAAAATGTCATCCAAGAAGTGAGACTCAAACTTAT
>JBNLEN010000377.1:0-864 GCA_050304975.1 Polyangiaceae bacterium
AGCCCGGCGCTTGCAGGGTGAGGTCGTGCGCGGCCAACGACAAGCGAGTCAACGATTCCCCAAGGCGACTGCGCGTGCTAAGCTTTACCAGCGAAGCTTCCGACGAAGTGTTAGTGGCCGCACTGACGTCGTACACCGTTACATCTTTGATGTCGTATGATTTGGGCGCAAAGAAAGACGCCACCGTCGTCTCTTTGAGACAGCGATGGCGTCCTGTGCAGATGGTCACGCTTGCTTCTAGAAAGGCAGGTCGTCGTCGAAGACGTGGTCGATGACGTCGTTGTAGCGATGCACGAGGTCAGACAGCGTGGCGCACTGTATGACCAGCAGCTCCGCCAACAATTCGGACGCTGGCAAGTCCGGGCAGTGGTCTGCTGGAAAGAATCGCAAACGCGGATGCTCACGCTGGACTGCGTCGTGGGCGAGCTCCAACGCTGCCAGCAGGACTCGAAGAGCCTTTCGCTCGGGTGGCAGCTGGGTCATTCGAGGTCGCGCTCCTGCCGCCAGTGCGGTTGAAGCAGGACCCGGTTGACCTGTTTTAGGCCAACTTCTTTGACTCGGTCACGGACTGCTTCGAGCAAGCAGGAAAGGCAGAGATTGCGCGCTCTGCGCAGGATGCCTTCGGAAGAGCGCACGATCAGATCCAAAGCGCGCTCAGTGAAGACACTGTGGGGCAGCGCGACCTTGTCCAGCTCGGCCAAGATGAAAGCCTCCATGTCGTCCTGCGCCAGCTTGGTCAGCATGACGGAGTAGGTGACGCGGCTCTTGATGTCTTCATTCGGTGTTAGTGGCTGCACTGACATCGTACACCGCTACATCTTTGACGTCGTATGATTTGGGCGTGATGGCCTGACTGCGATCGTA
>JBNLEN010000378.1:0-817 GCA_050304975.1 Polyangiaceae bacterium
GGATTCTCGATGATCTGCGTCCGGAGCATCCTGCCGGTATCAGCCACTACGAGGAGTTAATCACTTACGTCGCCGATCGACCGGGACATGACCACCGGTATGCTATCGATGCAAGCAAAATCAAGCAGGAGCTAGGATGGCTACCCAACGAGACATTTAATACGGGAATATCCAAGACGGTTAAATGGTATCTGGAAAATCCTCAATGGTGCAGCCATGTACTGGATGGAAGTTATCGTATGGAACGTTTGGGTCTACTGGATGAGGCGAAGTTGTGAAAGGGATAATATTAGCAGGAGGGTCAGGCACGAGGCTCTACCCCATCACGCAATCCATATCGAAACAGTTACTACCTGTTTACGACAAGCCAATGATCTATTATCCGCTTTCCACGCTGATGCTGGCGGGAATTCGCGACATCCTGATCATCTCGACACCGCAAGATACACCGAGATTCGAGCAAATGCTGGGCAACGGGAGCCAATGGGGTGTGAATTTAGATTATGCTGTGCAGTTCTCTCCTGACGGACTGGCCCAAGCTTTTATCATTGGGGAAAAATTCATTGGTAATGACCCTTGTGCACTGATCCTCGGTGACAATATTTTTTATGGCCATAATCTCGAGCAACTGGTTAGTGATGCAGCCACAAAGTGTGAAGGTGGGACGGTATTCGCCTATCAAGTGAATGACCCAGAGAGGTACGGCGTGGTTGCCTTTGATGAGGAAGGTAAGGCTGTCAGTATAGAGGAGAAACCGAAGCACCCCACCTCCAGCTATGCGGTGACTGGCTTGTATTTTTACGACAATGATGTAGTT
>JBNLEN010000379.1:0-793 GCA_050304975.1 Polyangiaceae bacterium
GGCAGCTCCCGTCGAGGGTGGCGAGCACGCTGACCGCCGCACGTTCCTCCCCCGGTGCCAGGCTCGCCGCACCGGCGGAGATCGGCTCCGGCAGCATCGGCAGGGTCAGCCCCGGCATGTAGATGCTGGTGGCGCGCTGCTAGTAGGGCCAGAAAGTGCGGGGGCGTATCCGGGGCCAGCTTGTTACGGCCGTAAGAAGGAGATTGGAGATTGGAAATTGGAGACTGAATCAAAATCTCCAATCTCTAATCTCCAATCTCCAATCTCCCAATCTCCCGTCTCCAATCTCCAATCAACCAGCACCGCTGATCCCACCATCATCTGCGGCGATGGCAGCACCAGCATCGACACCGACAACGACGGCCTGGACGATTTCACCGAAAACTGTCTGGGCACCGACCCCTACTACTTTGACAGCGACCGGGACACCATCACTGACACGCTGGAAGTGCAGGGCTACACCTACGCCGGACAAACCTGGTACAGCAACCCTACCGACCCCGACAGCAACAAAGATGGTATTCCTGATGGCTTAGAGTGGGCCGCACCGGACGGAACGGCCGTTAGCCGCGACATTGACAATGATGGCATTCCCAACTTGTGGGACGACGACAACGACGGCGTGCTCGACAACGAGGACGGCAACCCCGTCAATCCCTTCGAGTGTCGTGATCTCGACGGCGATCAGTGCGACGACTGTGCCGTGGGCGACGATCAGTTCGGCCCCAACGACGACTTCGACGTGGCCAACGACGGTCTCGACACCGACTCGGATGGAGCCTGCGACTTCTCC
>JBNLEN010000380.1:0-786 GCA_050304975.1 Polyangiaceae bacterium
GCCTCGCGGATTACCAAGTGTCATGGGCGGAGTTCCACGATGCCTTCCGTGCCCACTACATCCCCACAGGTGAGATGAGGAAGAAGCGTCAGGAGTTCATGGACCTCAAGCAAGGAAGAAGATCCGTGCATGACTACTCCAAGCAGTTCAACCACCTGGCACAGTATGCGCCGGACCAAGTGGACACGGATGAGAAGAAGAATGACCGCTTCATGATCGGTCTCTCCACCAAGCTACAGGAGCGCATGGCGCTCAACACTGGAGGGACATTTCCAGAGTTCGTCAGCAACATCATGATCGTGGACGATGCCATCCGCGCCCACAAGGAAACCAAGAAGAGGAAGGTTGTGGCTGCTCCATCCAGTAGTGCTCCTCCGAAGTACCGGACGGTGTACCACCACGGCCCCACCTATCCACCTCGACCCCAGCGTCAGCATTAGCGTCTGCAGCAGCAGTGGGCTCCCCGCCCACCTCAGCACCAACACCAGCGGGCAGCACCTAAGGCTCTACCTCCACCTCCGCCTGTGATGCGCCTGCCTGCACCACCGACCGCTGGAGCTGCCTCCGGCCACACCTGCTTCAACTATGGTCGCTCAGGCCATTTCGCTTGGGAGTGCACCACGCCGAAGAAGACTGCCACACAGGGCCACGTCATCCCTCCATCACGTGGTCCGCAGAGGGTGGCCATCGCCAAGACTAGTCGCGTCAACTACACCACCATGAAAGATATTCCTGAGGGCTAGCAAGTCCTCGCGAGTACATTTTCTCTAAAGGGATATCTTGCTG
>JBNLEN010000381.1:0-783 GCA_050304975.1 Polyangiaceae bacterium
GCGGGTGGAGCTCCGATAGCGTGGTGCTCTAGCTAGGGAGGAGGCAAAATGGATATACAGTTGAGTGGTAGAGAGAGTGGCCAAGGTTGAGATGACCTTTTTATAGTAGTGAAGGGTGGGAGTCGGGCTATCCGATAAGGGTGGTCGATGATGTGGTGCAGATTCAATGCTTCTTTTTTGGCTCGAGAGAAGATGCGACAGGATGAAGCATTGTCCGAAGATGAAACAGAGGCAGAGAGCTCATCTTGGTTCAATGGGAAGGAAGCGTGACATGGGGCGGTGCCATGATGACGTTGGCTGGAGGAAAGGTGGCATCGGGGAGGGGAAAGGGAGGAGACGACGTCAGTTGGGCTGACGCAAATCTTACTGGGCCAAAAAATGAAGAAAATCTATGCGGTCGATTCAGCTGGTACAAATGGACGGTGAAGATTTAAAGCAGCGATGAGTTAATTTAATTTTTTTTTTAACATATGCAAATGAGATCTAATTTTGTTCATCTCATCACGTAGAACACAACGGTGAAAATAGAATTTTAAATGGATATCATATGAGTGAGATACACAACGCTAAACGCCCATCCGCCAGGAAAGCCAGGGCCCACGCGTGAATCACTCCACGCTCGATGCGGAGGCTGGAGGCGCCATGTGCGCTGGAGCGGGGCCCGCACCGTATCTACAGGAAAAGGAAGCGGGCGGGGTCGAGCGCCTGTGCGGCGGAAAAATGAACGGCTGCGATCGTCTTGGTCACGGGGTGGACCTGTGCTGGATTTTTTTATTTTGGTTT
>JBNLEN010000382.1:0-751 GCA_050304975.1 Polyangiaceae bacterium
GTGGGTGCTGGTGAAGGAGGCTAAAGTTGGAATTATTAACGGGCTTGTGCTCGGTTCGCTTCTGGGAGGAGTTGCATTTTTCTGGAAAGGAAACCCATGGCTTGGTGCTGTAGTCGGTGGCGCTTTGGCAAGGAGCGGACTCGGCCAGTCGCCCGCAATCGCAGCGTTAGTATCCTAATTTCACGGGGTTTCCAGAGTTCGCCCTACGACACGCGCGTCAAGCAGGTAACCCAAGTGGGCGCGGCGTTGATGGACGCCCTGAAGCCAATAGCGTCGTGCCGATCGGACAACGAAAAAGCACCGTGGGTTTTCCCCAAATACGCTGGCACAGGCGAGATGCCGAGGGTAGCATTCGTTCCAAATGGTGAACCGCGTATTAAGGCCCTTAACTGTTCTTGTATTGGCTAGCGCGCTGGCCGGCTGCAGTGAAGATTCGACGGATGGGAGCGACGCCACGCTGGACGGCGGAGCCGAGCCTGACACATCGAACGATGACGACGACGTCACTGACGACGATGTCACTGACGACGATGACGTCGCGGATGACGATGTCACTGACGATGATGTCGACGTAATGAACACTGATGACGATGACGATGACGATACGCTGGCGGTCGATGATGCGCCTGGAGCGAAACCGCAAGTCTGTAACTGTGGCAGCAGCGACGAAGCCGAGCCTTGTATGGGCTCCAGCGTATTCTACGAGCGCGGTGATGACAATCCGTCGCGCATCGAGTTTTCGTTCGAGTGT
>JBNLEN010000383.1:0-732 GCA_050304975.1 Polyangiaceae bacterium
TACGAGAACGTTAGGGAGACGACAGAGACCGCACGCCAGGCGTGGCTCACGATCGAGGCTCAATTCCTCGTCAACAGCGAGTCGCGTGTTATACAACCCGACGCTAGGTTCCGCGCCTTCAAACAGGACGATCTCAGCGTCAGCGACTACTATCGCCGGATGAAGGGCATGGCCGATGACCTTCGTGCCTTGGGTGAGACCATCACCGATCGTCACCTCGTTCTTAACCTTCTACAGGGCATGAACAAGAGGTTCAACCACATGAAGATCTTCATCAAGCGATCACAGCCATTCCCCTCCTTCCACACCATCCGCAACGACCTCAAACTCGAGGAGATCGAGCTGGACCACTCGGTGACCCAGGGGCAGGCCTCCACGTTCTACTCAGTGCCCTCAGGAGGAGAGCGCCCTCCGCAGCAGCAGCTGCCTCCACGCCCGCCGCCGCAGGAATCGCCATGTCCTCAGGCGGCCCCTCCCCCTCCTACCCTCACCCCCAACAACAGCGGCAAAGGCAAGGGTAAGGGCAAGGGCAAGGGGAAAGGTAAGAACAATGGCTCCGGCGGCTTCGGCAACAACAGCAGAGGCGCCCTGGCTTAGCCCTCCTTCTACAATCCCTGGACCAACACCATCTCGATGTGGCCAGGGATGCGTCCTCCAAAGCAGCAGTCGGCGCATCCACCGCAGCACGCCCTGCTCGCTGCACAGGTGTACTATGGGGCTCTTGGCGGTCCC
>JBNLEN010000384.1:0-706 GCA_050304975.1 Polyangiaceae bacterium
TCATCTTCTTCATCACTTGAATCTATTTCATCATCACTAGATATATACTTAGGAGGAGAGGCTTTAGGTTTTACCTTTCTTCTGCTCTCCTTTGCCATGAGGCAAGTATGCTTCCCTTTGTTGAGGTTGAGGAATAGAGATTTGCTTGAAGAAGAGGAGGAGCCCTTGATTGCCATGGTGGCTACACCATTGCTATCGGAGTCGGAACACTCATCATCCGAGTCCCACTCCTTACCAATGTGAGCCTTTCCATATGTTTTCTTCTTGTAATGCTTATCTTTCTTGTAGCTCTTTTCCTTCTTCTTTTTCTTCTTCTTCTTCTTCTTCTTCTTCTTCTTCTTGTCATCCTCTTCTTCCCTACGCTCATGAGGATAATTAGCAATGTAATGACCATACTTACTACAATTGTAGCAAGCCCTCTTGGTCCTTGTTCTAAATTTGTCCTTCTTGTCTCCTTTGAAGAATTTTTGCTTACTCATCATCTTGGAGAATCTTCTTATGAAGAGAGCCATATCATTAGGATCATACTCGGTGCTCTCATCATCATCATCTTTTTCTTCTTCTTCTTTGCTCTCAACCCTCAGGGGCTTCTTCTCTTGCTTACCTTTAGCCATAAGGCACTTCCCATGACTTGTAGAAGGCAGAGAGCTGGTTTGAGAAGTTGAATTTTGATTTGATCGATGGCGTTTCTTTCGGTGAGGTCTTT
>JBNLEN010000385.1:0-696 GCA_050304975.1 Polyangiaceae bacterium
GCACAACCTTTGAGTACCATTCTTCTTTGGGACAAAAATCACAGGGGCTCCCCACGGGGATGAGCTAGGATGGATAAATCCTTTCTCTAGCAACTCCTTAATGTGCTCCTTCAACTCGGCTAACTCTAGAGCAGCCATCCTATAAGGAGTCTTATATATAGGTGTTGTACCGGGCTCCAACTCAATCACAAACTCGATGTCTCAGTCAGGTGGCATACCTGGCGACTCTTCAGGGAAGACATCAGGAAACTTGTTGACCCCTAGCACCTCAGATCCTTGACTAGCATCCAGTTGGTCCACCTTCACATGATTAGAAACTCCCTTAGCAGTCACCACCGGCTCCGCGACAAATTCCAATTCCTTCCCATCCGGAGTAGTCAACATGACAGACTTCTTGGCACTGTTGATCAGTGTCTTGCACTTACTCAACCAGTCCATACCAAGAATGATATCTATGCCCTTGGAATCTAAGACAATTAGATTTGCCAGAAAGTCTACCCCCCTTATGGTAATACTAATTACCGGGCATATATGCTTAGTCTTCATTTCACCTCCAGGTGAGCCAACAATCATGGTCTGCTTCATGATTGTTATGGGCAGTTGATGCTTTACTACAAATGATGATAATATAAAGGAATGCGATGCTCCCAAATCAAATAAAACTGTTGCAGGGTGTGAGCTTGCAAGGACCATACC
>JBNLEN010000386.1:0-691 GCA_050304975.1 Polyangiaceae bacterium
TCCTGCGGCGAATTAATCGTTACTAAATCCGGGCCATCACCCAACAGCCACAGCGGCGTGGAGATGGTCACGCTTTCGGCGTACGTGCCTGCGGCCAAACCAACGGCAAACTGCACGACCTCACTGGTGGAAAGTTCCATCTGAGCGGCTTCGGCAGCGGCTACCGCGTCGGCAATGGTGGCGAAGGCGTCAACCTGCCACATCAGGCCGTCGTTTTCACACGCTTCGCAGTAATCATCGTCCACAAAGTAGCTGATGCCGCTCTGCTCCAGGTGGCCGATGTCCAGACGGCCGCCGGTGCCGGGCGGCGTGGCGTCGGTGGGATCGCCGCCGTTGATCAGGGGCGAATACCACTCGGTGCGGAAATCATCGTTGCCAAAATTGAGGAACAGCGGATCGAGGAAAATTTCGCCACCGCCTGGCGTGAGTGGGCTGATGTCTGTGCCGTTGCCCCAGTAGTCGTTGTAGGTGTGTAATTGGGTGGTGGCGCAGCCTTCGTATTGCAGGGCTGTGCCCGGATTGTAGAGGAACAGTGTGTTGCGCACGTTCACCGGGCCGCAGTTGGTGGCGCTCACGCCACTGTTGTTGCCCAGGATGGTGTCGTTGATCACGCCCAGTTCACTGGTGGGGCCGTCGATGAGAACGGCCGTATCCCAATCTCGTACAATCGTGCGTGTCAAACGGCTGCCGG
>JBNLEN010000387.1:0-687 GCA_050304975.1 Polyangiaceae bacterium
GGGCTTGGTATGCTAGATTTAAGACGTTTTTGCTAGAGCATGAATATGTGATGGGGAGTGTAGATAAGACTATCTTTACTCTTAATCATGGCACTGATTTTTTACTTGTTCAGATTTACGTGGATTATATCACCTTTGGTGTCTCTTCCCACACTCTTGTGTCCACATTTCAAGAAATGATGGAGAGTGAGTTCTAGATGTTCATGATGGGAGAACTAACCTTTTTCTTAGGTATCCAAGTGAAGCAAATAAAGCAAGGTACCTTCGTGCATCAAGCCAAGTACACGAAGGACCTAATGAAGAAGTTCAACATGGCGGAGCTCAAGCCCGTCTCTACTCCGATGAGCTCCGCTGCCACGCTTGGTCCAGTTGAAGATGGCGATGCTGTGTACTAGAGAGAGTACAGGAGCATGATCGGCTCCCTCCTGTACCTCACGACAACATAGCTGGACATTTAGTTCGTCGTGTGTCTTTATGCACGTTTTCAGGCTTCCCCACAATCTTCACATCGAACAGCAGTTAAGCAAATCTTTAGGTACTTCAAATACACTCCTGAGTTTAAGATTTGGTATTCTACTTCTTCTTCGCTTGATCTTGTTGGGTTTTTCAATGCTGATTTCACGGGGTGTGGGATTGACCAAAAGAGCACTTCTGGTATTTTTCATTTTCTCGGATCTTCTCTTGTAT
>JBNLEN010000388.1:0-686 GCA_050304975.1 Polyangiaceae bacterium
GGTGTACGTGATGATCCTGCCCGCGATGGGCGTCGTCTCGGAGATCATCCCGACCTTCTCCCGGCGTACGATCTTCGGCTACAAGTTCATCGCGTACTCCTCGATCGCCATCGCGGCCATCGGCTCGCTCGTCTGGGCGCACCACATGTTCACGAGCGGCATGGCCGACGTGGCGCGCATCGTGTTCTCCTTCCTGACCTTCCTCGTGGCCGTGCCGAGCGGCGTGAAGGTCTTCAACTGGCTGGCGACGATGTACAAGGGCTCGATCAAGCTGGACCCGCCGATGGTCTGGGCCCTCATGGTCCTGATCACCTTCTCGATCGGCGGACTGACGGGGATGTTCCTCGGCGGCCTGGCGACCGACATCCACTTGCACGACACGGCCTTCGTGGTGGCGCACTTCCACTACACGATGTTCGGCGGCACGGGCGTGGTCTTCTTCGCGGCGCTGCACTACTGGTTCCCGAAGATGTTCGGTCGCATGTATCGGAAGAAGCTGGCGAACGTCGCCTTCGCGATCCTGTTCATCGGCTTCAACATGACGTACTTCCCGCTCTTCCTCGCGGGTCTGCACGGCATGCCGCGCCGGTACCAGGACTACCTGCCGGAGTTCACCGGCTTCCA
Organism: Polyangiaceae bacterium; assembly: GCA_050304975.1. Classification (GTDB taxonomy): domain Bacteria; phylum Myxococcota_A; class Polyangia; order Polyangiales; family Polyangiaceae; genus SZUA-265. The sequence goes on from JBNLEN010000388.1 coordinate 625, forward strand.
CATGGCGTCCACGATCGGTTCGTGGGTCATGATCGCGGGCATCGTGTTGATGGTCTACAACC
>JBNLEN010000389.1:0-676 GCA_050304975.1 Polyangiaceae bacterium
GGCGGGCTGACAAGCCACCGCAGTAATAGTACCTGCAGGGGTGAGGGGGGTCCTGATGGGGTTAACCGAGGATCCCGACTCACAAAGAAAATCCAGGTCAGTGAGATGGGGCGAGGCAGCAAGCGGGAAGCTGGCCTCATCAAAAACCACATGTCGAGAGACGATCATGCGGTTTGTGGAGAGATCAAGGCAACGATAGCCTTTGTGATCTGAAGAGTAGCCAAGGAAGACACACCGGGTGGATCTGGGACTGAGCTTATGGGGAGTGGTGGAGGAGGTGTTAGGATAGCACGTACAACCAAACACTCGTAGATGCTCGTATGAGAGTGGAGAACCGAAGAGAGCCATATGCGGACATGCCGCCTGAATCGTCTTGATGGGGAGACGGTTTAGGAGGTATGTAGCGGTGTGAGCCCCTCAGCCCAATAGCGCCCGGGAAGTGAAGCCTGGATTAGCAATGTGCGAATGACATTGTTAATGGTACGAATAATACGTTCGGCTTTACCATTTTATGGGGACATGCAAGGGCACGACATCTGCAGCTGGGCGCCTTTGGACAGGAGGAACGTCCGAGTGGACGAGTTGTCAAACTCACATCCATTGTCGCATTGTATAGCTCTGACAGTGCAGCTTAACTGGGTAGCAACATAAGCAAAAAAATGGACAATGTGGTGAA
>JBNLEN010000390.1:0-673 GCA_050304975.1 Polyangiaceae bacterium
CAAGATGTCATCAATGAAGACCACGACAAACTTGTCCAACTCTGGCATGAATACGGAGTTCATCAGGTACATGAAATGTGCAGGAGCATTGGTGAGTCCAAACGACATAACCAAATACTCGTACAACCTGTACCTGGTGGAGAAGGCAGTCTTAGGAACATCTTCCGGACGGATCTTGATTTGATGATAACCTGAATGGAGATCAACCTTGGAAAAGACTTTAGCACCAGCAAGTTGATCAAAGAGAATGTCGATGTGGGGCAACGGATATTTGTTCTTGATGGTGATGGTGATGGTATTCAAAGGTCGGTAGTCAACACATAGCCTAAAGGACTGGTCTTTCTTCTTGACAAATAATGCTGGACAACCCCAAGGTGAAGAACTCGGATGAATGTAACCCTTGTCCAATAGTTTGTTTAACTGTAACTTCAACTCTACCAATTCCTTGGGTGTCATCTTATACAGTCACCTGGATATAGGTGTTGTACCTGGTTGCAGTTCAATGGTGAACTCCACATCCCGATCTGGTGGCATGCCAGGCAAATCCTCAGGAAGCACATCTAGAAACTCACATGCAACACGAATATCTTGCAGCTTCTGGGCAGTGGTATGATGAAGTGAGGGAGTGGTACATGAGGGTGACGACAGCTGGAGAACAACAATACCATGGTTT
>JBNLEN010000391.1:0-666 GCA_050304975.1 Polyangiaceae bacterium
CCGGGTCCAGTATCCCAAAGAGGCATTGAACGAAGGAATCAAATTGTTCCTTGACCTGCCTTTGACCTTTCAAGATGACTTGGCCGGCATACTGCGGGTGTTTTTTGCTGAATACCGTGAATTTTTCGATGACGAGATCGATTTCGCCGTATCGTTGGCGCAACTGTGCTCCTGCGCCATTGAGAAAACCCGGCTGATCGAATGCCAACAATCCCGTTATGATCAGTTGGCCCTGCATACCGAGAAGCTCACTGCGTTGGGGCGCATGGCCGCCGGCATCGCCCATGAAATCAACAATCCGCTGGCCGGCATCCTGCTTTTCAGCTCCAACCTGGTTAAAAAAGCAGGCCAAGGGCCGATGAAAGAGGGCTTGGAGATTATCGTGCGGGAGTCCCAGCGCTGCAAAATCATCATCCAGGAGATGCTGGAGTTTGCCCGGGACCGCAAGCCCCAAAAGCGGTACGCCGATATCAACCGGATCATTGAAAAGTCTCTGACCATTCTGGAAAACGAGATGCGCCTGCGCCACATCCAATTGAAGAAATCGCTTTCCGAAGAGATGAAGGAGACACTGTTGGACGAAAACCAGTTGGAGCAGGTGTTCGTCAACTTATTGCTCAATGCCATCCAGGCCGTCGATGAAAACGGTGTGATTACCGTTAATAC
>JBNLEN010000392.1:0-656 GCA_050304975.1 Polyangiaceae bacterium
GCTGTCCACCAGACAACCGAGACGGATATTGATCCCGCTTTTCGGCCAGCCCTACTTTTTCCAAATTGTGCATCCCCAATTCGATAGCAGCTTTTTTCGGCATCCCCTTCACCGTCACCGGCCCCTCAATCACGTTTTCCAGTGCCGTCATGTGGGCAAACAAGTTAAACGATTGGAACACCATCCCCGTTTTAAGCCGCAACGCATGGACTTGCTCCTGATAGGAGCGCCCTTTGCCGCCAGCCTGTACCTGAACACCATCAACCTCAATCGTGCCAAATTCCGGCTGCTCCAAAAAGTTCACGCAGCGCAGCAGCGTGCTCTTGCCTGACCCGCTGCGGCCAATAATGCAAATCACCTCGGCTGGTGCCACTTCAAACGAAATGTCTTTCAAGACATGAATGTAATCAAAATGTTTATTTAAATTGGTCACGCGTACGATATGGCTCATAAGGATCGCTCCCCGCGTGCCATGTACGCTTCCAAACGGGATTGGAATGCAGAAAAAATAATGGTAATGATCCAGTAAAATACGGCCGCAATCAACAACGCTTCCAGGCTGCGAAAATTAGCTCGCCCTACTTTCTGCGCCCGCCATAAAATCTCCCAAACAAATCCAGTTACAGAAATGAGCGAGGTGTCCTTGAGCATGGCAA
>JBNLEN010000393.1:0-642 GCA_050304975.1 Polyangiaceae bacterium
GAGATCTCCGTGGACGTGCGCGTCGTCTGCGCGACCAACCAGAACCCCGAAGACCTGATCAAGGCCAGCGCATTCCGCGAGGACCTGTATTACCGCGTCAGCGAGATCACGATCAACATCCCGCCGTTCCGCGAGCGCGAGGAAGGCCGCCTCATCCTCGCGCGCACGCTGCTGCAGAATTATTGCAAGAAGCAGGGCAGGGCTTTGAACGGCTTCAGCGAAGATGCCGTCAAGGCGATCGAGTCGTATTGCTGGCCGGGTAACGTGCGCGAGCTCGAGAACAAGATCAAGGGTGCCGTGATCATGGCCGACGGCAAGCTCGTGACCGCCGCCGACCTCGGGCTGGAGGTAGGTGACGGTGAACCCGAGTCCCTCAACCTGCGCGAGGTGCGGCAGCGCGCCGAGTCGAAGGCCATCCGCGTCGCGCTGACGCGCAGCTACGGCAATATCTCGAAAGCGGCGGAGCTGCTCGGGATTACCCGGCCGACCCTTTACGACCTCATGAACAAGTATGGCCTCAATGCCGAGGCCTATTCGAAGAAGAGCGGCGTCAACGCCAATTGATCGCGGGCCCAGGCTCGCTCCTACAGGGCCTAGCGGGTCTTGAACTGGTCCGGGTTCAGGTCGTGGCGCGCCAGCAGC
>JBNLEN010000394.1:0-636 GCA_050304975.1 Polyangiaceae bacterium
AGATGAAGAAAATCATGGTCACAAGTTACCAAACCGGTGGAGGCAGCGACAGTGACGCCCTACCGATGGAGGAAGTGTCCTTCAACTTCACCAAGATTACCCACAGATACTGAAGGAGCCGGTGTCGTGCTGCGCGATTTCGGTCCGCGGTAGGTGACCACCATATTAGCTGATGTTGCCGTGCCCCCAATGCGCCTGTCTGCTCTTGCCACCAAACGCAGAAGGTGCTCGGTGGCTGCAAGTGAGGTCCGGGCCTCATGCAGCCGCCGGATAATCATGATACAGGGCTTTTCGCTTCCATCACGCTTCGGTCAGTCCCTGGCGCTATGCGCTCGCTCCGCTGGTCGAATCGTGCCGTCTATTGCGACGGATGTCGTGGTTTGACTCGCCGGGAGTCGCTGCGGCGGTTAAGCCTCGAAAAGCTTTCATCCACAAGCGTTTGGGGTTTGTGTGTGATGGGCTCTAGCGTTCCCAGAGACTGCTGAGCTCTAATTCAACTGCTTCGAAAGGCTCGGCCTTCACCGACTGATCGCCGGTCCAAGAGTTCTTGCGCACCCAGTGTTCACCGCTGAGCGCGAACACTTCCAGTACCTTCGCCTCGGGATCGATTAGCCAGACGTGGGTCACATTCTCCCT
>JBNLEN010000395.1:0-636 GCA_050304975.1 Polyangiaceae bacterium
GGGGCCTTATCCGATATGGGGTGTATGGTTCCCCAGCTGTTTGCTGCTATAGGGAACCGGCTGTATCCAGAATTTTGAGCAGTAACCAGTGGTTCATGGTACCCGAGGTACTAGACCCCGATAGTAGCCCCCGAGCCCTCCATTGAGTGGGTAGTCGGAGCCGGTCATTAGACGGTGGGTAGAATAGGTTCTCATGTGATACTGTGGATGCTTCTGTGGGATTCAGTGTCAAGATTATGGGGCTAAAGCCTCCATGATCTTGACTAGGAATCCCACGGTGGTGTCCACTGTGTAGCCCCCGAGGCTGTGTCTGAGGTAAAAAGCTCAAGCGGAGGCAAGTTCCATATGTACTGATAGGTATGACACTGATGACTTAAAGAAGCCCCACGGTTCCGTCCGGGTTGTCAGAATTGTGGTGCGATTAGCACCGACCCCGTCCTCAGGTGTTTCATTAACCCGGAGGGGCTGAACTATGAGGACTTGCTAGAAGGCGTGGTCCCCAAGCTCGGTGAGCTGGCTAACGGTCTGAGACTGAACACCGAAGTGCCAAGCCAGGATCTGAGTGGAGCCTGGGTCACCGTTCGATGGGTGAGAGCTAGTCTGGGCACATGTCTCTCCATAGGATCAGATAGGGGC
>JBNLEN010000396.1:0-627 GCA_050304975.1 Polyangiaceae bacterium
AATAAACTCTACGTGATTGATGGTTTTGCAGGTTGGGATCCGAAAGAACAAATTAGAGTACGCATTATCTGTACACGGCCGTATCACGCCCTTTTCATGTACAACATGCTCATCCGCCCCACGCAGGAACAACTGGACAGCTTTGGTGAACCCGACTATGTCGTCTTTAATGCCGGGCAATTCCCCGCCAACCGCTACACCACAGGCATGACTTCCAAGACCAGCATTGACCTTTCCTTCGAACAGAAAGAAATCGTCATCCTAGGTACTGAATATGCCGGTGAAATGAAGAAAGGCGTCTTCACCGTCATGAACTACATCATGCCCAAAAAAGGCATCCTGTCCATGCACTGCTCCGCTAATGAGGGCAACGATGGCGATGTTTCTCTCTTCTTTGGGTTGTCCGGTACAGGCAAGACCACATTATCAGCTGACGAACACCGCAATCTGATTGGCGATGACGAACACTGTTGGACGGATAATGGTGTATTCAACGTCGAAGGTGGTTGCTATGCCAAAGCTATCGACCTCACCGAAGAAAATGAACCGGAAATTTACGGCGCAATTAAGTTTGGCACAGTTTTGGAAAATGTTGTCTATGATGACTATACGCATGCAGTTGATTTT
>JBNLEN010000397.1:0-627 GCA_050304975.1 Polyangiaceae bacterium
ATCAGCTCGCCGCGATCGTCCTGGGTGGGATCGAAGCTGTCGCCGAGGGCGGGGCTGCAGAGAATGCCACCGTGTCCCCCGAGGCTCGAGGTGATGACACCGACGTGCAGGTCCGTCACCGTGGCGATGCCGTCGTCGAGATCCGGTGAAGTGAGGCGGTCGACGATCTCGGGCACCGCAATGGAGAGGATTTCCTGCTTGTCCGCCATCGAGATCGAGTTATCGATCACGAACAGCAAGTCTACCGCGTCGGTCGGACCTTCGTGCTGGCCACCCCAGCCACCGGTTCCGCCGGTTGGATCGGTGCCCCCGGTGCCGCCGGTCTCGCCCCCGGTGCCCCCGGTCTCGCCCCCGGTACCGCCGGTGCCTCCCGTCTCGCCACCAGTACCACCGGTCCCAACGTCGAAGGTCCCGCCCGAGGCAGGCGGGGAGCCGGCGGATCCAGCAGCGGCGCCAGCAGTGCCTCCAGCGGGCACTCCCGTTGCGCCTCCGGGTGGTGCCCCGGCAGCACTCGCGCCGGCACTCCCTTCGAGCTCGCCCGTGCCACCGGTCCCGACGTCGAAGGTGCCGCCGTCCTGTCCGCCCGCGTCACCACCCATCCCGGTCGGGTCGCCCGGCGCTCCCGCC
>JBNLEN010000398.1:0-618 GCA_050304975.1 Polyangiaceae bacterium
CACGGGACGGGGTCCCTCGGACCGCGCTTCGCGTCGGGGAGCCTGGTGGCCGGGCGCTTCCGCATCGTGCGCTACATCGCCCACGGGGGGATGGGCGAGGTCTACGAGGCGCTGCAGACGGCGCCTGTGCGCCGTCGCGTGGCGTTGAAGGTGATCAAGCGCGGTATGGACTCGCGCCGCGTGCTCGCGCGTTTCGATGCCGAGCGCCAGGCACTCGCCCTGCTCGACCATCCGGGCGTCTGCCGCATCGTCGACGTCGGCATGTTGCGGGACGGCCGGCCGTTCTTCGCCATGGAGCTGGTGCGGGGGCAGACGCTGTCCGCGTACCTTCAGCGGGACGTTTCCTTCGACAGCGCCGAACTACGCCGCAGGCTCACGATGCTCGCCGAGATCGCCGAAGCAGTACACTACGCACATCAGCGCGGAGTCATCCACCGCGACCTCAAGCCAGCAAACGTGATGATTACGGCCGAGGAGAAGGTCAAGATACTGGACTTCGGGCTGGCGAAGGCCCTCTCCGATGAGACTCAGAGCATCGACTCCTCACAGTCCCCCACACTCACAGAGGCTATGACACAACCGGGAGTGATCCTGGGTACCGCTGCCTATATGAGTCCT
>JBNLEN010000399.1:0-615 GCA_050304975.1 Polyangiaceae bacterium
GGTTCGCTGCCCTCGATGTCCCGGTAGCGAATCTTTACCTCGTCAAGGAAGCGGAGATGGCGCCGGCGATCGGCGACGTTGGTTTGTGCGTGGGAAACGGCGTTCTGTTCGAGGCGACCCGGCTGACTCATGTTCTGACCCTTCCGGGGGAACGCTATCCCCGTCACGAAGCGGGTCAAACGGGGCCCGTCGCGGTTACGCTTGGGCGTCCCGATCCGGGACAGATTCCGGGTTTTCTCGAACGGGGGAGTGGCGGAATTGGCATACGCAGGGGATTTAAAATCCGCGGTCTTCGGATATCCCGGTTCGAGTCCGGGAGGGGCTACCAATCGGCGAGTCATGCACTAAAACAGGCGCTTTGTCGGCGCGCGAGAAGCTGGAAACGTGAGGGCGTCGCCTGTTTCTGAATTTGAATTTCGATTTCAATTGCAGTATCCAATCAGTATGACTTTGGACCAGACCCAGGTCGGCGCAGCCGTCATGATCGAATCCGTAGGCGGAGAGCATGCGTTTCGTCGCCGACTGCTGGAGCTTGGACTGCTTCCGGGGACTCGGGTCGAGGTGCTGCGCATCGCTCCCCTGGGCGATCCGCTCGAGCTCACTGCACGCGGGACG
>JBNLEN010000400.1:0-610 GCA_050304975.1 Polyangiaceae bacterium
GTCGAGTTTTCCGGCGAAACGTTTGTGCAGCCTGACGAACGCATACATGGCGCCCATGGGCGCAACGAGGCTCAGGTAGGGGCTCCCGGCTACACGCTCGATGATGCATTGCCGGGACTGGTACAGGCGGCCGCCCGGCTGCACGAGTTCACCGATGCTTTGGAAGCCGCCCAGCGCAGTTTGCACCGCCCACTGCCCCGGCACGTTGCTGCACAGGCGCAGCGCTGCGAGCAACTCCATGCCGTGGATGTAGTCGCGTGCCCGCTCGATGTCGCCGCCGAAAACGCACCAGCCGACCCGGTAGCCGCAGGCACGGTAGACCTTGGACAAGCCCGAATACGTGAGACATACCACGCCGTCGCCGGCCAGCGTCGCGAACGGAATGAACTCGGCATCGTCGTAGACCATCTGGTCATAGATCTCGTCCGCGAGCACGATGATGCCGGTCTCGGCGGCGATGTCGGCGATCTGCTCCAGCGTTGCCCGGTCATACACCGCGCCGCTCGGGTTGTTCGGGTTGATGAGCACGATGGCGCGTGTCCGTTCGGTAATCAGCCCGCAAATACTGCCGACGTCGGGTATGAAATCGTTCTCCGGCAGGCAGTCGTAG
>JBNLEN010000401.1:0-604 GCA_050304975.1 Polyangiaceae bacterium
CATGTTTTCCCAGCGCGGCGTGCTGAACCTGGCCCACACGCCGAGCCAACTGGACGCCTATGCCCGGCGCGGCAATGCCATGCGCCTGCACGGCATCGACGCCGAGCTGCTGGACCGCGACCAGGTGGCCAAATATGCCCCGGGCATCGACATGTCGCTGAACACCCGCTTTCCGGTCGCCGGCGGCCTGCTGCAGCCGCGCGCCGGTACCGCGCGCCACGACGCCGTGGCCTGGGGCTTCGCCTACGGTGCCGACCGCCAGGGCGTCGACCTGATCGAGAACTGGGAGGTGACCGGATTTATCCGCGAGGGCGGCGCCATCGTTGGCGTCGAGACCTCGCGCGGCACCATCCGCGCCGGCAAGGTCGGCGAGAGCTACCAGTCCCTGCGAGGACCATTCCAGACCGAGGGCAAGCCGGTGCTTGCCGACGAGGAGGGACCGCTCGACGCGCCCATCACCGGCAACGAGCGCGTCAAGGTGCAGGCCGATACCCGTACAGCGTGGCTCGTCGCTTACCTGCCGGCCGGTGAGGTCTCGGTGGCCGACACCTGGCAGGCCCTCGACCGCTTCAGCCGGCCCGCCGGTATCACCGCCACCCGCTAC
>JBNLEN010000402.1:0-602 GCA_050304975.1 Polyangiaceae bacterium
GCATGCGGTAGCCGAGGTGGCTCATGCCGATGTCGTAGATATCGGGGAACGCCAAACACACCCGCGCTTGCACGGCTCGCCAATCTTTGACGCGGCTTCCGTGCTCACGCCCGGTGTAGCGAGTGGGCTTCTCCACTCGGTCCAGGAACTCGGCGTAGGGATGGTCAAATAGCTTGGGCACGTGGGCTCCGAGGGGTTTGCGAAAGAGCGGCCAGCTGAGACGAAGCAGCGGCCCACCGAGGCATCAAATCGGCGGAAAATCCGCGCGAACGCGCGTTTTGACGCGCCAGCCCCATCCTGTCAACAAACGCCGGATCGGGGCAAAATAGCGCGCTCCGGATCGGGGCGGAATGGCGGCTGATTCAACCTAGAAACGCGGCTGTTGAGGGCTCAGAAGGCCGAAGTCACGGCGACTGCCGGCACACCAACGCTCCGGCGATACATGAGCGAACCAGAGCGACGACTGCAGGCAACTCCCGAGCACCTGCGCGGCAGACACGCGCAACACGCGCGCGAGGGGTTTCGCAAAGCGCGTTTTTGTTGTGGATAGCTGACACGGCCCGCGACGACGCCCGTAAGCGGATGGTCCAAGTGCCCCGGGG
>JBNLEN010000403.1:0-602 GCA_050304975.1 Polyangiaceae bacterium
AAGAGTCGGCGTGGCGGTGGGAATCGCGAGCCGGTCATGGGCATCCGCCTGCACCAGAGCCTAGTCTTCTCTCCAGCACTCCCACCTGCCTGGGGAGATAGGAGCAATGTACCAGGAGGGGCACTGCGTCCGGCGCGTGAAGTAGTAGCCGCCGATGAGCAGCGGGCGCTGGATCGCTGCCTTCATTACGAAGAAGCGACAGAACAGGCGCACTGACGGCCGCACCCCCATGAACATCTCGTAGAGGTGGACGAAGATCGCCACCAATGTGATGGAGTTGGGGGAAAGGTGTTGCAGCTGGAGCCAGTAAAACTCCAGCAGCATGAGGAAGAATGACGACACCGGTGGCACCAGCCCGGCTAGGGCATACGCCGAGAAGAAGACAAAATCCCCTGATGCCAAGTTGGCCAGCGGCACGACTCCGCACTTCAGCCTGTGCTCGAAGCCGGGCGCCTGCCACCCCATCAGCCGTCGCAAGCTCGCGAGGGAGCCGGATGACTTGAACCGCGAAGACAGAAGCTCGGCGGCCATGGTGGATTGGCGATGGGTGCAGGTCGCGAAGAAGGCGAAAAGCGAGGGAAAGCAAGGGGCGCAAGAAACCG
>JBNLEN010000404.1:0-602 GCA_050304975.1 Polyangiaceae bacterium
GCATCGTTAAGGTGTTGCTGTGCGGCGAAGCTGCTCTGGGCCACGTAGGCATTGCGCTGTGCTAGTGCCATCAGTGCCAGGTCGCTGCGCGCATCGCGGCGGGTGGTCAGTTTGGCATCGGCGATGCCGTGGCTGCCGAGGCCCAGATCCAGGTCGGCCAGTGCCACTATCTTGATCGGCAGGTCGCTGTTGAGCAGCCAGGCGATCTGGGCGAAGCCTTCGCCACCGAGGCTCTGGTCATTGCCGACCAGCCACAGCGGCGGACAGAGCAGGCGCTCGTCGTCGTCCAGCTCTTCCCAGCGAGGCAGGTTCTCCGGTTTTGCCGCACGCGGGTCGAGTTCGGCGCGGGCACGGCGCAGAGTCTGTACCGTCGCCAGGGTTTCGTTGATCTGTCCCTGCACCAGTCCGGCGGCCACCTGTGGTGCGTTGCCGGTCATCTCGATCACCACCGGGGCGTGGAACGGGTTCCAGGGGAAGGCACCGGCCCAGGCCGCGGCGGAGCCGGGGGCGAAGGCGAGGCTGTAGCGGGCGCGGCCCAGGCCGTGTTCGCCCTTGCTCAGACGCCAGTGGAGTTGAGAAACCCCCTTGGCCAGTTCGATCAG
>JBNLEN010000405.1:0-601 GCA_050304975.1 Polyangiaceae bacterium
TGTTCGCTGGGCCGAGCTTCAACTTCCTCACCCACCGCGATCCCGACAACTTCGACTCCCGACCGGGGCTCGTGTCCGGGAGCGCCGAGCTGTCCACCACGGACGACAAGCAGTGGCTCTTCTGGCCCGGCATCGTCCTCGGTGCGCAGCTGCCTTGAGTTGCTTCAGCGCAGGGGGAGTCGCAGGCGCACCGTCGTGCCCTGGCCGCGCTCGCTCGCGATCTGGATCGACCCCTCGTGCTCCTGCATGATGCGGTAGGCGATCGACAGGCCGAGGCCCGTGCCGACGCCGACGCCCTTGGTCGTGTAACCAGGGTCGAACACTTTGTCGAGCGACGCCTTCGGGATGCCGATGCCGTCGTCCCTGAAGATGATCACCACGTCTTCTCCCTCGAGCTCGGTGGTGATCGTGATCTGACCTGGCCCCGTTATCGCCTCGATCGCGTTGCTCAGGATCTTCAAGAAGGCCTGATTGAGCTGGCTCGGCAAGCAGAGGGTCTGGGGAACTTCCGCGAACTGGCGCTCGATGCGAATGCGGTCACCGAGCTCGTGCTCCAGCAGATCGACGACACTCTCGATGCATTCGTGAATGTCCACCCGCT
>JBNLEN010000406.1:0-598 GCA_050304975.1 Polyangiaceae bacterium
GGCCCTGAAACTGCATCAATTCGAAGACACGGGCGCCATCACCGCCGCGAGCACGACCAGCCTGCCCGAGGAACACGATTCGGGTCGCAACTGGGACTACCGTTTCTGCTGGCTGCGCGACTCATACTTCACTCTGCGCGCCATGCGTCGACTCGGGCACTTCGAGGAGATCGAGGGCTTCGTCGGCTTCCTGAAGAACATCGCAGAGACTCATCCCAAGCGTCTGCAGCCGGTGTTCAGCATCAGCGGCGAGCACCAACTCACCGAAACCGAGCTCGATCACCTCGACGGTTACATGGGGAACAAACCCGTACGCGCCGGCAACGCCGCCTACCACCAGATCCAAAACGACGTGTACGGCGAGATGATCGGTGCCATCGCGCCGCTGCTGCTCGACATTCGCTTTCAAGACTATGGCGGCGAAGAGAACACGATCCGCCTCGTGCGGCGTCTGCTCGAGCGCATCGAGGAGACGATGGAAGAGCCCGACGCGGGGATCTGGGAGTATCGGGAGGCGGCGCGGGTGCACACCTTCTCCCTATTGCTGCATTGGACCGGCGGCAAAGTCGCCCAACGTATCGGCAGCCAGATCGGTGAG
>JBNLEN010000407.1:0-595 GCA_050304975.1 Polyangiaceae bacterium
GCGAGAAGTGCCAGAAGCCGAGCTTGTTGAGCGTCTGCTCCAGCTTCGGCCCGACGCCTGAAATGAGCTTCAGGTCGTCTGCCTTGCCTTCCGGCTTCTTCAGCCGGACTGGACCGGAAGCCTTTGCGGCAGGTGCTTTCGCAGCCTTCTTCACAGCCTTCTTTGCTGCCGGTTTTGCCTTGACCGGCGCCGGCATGGCGGTCAGCGCAGCAGCAGCGGCAGCCGCATCTAGGGCGTCGGCCTGGATAGGAGAAGAGCTGGCGCGCACGAGCGGCGCGGTGGAGAGGAGAGGGGCCGGCGCGCGAAGCGCTGCTCGGCAAGGCGGAAGCGTGAGAAATCGAGGTCAAGCTCGATCTCGTGATACCATGAGAGAATATGAGAGTTGGGAGAGAAGAGGATGATTGTATTGCACAACAAGGGGTCCTCTTTATAGGGGGGAGGACCCCCCTAGGGCCGGCAGCCAAGGGGTGCGGCGGCTAGGGGAGGCAGCAGCACTAGGTGCTGCGCCTCCCCCAACCCTAACCCTAATGGGCTGTGGCAGCCCATTAGGGTTAGGCTGGCGGCGGCTAGGGGGAGGCAGCACGCGGCGGCTAGG
>JBNLEN010000408.1:0-593 GCA_050304975.1 Polyangiaceae bacterium
AATGCAGATATGGCCCACATCAAGAGAAGGATAGAAGAAGGTGACCCAAAAGTTGCTTGTTTCTGTGAAGATGCGGAGGGTACCTTGTGGTTCAAGGATAGATTGGTTGTGCCGAAGAAAGAAGAACTAAAAAAAGAAGATTCTAGATGAAGCTCATACGTCGAGGTACTCTATTCATCTGGGTAGTACCAACATGTATCATGACCTAAGGCAGCAATTCTGGTGGACACGAATGAAGCGAGAAATAGCAAGTTATGTGTCAGAGTGTGACACCTGTCGGAGGATCAAAGCAGATCTTTTGAGACCCGTCAGAAACCTGCAACCCTTGAGTATTCTTGAGTGAAAATGGGAGAATATTTACATGGACTTCATTGTGGGTTTGTCATTGACTGCCCGCAAGTTTGACTCAATTTGGGTGATCATGGATCGACACACCAAATCCGCTCACTTCATACCTGTCAGCACCAAGTATCGAGTGGAGAAGTATGCTGAAATCTATATCGCTCGTGTGTTATGTCTGCATGGAGCTCCAAGGATGATCGTCTTCGATCGATGGTCACAGTTTTTTGCTCGCTTCTGGGAACAACTGCATG
>JBNLEN010000409.1:0-593 GCA_050304975.1 Polyangiaceae bacterium
CACGGCCCAAGGATCAGGGACGATTCGAAACAACGCGAGAGCCCACCGATAAATGGCGATTCAAGACACCGATGCTACGAAACGTGGCAGTCACGGCTCCATATATGCACGATGGTTCGCTGCGCGATCTCGAACAAGTTGTCCGTTTTTACGACGGCGGCGGCGTCCCCCACTCCATCTCGGGACCAGCCGGCGCAAGGTGACAAGTTGTGCGTCCTCTCCATTGACAGTGGCACGCGCCCAGCTTCTTCGACGTCGCCGTGGACTCCTCCGCTTCTTCCTCGTCGGCATACTTGCGCTTGTTCTCCTTAAAAGTCATTGGACTCCTCCGACGAATGGACTCTTCTCGGTTATAAAAAGTGTCGGCATTCCAGTTTATATGGAGTCGCCGACGCGACGATTCAGTGATCAAGAGGTGTCGGCATCCATTTCAAAGAGGCATGCGGCGATTCAGTGGCGCCGGCGGCGTTCATTCCAAAGAGGCGTGTCGCTTGATATTTGAACGTCGGTTCAGATTTCCAATGATTGCTTGTCGCTACTGAGTGCAGTAGCGACGTGTGTAGATGACGTCATCTTTCATCCGTCGTTACTAA
>JBNLEN010000410.1:0-591 GCA_050304975.1 Polyangiaceae bacterium
TAATTTTTGGACACTCCTACAAGTTTCTACAAATTTTGTAAGTTTGAAACAATTTCTGTAATTTAAAACAATTGAAAACGATTTAAAATCCGCCGCACATTGTTGGGCCGAAATCAGCACGCGGCCATAGTGCGCGGCCCCATGGCCTACCACGTGCAGTCGGCCGAAAGGCCGGCTGGGCCACGGCCTGGCAGCCCAGCCCAGCGGGGCAACCGGCCTGCGGGGCCTGCTGCAGCGTGCGCGCCGCGCGCGGGACGGCGCGGTGGCGTGCTCGTTGGCGGCTCGTCAGTGGCTCGACGGCGATAAGGTGTTGCCGGAGACCTCGAGGGGGTCACAGGGAAGGTGCCGGGCAAGGAGGAGAGGGCAGGGGTGCACCGGAACGGCCGGTCAACGATGAGGCGGCGCAAACGGCATCGGGCAGTGGTGTTCAACGGCGGCGGGGTTGCTCCGGTGGTCGTCGACGTGCGTGGAGGGGTCCTGCAGCACCGGTGTGGAAGGGGGAAGAGAGATTTAGCTCCAATTCGGGGAATGGCGAAGCTCGAAGGGCGCTCACCGGAGAGGGGGAACGACGGCGACGCTCGGACGGAGTTC
>JBNLEN010000411.1:0-590 GCA_050304975.1 Polyangiaceae bacterium
TATCTTGATCTTTTTACTCGGCAGTCAACGGCGCACGTACCATCAACGAAAAAACGTCGACGGCGGGGCCCCGGGAGGTGCCGGAGCTGAAGGTCTGGGAGCGCCCACCATCAACATGAAAATGTTGACGCCGGGCCCCCGAGAGGTGCCAAAGCTGAAGGTCCAAGAGCGCCTCACTATCAACGTGAAAACATCGACGGCGGGCCCCCGGGAGGTGCCGGAGCTGAAGGTCCGGGAGCGCCCACCATCAACGTGAAAACGTCCACGTCGGGCCCCTGGGAGGTGCCGGAGCTGAAGGTCCGGGAGCGCCCACCATCAACGTGAAAACGTCAACGATAGGCCTCCGGGAGGTGCCGGAGCTGAAGGTCCAGGAGCGCCACCATCAACGTGAAAACGCTGACGCCGGGCCCTCAGGAGGTGCCGGAGCTGAAGGTCCGGGAGCGCCCACCATCAACATGAAAACGTTGACGCTGGGCCCTCTGGAGGTGCCGAAGCTGAAGGTCCAGGAGCGCCCACCATCAACATGAAAACGTTGATGCCGGGCCCCCGGGAGGTGCCGGAGCTGAAGGTCCGGGAGCACCTACCATCAA
>JBNLEN010000412.1:0-589 GCA_050304975.1 Polyangiaceae bacterium
TATGCTAAACATGCATAGTAACTCAATCAACCATTTTTCATATCATCATTTTTGACTACCAAGTAGTCATAATTAACATAACCATAATCTCATATGAACCTCATGATATAGCACTTCTATGGAATGACAACAGCGAACAAGCCTCACCCATATCCGAGGGTGTCACGGAGATTCGAATCAATAGTCACCTTGCAAGGGAAAATAACCTGACAACACGACACACGTGAACCACACAGGTATCACGAGTGGCCACCTTTCGCATTGACTATCAAAGAGTCGAGCCAGGCACACCGTACCCTAGTGCCGTCTTTCATGTGAAAACCTCACCAGGTAGTCCGTGGATGTCCCGAACACTATCCCAATGTCATCCGTGAAATACAGTGGGGTGTCGTCCAACTCAATGACCGTCGAAGCAACTAAGTTTGTGGGACCCCATGAATCATGTATGCACCAGTACACAACTCGAAACTTGTTCATTCTGACCCAACCGACGCGGGCCTTAATCGACACAGGCGGGGGCTACCACCTTGGAGCTCCGAATTTCAGATCAGACCACTCATCCCTCTTCTCATCCATTATTCTTCATTTT
>JBNLEN010000413.1:0-588 GCA_050304975.1 Polyangiaceae bacterium
CCAGAAATTCGTCAATCGCCTGTCGTTGCCCCATGACGGTTCCAGCCTAACGCAGCAATTGAAGGACGAGCTGTTGAAGGTCCTCGGGCGGAAAGGGTTTGACCAGATAGGCGTCGGCGCCCAAAGACAAACCTTTTTCACGATCCCGCGCGCTCCCCTCGGTACTGATGATGATCAGTGGCGTCTGCCGATAGTGAGGGGTATGGCGGCAGAAATTAACCAGTTCGAGCCCGTTGATGTCGGGCATGTTGATGTCGGTGATCACCAAATCAACTTTTTCGCGGGGCAGCAAACGCAGGGCCTCAAACCCGTTGCCGGCTTCGACAATCTCAAAACCTCCCATCGCCTCGAGGGTTGAGATAATCAGGCCGCGCATCGCAGCCGAATCTTCGGCAACCAGGATCTTTCTCAAAAGGACACTCCCGTTTCAGGCCTTTTCCGCAACAGAGAGCAATCAGTCAGAAGCAAGCTTCAACCACCTCGCTCAAGCAGAACCTTTTCCATCGCCATCCCCGCCTGAGACAGGAAAACCTCAAACGCCTCAACGTTGCCGACGGGTTTTTGGTCGGGAAGATTATCGCCGTAAAT
>JBNLEN010000414.1:0-588 GCA_050304975.1 Polyangiaceae bacterium
TACTACCATCTCCGGCATAAATTCACACAATAAACATCAGAATTGTATACATCAGATAATAATTCACCACATCAAATAGTTTACAACAAGATTAAAGGAGAAGAAATTAAGTCGCGTCGTCTTGATCGTCGTCGTTTTGTGGCTGGTTGGAGTGGCTGTAACACCCCATGTCTCTAAACCCCATGATTATGTTAATCACATGTTTATGAGACTCTAAGTGTTGATCAAATTCGAAATCTAGAATCAAATTTGAAGTTGCAATTTCTGGAGTAGTGTGGACCATTAGGCTCGGTTGTGGATTTTTCATAATTAATCTAGACCGAGTTAGTCCCCACTTCCAAAAGAGAATTTGTTCCTGATGTCATGATCTACAAGTGTGCAAATTTTCATAAATTTTGGAGCTGGGGAGACAATTGTTTCAAGTGTCCAAAGATGGCTACATAACCCAGAATCCAGACTTCACAAGATTTGCTGAAAATTTCTTATCAGTTAGCCACATTGTGAGTGCTATAACTTCCTCAATTGTGGGAATTTCCTTGTGCATGTCCACATGGTCGTAGTGCAAAGTTCATAGAACACCATGGAGCT
>JBNLEN010000415.1:0-588 GCA_050304975.1 Polyangiaceae bacterium
AACCCGGCCCCGATCTCCATGCCGAGGTTGGTGAAGCAGAAGGGCGCCCGGGTCACGTCCACCAGCCACACGGGTTCCCAGAAGCTGAAGACGATACCGAAGCGGACGAACTGGGGCCATGGGGCGGGACAGACACAGACCCCTGGCGAGTCGATCATTACGGGCAACACGCACTCCCAGCAGATGTCGGTGATGGGATTGAGGAAACGTCCCGTGCAGGCCTCGGCTCGCGCCTGACCGGCAGCGGTCAGCATGAGCAACAAAGCTGCCAGGGCTGTGCGCATTGCTTTCATGGCACCACCTCATCAATCCGCAGGCGCATTCCCTCCTGGCGGACGATGGCCGGCAGCTGCTCGATGCCCAGCGGCAGTACGCCGACGGCGTGGTCCTGGATATAGCGCTGTAAAGCCCAGAACTGCACCACAAACAGGGGGCTTGGCTCAATGCCTATCACCTGGCTGGCCCCTGCGCCGCGCATGCGCCAGCAGTGATAGCCGCTGCCGCAACCCACGTCCAGTACTCGCCGGCCCTGCAGTGGGGCAATATGCGGGGCCAGGCGCTGCCACTTCCAGTCCGAGCGCCACTCGG
>JBNLEN010000416.1:0-588 GCA_050304975.1 Polyangiaceae bacterium
GACACCAACATTGCGCAGCACCAACGACTCCCACGCTGCCATCGCGGAAGGCTTCCTCGCGATCGACCCCATCAGCTCCAGCGGCACCGCCTTGGCGATCACCTCCAACGCCAAGTGGTCCTTCGTGAAGTCCGTCGTGCCCACGATCACCGTGTCCCACAGGCCCCTTGCCTGCAGCATGACGTGCATGAGTGCGGCCCAGTCGTAGTAGTTGGTCTTTGTCAACACCGGAAAGTTCCCGGCCGGCGTGATGCGTTCCGGCGCGACACACTCCATGACCCGCTCGACGACGATCTCAGACGTGCGGCGCTCGGTCCGGCCGTGACGTTCCGCCCACCATGGCGGTGATCGAGTCAGAGGACGCGAACGAGAACGCCTAGACTCAGGAGTCCACGAGTGCGCCGCAGGTGTGTCTGCCATCGATGCTCCTTGCTCCGGCGATCAACCGAGGCTCTGATACCAATTGACAGTCTCGGATCGATGAACAACGCCGAGCGAAGATGGCTAGAACACAAGAACACGATTCACACGCAAGGATTGGTTGGAAGGTCCAAGAACTCACCTCCTCCTTTTTTGCCTTTTCTATTT
>JBNLEN010000417.1:0-587 GCA_050304975.1 Polyangiaceae bacterium
TGTCCGCCGCGCGCGCCCCAGCCGCCGTGCTGAAGCCCACCTCCAAAGTGGCTGCCACCGGTGTTCCCGCCCGTGCCGCTCCCACCGCCGCGGCCGCCGAATCCGAAGCCTCCGCGGCCGCTCCCACCGCCGAATCCGAAGCCTCCGCCGCTTCCCCCTCCCCCGCCGCCGCCGTCACCGAGCTGTCGGACTACGCGTGGCGCAGCAGCGAGGGTCGGGAGAAGTACGCCCGGATCAAGGACCTCCTCGGTCGGGAGCTGCTCGACCAGCGCTTCGCGGGGATGAAGCAGGCGCTGGAGAACGCGACCGACGCCGACCGCGCCCGGGTCGAGGAGTTCTTCTGGCGCGCCTGCCAGAAGATCCTGCGCATCATCCGCACGCTGCCCTACGTGCCGGACGACCTGACGCACCTCGAGCGCGACATGGCCGACACCTACTTCGTCAACTTCTCGGTGTTCCAGTCAATGCTCGACCACTGGGCCATTGACCAGCCGTTTCCGGTCATGCCGCTGGCACGGCTCGACGAGCGGCCGACGCGGCGCACGTTGCTCGTCGACCTGACCTGCGACTCCGACGGCAAGATCGGC
>JBNLEN010000418.1:0-584 GCA_050304975.1 Polyangiaceae bacterium
GGGGCAGGGTACCCCGACCGGTCGAACGCGCAAGACACCGGAACCGGGTTCCGTTCGTCTCCACGTCGGACGGGGCGCGGAAGGAGCCGACCCGCACCGCAACGGTCGTCCCGTCCGTCGCGCGGCGAGACCCGCGAAGAGGAGTACCGATCATGAAGCGAACCACGAGAACGAAGACCACGATCGCGATCGCGATCGTCGCCGTCCTGGCCGTGGCGGCCGCCCCGGCGGTCGCGGCGGATCCGGCGCATCTGCCGCTGGGGGGCGAACGCGGACTGTTCCGCGGCCTGCCGCCACTGCCCGAGAGAACGCCGCGGCCGGTGAACCCGCTGCCGAACACCTTCCTGATTTTTGAGAGCGAGGAGCCGCTGGCCAGCTTCGATTTCGACCGCGGCCTCAGCAAGTCCTGCCGGGCCGGGCGCTTCCGCCAGCAGCGCCACCGGCACTACAGCGTGCGCCTGGGCGGCTACCTCCACGCCGCCGTCATCGGCGGACGCTGGGGGCTCTACGATCCCGACCGCCTGGCGGTGCCGGACCTGGTCTATGCCCTGCGCTGGCAGGACACGGGGCGCTGCGAGGTCTAC
>JBNLEN010000419.1:0-583 GCA_050304975.1 Polyangiaceae bacterium
CCGCCGCCGCTGTCGCCGCTGTCGCCGCTGAGGAGCCCTCTCGCAGCGGCCCCGAGAAACGCAAGAAGCACAAGACCGTCATCGGTCAGGTCGCCATTGGCGGGGGAGGACAGCCGACGTTCAAGACCATCGGCCGAACGCCGGACAACGATATCCAAATCCCGCATGCGCAGGTTTCCTCGCGGCATGCCCTACTGCATCGCATCGCGGGGCAGTTCTACTTGGAGGATCGCGGCAGCGCCAACGGCACCTATGTCCGAGGTCAACGCATCGCGCCCGGGCAGAAGGTAGCGGTAGCGAGCGGCGAGAAGGTCTTCATCGGCCCAATGCCCTTGCTGCTGCAGTTGGAAGCCGAGGAAGTCGCGGTGGTCGTCGAGGACCTCGCGCAGTGGTCCGGGCGCCCCCTGTACGAAATCGAAGCTTGGGACCTGGCCATGCAGGTTCCCGATCGCGACAATCCGCGAGAACTGAAGACTCTCCTGGACCATGTGTCGTTCAAGGCTCTACCGGGCGATCTCATTGCCCTGATGGGACCGAGCGGCGCAGGCAAGACGACTCTGCTGCTGACCCTCAACGGCTATAT
>JBNLEN010000420.1:0-579 GCA_050304975.1 Polyangiaceae bacterium
AGTGCGCACTAACTTTGATCCGCTGGCTGTGTTTGCACCAACCGTGCAAACGGATGGCATCGGTCAGGCGCAGGTGACTTTCACCCTGCCAGATAATCTGACTCGATACCGCATCATGGCCGTGGCTGTGGCTGGTGACAACTTGTTTGGTTCCGCAGAGAGCAACCTGACGGCCCGTTTGCCTTTGATGGTACGGCCGTCTGCACCCCGCTTCCTCAATTATGGCGACCAGTTTGAACTGCCCGTCGTCGTGCAAAACCAAACTGATGAGCCGATGGAAGTGGAAGTGGTGCTCGACGTGACCAATCTCACCCTGAAGGCTGGAGCAGGCCAGCGGGTGCTGGTCCCGGCCAACGACCGGGTGGAAGTGCGCTTCCCAGCCACAACCAACAGTGCGGGCACGGCCCGGTTCCAGGTTGCGGCCGTCTCTGGCCCCTACGCCGACGCTGCTAACGGTGAGCTGCCCGTCTACACGCCAGCCACCACCGAGGCATTTGCCACTTACGGCGTGCTGGACGAAGGCGCAGTAGCCCAACCGTTTGTCATGCCCGCAGGCGTGATTTCTGGCGACGGTGGTTT
>JBNLEN010000421.1:0-575 GCA_050304975.1 Polyangiaceae bacterium
ATCGACAGCTGTGTCTGCAGGTGCGGCGGTGCCAAGCGCTGAGGAAGACGCCACTGCTGCAGCAAGAGGCGGAGAGGGGATTGCGGTGCGCACGACGGGCGTCGCCTCCTCCGCCAGTACCTCTATTGGCGACGTGCTCGGCACCGTTTCCAACGCGTCCGCAGGACCTTCCGGCACATCCTCTGGCACCCCCTCAGGGGTCTGAGGCGTGCCGCTGGCAACCAGCTCTGGAACCGCCTCCGCCGCTACTGCAGGGACTGTGGCTCCTGCTGCGGGAGCCACAGAACTCGCCACGGTGGCCACGCTGGGTGCTCTAGGCGCCGGTGACGATCTGGAAGACGGAAAGCTGAAGTAATGAGCCTCGCAAAAAGAAAACGAAACAGGGCGCAACGACTTTGGGACATACCGAGGTCTCCAAACGCCCCTGTAGGGCCGTTTAGCCGGTGGAGAGGAGCCACTTGGCGCCGCCGCCCTCTTGGCGCCCGCTGCGGAGGAAGGCGCCTGGCCGGGGACTGGTGAGCCCTCGCCAGCCACCTCTGTTGCCGTGGCCACCGCTGCCGCCCTCCTGTCCGACG
>JBNLEN010000422.1:0-573 GCA_050304975.1 Polyangiaceae bacterium
CGCAGTGAGCCGCAGACGTTCATCTCGCGAGGGAATTCGCAGTCGAACACTCTGCCGCCGCCTTCTACTTCGGTGAAGAGGGCAACGCGACAAGTGTCCGCAGAACGAGCACACACGCGCGTGCTATCTGATCCTAGTGCCTGGAAACTGGCGTACACAGCGGGAGAACAATCCGTGAGTGCCTGACACAGGCACTCTTCATCGGCGCACTGATCCCACTCGGTGAATATCGTCAGCTCCGGGCACTCCGCCTGGCTGCACTCAACTTGACCGTTGTCCTGGCAAGTGCATGAATTGCAGCTGTCGCCCGATGGAATGTCGGCGCCCGGCGGATAGCTGACACCATCGACCACGCAGCCACCGTCGCACGCCAGATCCGTGCTGACGACGAGACCGCCCTGGACACAGGTGCAGGTGTTGCAGCCGTCCTCGCAGATCCATGCTTCGCCGACTTCATAGGAAGCGTCGCCGACGACACAAATTCCACCGCAACCCATGTCGGTACTTCCCACTCCGGTGGGCATGCACGTGCAACGGTTGCAGCCGTCGCTACAGGTCCAACTGTCCCCCACC
>JBNLEN010000423.1:0-566 GCA_050304975.1 Polyangiaceae bacterium
CGACGAGGCCTCGGGTAGCGCGACTCGCCGCCTTTCCGGGCGAGCGGCCGCGAAGAGGAGCGCCGCTGAGGCACTCGACGGCGGCGCGCTCACCCAACGGTGAACGCGCACGCCGGCGAGGGCCTCGGGCGGCGCCTCCGGCGCACTCTCTCCGGCGCCGCTCGGGCGCTCGGAGTCGCCGCTGCGGCGCGAGCGAGAGAGAGGGAGAGAAGAAATGGCGCTAGGGTTTGCGTGAGGCCGGCGAGCGCAGTTTTGTTCGGCCGGGAACTTCGCGCAGCCGTTGGATTGAGATGAACAGCTCACGCTCACTGGACCTACTCTCAGCCCAGGCTGGATAAGACTTTCCCGGCCCAGGCCCAGGTTGTGGCCTGGTGCGCGGGACGCGCGGAGCGCGAGCGGGCCGCGGGCTGGTTTCTTCGTCTCGGGCTGCACGGCGGCCTGCGGCGGGGAGAGGGATCCGGAGCGAGCGGGCCGCGGGCCGAATTCAGTCTCGGGCTGTTTTCCCGGCGGCCGAGCGCGGTGACTCCGGAGCGAGTGGGCCGCGGGCCGAATTCGGTTTTGGGTTG
>JBNLEN010000424.1:0-565 GCA_050304975.1 Polyangiaceae bacterium
CGGGGAACCATCATCCTCACCTGCAAGAATGGGGAGCACCGCGCGCTCACCGGGGTGTACTATATTCCCCGACTGAAGGCGAGCATCCTCAGCATCGGCCAGCTTGACGAGACGGGCTGCCATGTCAACATCAACGGCGGCATCCTGCGCATCTTCGACCAGCATGGCGTCCTCCTCGCCAAGGTCGCTCGGGACAACTCGCGCCTCTACTACTTGGATCTGGTGGTCGCGCCGCATCCGAGGCGGCCTGGCAGTGGCACGCCCGCTACGGGCACCTCAACTTCGGCTCACAGCGGAAGCTGGCGACCCAGAGGATGGTGCGAGGGTTGCCGGAGCTCACTCAGGTGGAGAAGGTGTGCGACAGCTGCTTAGTTGGCAAACAGCGTCGTGCGCTGTTCCTGACTCAGGCAAGACGGCGAGCAGAGTCAGCTCTTGAGCTGGTTCACGGTGACCTGTGTGGCCTCGTCACCCCGGTGACGCCTAGTGGTAACCAGTACTTCCTGCTTCTAGTTGATGACATGAGCCGGTACATATGGGTCCGACTCCTCTCTAGCAAGGATCAGGC
>JBNLEN010000425.1:0-567 GCA_050304975.1 Polyangiaceae bacterium
CAACGGCTATATTTTTTTGGTCTCTATATATGTATGGCTGGTCACCAAGAGTTCCTCCACCAAGTCTCTTCCCTATTGTTCTTTCCTCTCTACTCAAAATGAGTCGTCGCTATCTCCGCTATCTACACCATGTCCAAGATTCATCATCTGATGATGAAAACGAAGAAGATGAGAAACCAAGTGGACCGTTACTTGGTTTGATTGTGATGAGTCATTGACATGGCAAGGTTTGAATTCGAATCCGGGATAGTTTTGTTTTGTTTTTCTTTTATCTTTGTTTCATTTGGAGAATCATGTTTGCTTGTCTCGTGGTGTGCAGGTGGCAGGTACAGCATGGCATGCAGCGACGAGGATCATGGCAGGAGTAGGAGACCTGTTGCAGCGGACCGGGGATGGTCAAGCATAAGTTGGGTACTCGGTGGCCGGACGATCGAGAGGTCGGGTGATGCTATGTGCTGTCTGCACCGTGCACGACGAGCGCGGGTTTGTTGGTTGAGACTCAAAACCCAGGTCGATGGTTTGTCAGTAGTTTGGCCTCAAAACCGCTGGGACAATTTCTCTTGGTTT
>JBNLEN010000426.1:0-558 GCA_050304975.1 Polyangiaceae bacterium
GCTGAGATTCTCCCTCCCGAACGGGTGGCCGACTGGAGCAACGCGGGAGTTCAGGGAGGGATCCCCGACTATCCGGTGGGCGTGAATGTGATGGACCCAGCTTTTGGGGCGGTTGGCGACGGCTCCACCGATGACACGGCCGCTATTCGAGCCGCCATCGCAGCCTGTCCCGCCAACTCCGCCGTCTTCTTGCCCGGGCGTATCCCCGGGATGTAGCCGCCGTACTTCTTCATGTTGTCCGCCTGATCCATCGGGTTGAAGATGATCGAGACGTAGAAGAAGCAGAAGAAGACGATGAGGATGGCGAACAGGGTGTTGAAGATCCAGCCGCCCCGGTTGATCATCTGCTGGATGGTATCCATGCCCGGGACGTTCATGCTGGCCAGCGTGTTTTTCGTGACCATACTTCACAGTTTCAAGGCGTTGGCCGGATTGATGATCAAGCCGGGGCACGCCCAGCCGGGTTTTGCCGGGCAATCGGTCGGCTTCGCCCTGCACCTTTACAATCCGCAGCTGCAACCGCGCATGGATCTAACGGTGAAGATGGAGAACGAAATT
>JBNLEN010000427.1:0-557 GCA_050304975.1 Polyangiaceae bacterium
CGGCAGATCCGGATAAGCCTCGGCAATGGCATGCACCACGTCATGATTCACCGGCTTACCTTCAAAAGCACCATTTAGATCCACCAAATGCAGGCGTCTTGCACCGGCCTCGACCCAGCGTGCGGCGACCGCTACCGGATCGTCTGAAAAAACCGTCACGTCCTCCATTCGCCCCTGTCGAAGACGCACACACTTACCGTCTTTCAGATCAATGGCGGGAATCAACAACATCGTTCACATCCTCTTCCAGTCTGCCATCCACACTGGATAGCGATTAACAAGACACCGCCCGGTACCGGGACAGTCCCATATATATAGTTAAAGCCCGCCGTCCCACTCCAGGAAATTGGCATAGAGCTGCAGACCCGCGTGCTGGCTCTTCTCCGGATGGAACTGGACTGCGAAAACGTTATCGCGCCCGGCGGCGGCGGCGAACGGAACGCCGTATTCAGTCACGCCATAGACCTCTTCGCGGCGCGTCGCCTGGGCGCAGTAGCTGTGGACAAAGTAAAAGCGCGTGTCCTGATCGATGTCCCGCCACAATGCATGCGTCTGGG
>JBNLEN010000428.1:0-309 GCA_050304975.1 Polyangiaceae bacterium
TTTGCCTTGTAATTGTCTGGCCGCGGCAATCGTTCCGGGTTCGGGTTGCGCTTCTCGATAGAATGCGGCTTGCTGGTGCGGGTTTTCACCGTAGCGCATGGTTTGCTGGCGCTGGAACTGCAGATTCAAAGTATCGGGGAATTTCTGCTGATTGACCCGACCCAGATAAATCGAAATAGCCGTGTCGTATCGAGCGGTCTGTTCAAAACATTTCAACGCCAGATTAAAACGGGTCGAGTGAGATAGACTGACATCCTGATTTTGTAATTCAGTCAGGATATTGGAATAATCGTCAGGATCGACCACGAC
>JBNLEN010000428.1:319-553 GCA_050304975.1 Polyangiaceae bacterium
TGATTTTTTGCGGCTGCACGGATCATGGTCGGGCCCCCGATATCGATGTTCTCAATGGCGGTTTCGAGGCTGCAGTCGGGTTTGGCAACGGTCTGTTCGAACGGATAGAGGTTGACCACGACCATGTCGATCGGGTTGATGCCATTGGCGTTCATGACGTCGTCGTCAATGCCTCGACGTCCTAAAATTCCTCCATGGATTTTAGGATGCAACGTTTTGACTCGTCCGTCCATC
>JBNLEN010000429.1:0-550 GCA_050304975.1 Polyangiaceae bacterium
CAACGGCACACCGCGCCCGGTGTGATGCTTGAATTCACTCATGCCCTTTCCTCCCTGGTCAGCAACGGACGGACGTCACTGACCTTCCCCTCCAGCGCGGCCAACGCGGCCATCGCCGGCGACATCAACAGGGTGCGGCCGGCCGGCGAACCCTGGCGCCCCTTGAAGTTGCGGTTGCTGGTGCTGGCGCAGATCTGCCGACCCTGCAGTTTGTCGGGATTCATCGCCAGACACATCGAACAGCCGGCATGGCGCCAGTCGAAACCATGGGCGATGAATATCCGGTCAAGCCCCTCGGCTTCGGCCGCCTGTTTGACCGCTTCGCTGCCGGGCACAACTACGGTTCGGACCGAATCGGGCACCCGGCCGCCGTGCAGTTCGCAGATCCGCGCTACTTCGCGCAGGTCGCTGATCCGGCCGTTGGTGCAACTGCCGATAAAGGCCACGTCGATCGGCAGGCCGAGCATCGAGGCCCCCGGTTCGAGGTCCATATATTCATAGGCCTCGCGGATCAGCTCCTGATCGCCGGAGTCAAAGCTTTCGAGCAGCG
>JBNLEN010000430.1:0-547 GCA_050304975.1 Polyangiaceae bacterium
GCCTTCGCGACAGGCGCCCTCGACGGAGTCGCCTTCCACTTCGGCAAGGGCCTCTACAACTCCCCCAAGGGCTACCGGATCGCCGGCGGCGCCACGGCCGCCCGCATGAACGCAGCACGCGTCGGCGGAAGCTTCGCCGTCTAGCGCGGCCTCTTCTCCTTCTTCAACTGCGGCATGGTCTACGTGCGCCAGAAGGAGGACCCCTGGAACTCCATCGCCAGCGGCGCCGGCGCCAGTGGCCTGCTCTCTATGCGCCACGGCCTCCGCAGGTCAGGTAGGTCCGCGCTCGTCGGCGGCGCGATCCTCGCGCTCATTGAGGGCGCAGGGATCATGTTGAACCGCTATGTTGCTAGCGCACCGCCACCGGGGACCTTCGGCAGTTCCCTGGGCAGGAGGACACAGTCCAGCCTGCGCCTGGCTTCCCGGGCGTGCCACCGGCGCCACCGATCGATGTCCAGGAGCTGCCGGTCCCTGAGTCTGGCGGCTCTACTGGGTGGTTTAGCGGATTGTTCTGGAAGGAAGAACGACCAGGTTGCAGGTGGAGATC
>JBNLEN010000431.1:0-548 GCA_050304975.1 Polyangiaceae bacterium
CAGGAACTCAGGCTGAAGACCCAGTAGCCGACCAGCTCCAGCCCCTTCAGCAGCTTCGACCAGGGCGGCAGCTCGACCTGCTCCGGGATCATGTCGGCCCAGTAGGCCTCGAAGACGTCGAGACTGGCGAAGGGCGGCGGCTGGCTTGCGCCCGCCGCGCCGCGCAGCGGCTCCAGGGAGGCCAGCACAGAATAGGCGTCGGCGGTCTCGGCGTTGAAGCCCTGGTCCTTGCCGTCGAAGTCGAAGGTCGTCTGAGCGTACTCGCCGCGCAGCCGCAGGGCTTCGTCGAACCACAGGGTGTCGGCGGCGATGGACCAGCCGTCGCCTTCGTTGACGACCTCGTCGGTGCCGACGCCGTAGCCGCCGTCACCGCCTTCGCCGGTGTAGTAGGTGCCGGTCAGGACGATGTTGTCCTTCAGAGCCTCGATGGGGCGCACCGAGACGGAGGCGCCTTCGACCCGCTCCTCGTTGTGGCTGATGCCAAGCACGTGCCTGGTGCCGACCAGGGATTCGGTGCGCTGCACGAAGCCGGTGACGGTGAGGCGGTC
>JBNLEN010000432.1:0-543 GCA_050304975.1 Polyangiaceae bacterium
TAGAGCCACCCTGGGCGAATTTGGCCGCTGTTTCGCCGGGAGGAGTGCCTCGAGCGCCTACGTCATATTTGAGTACGCAAACGTTGAGGGCACTCCAGTGCCTCAGCGGTTTGCGTGGCGTTTGACTACGTAAATAGCCAGGGCATCCTCTGGCGACTTTGGGCGCACACGCACCCCGTGCCCCTGAACGACGCGGCCGACAGCACTGCCCGCCGCGGGGACCAAATCCCGCAGGCGGCTCTCCCAACCCTGACACTTCTCTTTCGGAAGAGTTCTGCTATGTTCCGCGGCCCTTGCCCCGAACGGGGTCCGGAGAGGTGACCGAGTGGTCGAAGGTGCATGATTGGAAATCATGTGTACGGGCAACCGTACCGAGGGTTCGAATCCCTCTCTCTCCGCAGGTTTTAGACGGACGCTTCGCCCCGCACCCCAGAGGGGTGAGGGTGCGGGCTTCGCTCCTTTGGCAAAACCCTGCCGCGCTTCGACTCTTTTTTGGGCCGCTCGGGGCGAGCCCTCGCGGGCACTCCGCTGGTTCTGACGGAC
>JBNLEN010000433.1:0-542 GCA_050304975.1 Polyangiaceae bacterium
GGAATCCATTTTCGTGCCCGTGCCTGTAATCAGCCTGGCTGTAAAATGTACCGACTCCAGCGCCTCCAGCCGCATGTCCAAGGCCTTGGGCCGCTTCTTGAAAGAAGACCCCACCTTCCACGTTGCTACTGACGAGGAATCGGGCGAAACCGTAATCAGCGGCATGGGCGAACTTCACCTGGAAATTTATATCGAGCGCATGCAGCGGGAATACAAGGTTCCCATTGAAGTAGGCGCACCTCAGGTAAACTACCGCGAGGCGATCAGCCAGGAAGCCCCCTTCGACTACACCCACAAGAAGCAGACCGGTGGTTCTGGTCAGTACGCTTGTGTAATCGGCGAGATCGAGCCAATCGTCTTTGAAGATGAAGACAGCGCCGAATTCGAGTTCCAGAACAACGTAAAAGGCGGTAACATTCCTTCCGAATACATCTCCGCTTGTGAGGCTGGATTCAAGGATGTCATGGCCGAAGGCCCCATGGCCGGTTTCCCCATGGTAGGGATCAAGGTCAACTTGAACGACGGTAAATACCATGATGTCG
>JBNLEN010000434.1:0-541 GCA_050304975.1 Polyangiaceae bacterium
GATCCGCCTATCGCATGGTCCGGGCCCTGGAGCTCAAGTGGGAGAAACAGCGCTTCCTGCGCCGTCTGTCCAAACTCACACGCGCCAATACCTGGTGGAATCCCGTACGCCCCCTTCCCCCCGTGGGTGGCGATGCCGCACTCCACGGCGTGGGCCTGGAGGACGAGGACGCTGCCTGGCTGCCACTGGAGGAGCGCCCGGGACACACCCTGGTGCTGGGCACCACCCGCGTGGGCAAGACACGGCTGGCCGAACTGCTGGTCGCCCAGGATATCCGCCGTGGGGAGGTGGTCATCGTCGTCGATCCCAAGGGCGACCTGGACCTGCTGCGCCGCATGTTCGCGGAGGCGAAACGGGCGGGCAGGCTCAACCGCTTCCACGTCTTCCACCTGGGCTTTGCCGACATCAGCGAACGCTACAACCCGGTCGGCGAGTTCGGACGCATCACGGAGGTCGCCACCCGCACCACCGCCCCCCTGCCCGACCAGGGCAACTCGGCCGCCTTCAAGGAGTTCGCCTGGCGCTTTTCCAATGCCGTGGC
>JBNLEN010000435.1:0-540 GCA_050304975.1 Polyangiaceae bacterium
GTCACCGGAGCGGTGCTGCTGCCGTTCTTCTCGTTCATGACGATGCTGATCGCAGTTCCGACAGGTGTGAAGTTCTACAACTGGATCGGCACCATGTGGCGCGGCAAGATCGTGATGGCCACACCGATGCTCTGGTCCGTCGGCTTCCTCGTGACGTTCCTCTTCGGTGGCCTCACGGGCATCATCCTGGCGTCGCCGACGCTCGACTTCCACGTCTCCGACTCCTACTTCGTGGTGGCGCACTTCCACTACGTTGTGTTCGGCACGGTGGTCTTCGCGATGTTCGCAGGCTTCTACTTCTGGTGGCCCAAGATGACCGGTCGGATGCTCGACGAGCCGCTCGGCAAGATCCACTTCTGGATGCTCTTCATCGGCTTCCACCTCACCTTCTTCGTCCAGCACGTCATCGGCGCCCTGCTGCGGATCTCGCTGGAGCGCATCCCGCTTGCGCAACAACTGCAGCGGATGCTTGACCTGCTGCTTTCGGTCGAGTGGAGCGGCCTGGAGCCGATAGGGGCCGTCTATCTGCTCGAGGGGACC
>JBNLEN010000436.1:0-538 GCA_050304975.1 Polyangiaceae bacterium
AATTACGATAATTAGTAGCATGCAATCCTATACATAGAATAAGAAGTAGGTACAACATGTGTCAAGGACACTTGCCTAAAAATATTGCTTGCTGCTGCTCAAGGTCTTCGAAGTTGATGTCTTGGAAGTTCTCCGGCGGCTCGCTCTCTATTCGATGATCGGCAGGCCAGAAACAAGAAAGAGAACAAAAATAAATAAAACAAAATAGCACACAGAGGATTATCAACAATATGAAGCAATGGCTGGATAGGTTTTGTCGCTATGAAACTTTTGGTGCAAAAATCACGTAAAACGGAGTTACGGTTAAAAAGTTATAGGTTCTATGTCAAATGACTCACACAAGATAGTAGCCAATTGGTTGGTTAGATTGTTAGGATCCGCTCCTGGCTCAGCGGTGGCTTGAGCGGGCATCATGTCAATTGGCCATGGCCTAAAGGGAAATTATGGCGGGGCCTCATAACCAAAGCTGTCGGCTTCTAGCTCACCGTAGGCATTGAACCGTGGCGTATTGTGGTAGGTGTGGTTGGGTAAGAAGCCC
>JBNLEN010000437.1:0-536 GCA_050304975.1 Polyangiaceae bacterium
CCTCGTCGATGATGTTGGCGATCTGCGCCGTCATCTTCTCCTGGATCTGCAGGCGCCGGGCGTAGGCTTCGACCACGCGCGCGAGCTTGGAGATACCGACGACACGGTTGTTCGGCATATAGGCGACATGGGCCCGCCCGATGATCGGCGCCATGTGATGTTCGCAGTGGGACTCGAAGCCGATATCGCGCAAGACGATCATCTCGTCGTAACCCTCGACTTCCTCGAACGTGCGCTTCAGGTACTGGATCGGGTCTTCCTTGTAGCCGCTGAACCAGTCTTCGTAGGCCGTCACGACGCGCTTCGGGGTGTCGAGCAGGCCTTCCCGGTGCGGGTCCTCGCCCGCCCAGAGGAGCAGGGTCCTTATGGCTTCTTCAGCCTGCTTGCGGCTCGGCTTGCGCGGTTTCCCGGGCTTGCTGTCTTTCCTGGTCAAGGCGGCGTCCTCTTCGAGTGTGGGGCCGATACTACCGGGAATGACAGGGGTGTTACAGCACGCGCAGGCCCGTCGGACAGCTCACGCCGGTCCCGCCGATGCC
>JBNLEN010000438.1:0-536 GCA_050304975.1 Polyangiaceae bacterium
AAAAGAAAAAAAGAATTTCTTAATTGGAAATCGGCTTCGGGCCGAATTCGGCGTGGCCCAGCCGGCCTCACCGCACGCGCAGCTTGCACGGCCCAGCCGACGGCGCCGCGGCCCGGTGGATCGTGGGCGTGAAACCCACGTGGCAAAGCCGAACCTGACCCGATAACGCCAGATCTGACCTGATAGGAGATTAACCCGACCCGAACCCGTTATCATACCCGTTAAGCCGTTCGTTCAAAACCGTGTTTATCCCCTTTTTTATTTCTTCTTAATCTTCGTGAGATAGAGTTCGATTCAAACTAGGAAAGTGTTAGGATTTTTGCCATCTATGATCCTATCCAAAAAACCCTATAAATAGCGCCCCCATGGTGTGGATTTTTACCCGAAAAGCTTGAAACCCGTCAAACCCTAACCGTTGTTGTGTGCCACCGTCTTCCGCCGCCGCTCGCCGCAATTGATGGCCCCTTCGAGCTCGAGGAGAAGCCGCTACCCCTGTGGGTGCCCTCACCTTTGCCGAAGGACCATTAGAGAAGTCA
>JBNLEN010000439.1:0-530 GCA_050304975.1 Polyangiaceae bacterium
GAAGAAGGCGTTCGCGACGTGAGCAGGCTCTAGCACCAACGGCAACGAGAGGGACACCCGATCGCGGTCGAGATCATGGTTGCCCGGCACCGCGTAGATGCGATCGAGCGGCACCTCCGTGGCGGTGGACAGCTCGTGCATGAAGGCCTCGACCTGCTCGTACTCTGCCCGTCGACACAGAGCGTCCCAGGGAGCAAAGCGATCGACGTGGTCAACAACCAGCTCCCGCCGGGATGCCCAACGCAATACTTCCGCGTGGCCTACTCGGTAGGTCACGCGGAGCTGCGACACGGGCGGACGCCGTACGAGTACTGGAAAGAGCAGGAGGGACTCACCGCAGGACGGGAGTCCAGCGATATCGAGAACCCGTACCGAGACCAGGCCGTCAAGCTCGCCGAGGCCGCAGCTGAAGCCCTGGTCATGATCCAGACCCTCGACATCAAGGGAGCGCGCGATCGCCTCGGGGCCGTGCTCAAGGAGATCGAGCAGTGATCACAGTCAGCGTCCCTGACCTGGACCGCAAGCGCGCT
>JBNLEN010000440.1:0-530 GCA_050304975.1 Polyangiaceae bacterium
ACGCCTTCTTTGCCACTGATGGTAAGTCATTTGTGCCTACTTTTAATTGTTACTTTCGTAATACGAGCCAATGTCGAATGACTTGCTTACTCATCCATTTGTCTTAAAGCATCCTTCTTCATCGGTCGGACGTGACTTCATCGATGGGGTCCTAAACATGGGAGGATCTGGCGAGGACGGTGGCACAGTCAATGATGCAGCGGCGCCGTGATTGAGTTGTGCTATATGTGATGTATTTGTGTCATAAAATGACTATGTATTTTTGTGATTGTCATATGTGATTGTCGTTGATTTATATGTTTTAAACTTAAATTGTCATTGTACAAAAAAATCTAATATATTCCTCGATTGCCTTATATTTCTTGGTTAACCAAGGAATATATGGACATGTGATCGGGATGCTGGTGGGGGCCGGACCCCTAGTATATTTGTTGGTTATGTGGAGCCGATGAATATATTTTAATATATTTGTAACTGACGAATATATTCTTATATTCTTTGATACCGAGGAATATAATGACATATATTCG
>JBNLEN010000441.1:0-529 GCA_050304975.1 Polyangiaceae bacterium
GGCAGAATCTCTTGCACCGTCGGGTGGTCGAGACACAACACCGCCAAACCGTAGAACGGCACCTTGTCCGCGAACTCAACGAACGCATCCTTGAGCTTTTCGTAGTCGCCGTAGTGATCCAAATGCTCCGGATCGATGTTGGTGATCGCCGCGATCGTGGGCTGCAGACGCAAGAATGACCCGTCACTCTCGTCCGCTTCTGCGACCAACAAGTCTCCGGCACCCAAGCGAGCATTGCTGCCGAGGGCAGCCATGCGTCCGCCCACGACGACCGTTGGATCCAAACCCGCAGCGCGCAACACTGTCGCCACCAGCGAAGTGGTGGTCGTCTTGCCGTGAGAGCCCGCCAGCGCTACGCCGTATTTGACGCGCATCAGCTCCGCGAGCATTTCAGCGCGCGTGATGACCGGTATGCCCAGGCGCCGGGCTTCCTGGATCTCCGGGTTGGAGCTCGGAATAGCACTTGAATACACCACGACATCGGCGCCCGTGATGTTCTCTGCGCGGTGGCCGATCATGATCTCGACTC
>JBNLEN010000442.1:0-529 GCA_050304975.1 Polyangiaceae bacterium
CCTCGAGTTCGCGGTTCTTGACCTCGAGGAGCTTTGCGGCCCCACGCAGCGCCTTTGTGAGCCTCTGAATCTTCAGGTGGGCGGTGACTCGTGCGACCACCTCCTCGCTGTTGAGCGGCTTGGTGAGATAGTCCACCGCGCCCGCCTTGAATCCGGTGACCTTGTTCTCGACCTCGGCGAGTGCGGTCATGAACACCACCGGAATATCCTCGGTCCTGTCGTCCTCCTTGAGCCGGCGACACACCTCGAAGCCGTCCATCTCCGGCATCATCACATCGAGGAGAATCAGGGCCGGCTGGACGTAGAGGGCTCGCTTGAGAGCAGTCTTGCCGTTCTTGGCGATGAGAATCTCGAAGCCGCGGTCGCTCAGGCAATCGACCAGTAGTTGCAGGTTTGCCGGATTGTCATCGACCAGCAGGATATTCACTTTTTCTTTGCTCATGTCTACCTACCTTTATCTTCGAAGGGATAACGGCGCTATCCCGGATTGATTAATGTCCGCCGCCGCCTAAAATGCCCGATGCGGTTA
>JBNLEN010000443.1:0-527 GCA_050304975.1 Polyangiaceae bacterium
CGCTTCTGCGCGCCGGTGAAGGCGCCGGCCTCGTGGCCGAACAGCTCGCTCTCGATCATCGACTCCGGCAGCGCGCCGCAGTTGACGGCCACGAAGTTGCGGTCGCGCCGGCCGCTCTGCTCGTGCAGGCTGCGTGCCACGAGTTCCTTGCCGGTGCCGGACTCACCCGTGATCAGGACGGTCATGCTGGAGCCCGACAGGCGGCCTATCGAGCGGAACACTTCCTGCATCGCCGGGGCCTTGCCGATCATGGATGCCATCGAATCGACCGCGGCCGGTTCGCTGTCGCCGTAGCCGTTCGCGCGGGCCGCCTTGCGAACCAGTTCCACGGCCTCGTCGATGTCGAAGGGCTTCGGCAGGTACTCGAACGCGCCGCCCTTGTAGGCAGCGACGGCGTTTTCGAGATCGGAATGCGCCGTGATGACGATGATCGGCAGGTCGGGATGAGTGCTCTGGAGGCGTTCCAGCAGGACGATGCCGCTCATGCCCGGCATGCGCACATCCGTAATGAGGACATCGGGCTCGCC
>JBNLEN010000444.1:0-526 GCA_050304975.1 Polyangiaceae bacterium
GTCCGGGTCGATGTTGTGATTGATCATCAGTCCGCGCAGCGTTGTGCCGAACTTGTGGTAGAGCGCCTTCTGATGGGCCATCGCCTCGTCGCGGGTGACGTCCAGCACCCGCTGGACGTAGCGGGCGATCTGCTCGTCGATCTGGGAAAAGAGATCGGCGTCGTGCGGGTAGAGCGTGTTGTCGAGGTCGAAAACCCAGGCCTCGACCCCCTTGAAAACCCTGAGGTCCCGGCGATGGACGTGCTGGCCCTCATGGGGCAATTTGCGTTTTCCGGTCACGGTCGGATCAGGGTCCCCGCGCCGCCGTCGGTGAACAGTTCCAGCAGAACGGCATGCGGCACCTTGCCGTTCAGGATGACGACGCCTTCGACCCCCAACTCCAGGGCCTCGATGCAGGTTTCCACCTTCGGGATCATGCCTCCGGAAATCGTGCCGTCGGCAATCAGGTCGCGGGCCTTGGCGACGGTCAGCTGCTTGATGAGATTGCCGTCCTTGTCGAGCACACCCGGAACGTCGGTCAGGAAAA
>JBNLEN010000445.1:0-526 GCA_050304975.1 Polyangiaceae bacterium
CGCCTTCGACCGGGTCGTCGCGCTGGACCCGGAGAACCCGGAAGCGCACTACTTCCGCGGCCTGGCGCTGCGCGAGACGGGAGACCCGCAGGGCGCGGTCCTGGCCCTGTCGAAGTCGATCGCCATCAAAGCGGAGTCCGCCAACGCCTTCTATTACCGGGCCGGCAGCTTCGCCGAGATGGGCCGGCTGGACGCCGGCATCGCCGACTACGGCAAGGCCATCGAACTCAACCCCTTCGACGGCTGGGCCTTCATCGGCCGCGGCGACCTCTTCATGGACCAGGGGCTCTACGAGCGCGCGGTGATGGACTTCGACCAGATGATCCTGATCGAGCCGCAGAACGTCGTCGGCTTCAGCCGGCGGGCCGGCGCCCTCATCGAACTGCGGCGCTACGACGACGCCCTTCACGACATCGCCAAGGCCATGCAGCTGGACCCCACGGGCGCCGACCCCTTCATCCAGCGCGGCATGGTTTTCATGGACCAGGGCGATTTCGAAAGCGCCGATGCGGACTTCCGGGAGGCC
>JBNLEN010000446.1:0-525 GCA_050304975.1 Polyangiaceae bacterium
CTCGCACCATGTCAGCGACCTCGGGCTCCACCGGCTTCCGTGCAGTGGAGTCGCAGCTCGCGGTCTCATCCCAGTCCAGCTGTTTGGTTTCGATGATCGCACACGCCGCTTCGAGCTGCCCGTCTGCGTTGCGACGCAACGACAGCTCGCGCGAGGCACACTTTCGCTCGATCGTGTCCACCAGGCGGTCCGCGATCGCCGCCATGGCAGGTCGGTATCCGAAGTCTGGAGCCGTCGTGTCTGTCAGCTCTTTGGGGCAGATGGAGGCGACTATGGAGTTCCAACCGTAGTCGCGAAGTACTTCGAGTTGGCGCAAGCTGGGGTAGGCCTTGGCGTAACGCTGGGTCCGGTCGAAGGTACCATCCGGAGCCTGGCACAGTGGGTTCTGGAAGGACTCTCCACCGTAGTCGCTGCAATCGCAACTGGGGACAGGGGCGCCACTCTCCACCAGGTCTCGATAGGCGTCCGGGGACGGACATTCGACGTTCTTCATCAGCGGGAAGATGCACGCGTACTGCAAGTCGC
>JBNLEN010000447.1:0-523 GCA_050304975.1 Polyangiaceae bacterium
GGCACAATATACATGAGTTTACACGCCACCCCAACTCCTCATATGATGCGCCCTCTACATCACGGGTAACCACTCATTCACATCGTAGTCGGCCTCAGTCAGGTCATCCAAGTCATCCAGATCATGCATCATCCTTAACGGGCTCTCCTCATAGTCCCTCATGATCATGTTGAAGAGGTGGGCCTGCGGTGGCTCAGGCTCTGCATCTACCAGAATCACCTCATGTGCCACAAGGGCCTCTTGCTAAGGAACCATCTCCATGGGGTCTTCCTCTTCGATGATCTCCTCAGGCGCAGCATCAGGTGGCACAGGCGCAGAAGGTGTGGCGGTGTTCCCTTTGTTGTCATCATCCTCGTCGTCATCGTTCTCTCCCATGCGGTTGAGTCCATACTCTTCAGCCATCTCCATGATCAGCTCATCACGGGACTCGACCATTCCTTCCAGGGTGGTCTTCTCTGCCTTCAGCTTCTGAGTGTCTTCCCTCAACCTCTTGCATAGGGCCTCCAGCTCTGTGAACTTCTAG
>JBNLEN010000448.1:0-524 GCA_050304975.1 Polyangiaceae bacterium
CGTAGTGATGAGTAGATTCTTTTGGTACTGTTTATTTAGTTATTAGGCACTGTTTGGTATAATGTTTGTTTATTTGCTTGTGTTGCTTGTTTCTGATCGCTACCGTTAGGCACCAAAGACTTCAAGAATCTCTAGGAGCTCGACGTTCAACACTTTGAGCAGCAGCTTGTGGGAGAGCAAGGCAAGTGACACTTGACCATATTGATCATATGTGCTCTCTTTCTTTCTCTAGTATACACATTGGCCTGCATGCTTTACTACAGTACCTAAGCCTCATACTTTAGGATTTGGGTTTATACTTGGTTAGTTATGCTTAGCCATGAAGTTGTGAGTGTTGTACAAGTCTTTCCATCCTTTGTGATGTTGAGTTTGGCTTGTGTCTTTGTGAGAGAGGGTCTCCTATCCATCGAGATGTGATTTGAACGTCGTGAGGATCGATGATGTGGTTTGAGCAACGTTGGAATGGTGGAGACGGTTGGATTCTGTCGAGTGATGTGGTTAGTCATGCTCAAATCTGCTATGGA
>JBNLEN010000449.1:0-518 GCA_050304975.1 Polyangiaceae bacterium
GGTGATCGTCGGGCAAGCGCCCGGCACGAAGGTGCACCAGAGTGGCGTGCCCTGGCAGGATGATTCGGGGGAGCACTTGCGCGCTTGGTTGCAACTCAGCGAGCAAGATTTTTATCAGCCATCCAAAGTCGCGATCTTGCCGATGGGGTTTTGCTACCCAGGGAAGTCCAAAGGAGGCGACGCGCCGCCGCGCCCTGAGTGCGCGCCGCTGTGGCATGAACGCTTGCTCGCACAACTGCCGCAGTCGAAGCTGGTGTTATTGGTAGGACAGTACGCGCAGCAATACTATCTCGGTTCGCGTCGCCAGCGCACGTTGACCGAGACCGTGCGGGCGTATGAGCAGTACTTGCCGGAGTTCTTCCCGCTGCCTCACCCCAGTTGGCGCTCCAAACTCTGGATGGCGAAGAATCCGTGGTTTGCGGCAGAGCTTCTACCGCACTTGCGCACGTTGGTGGACGAGCGCCTCGGCTGAACGCGGAGCCGCAACTGAACGCTGTTGCTCCCGCGCGAGGGGCTTC
>JBNLEN010000450.1:0-518 GCA_050304975.1 Polyangiaceae bacterium
CAGTAGCCACTGAGCCCTCTGTTGAGCCTGTGGCCGAAGCTGCTCACTCAACGGTGGGCATAACAAGTTCTCATATGGTACTGTGGACACTTTCGTGGGATTCAGTGTCAAGATTATTAGGCTAAAGCCTCCACAATCCTGACTTTGAATCTCACGGTGGTGTCCACTGTGTGGCCCCCAAGGCTGTGACTAAGGTAAATCCTCAGGCGGAGGCTAAGTTCCATATGTACTGTTTTGTTTTGTGCTGATGACTTATTGAATCCCCACAGGTTCATCCGTGTTGTCAGAAGGTGGTGTGGCTTGCACGTCGTCCCCATCTGCGGGTGTTTTGGTGACCTAGAGGGGCTGAACAATGGGTACTTGCCTAGTGGGCATGGCCATTGAGTTCACGAGCTGGCTAACGCTCTGAGACTTGGTACCGTAGTGCTGAGTCAGGATCTGAGTGGAGCTTGGGTCACTGTTCGATAGGTGAGAGCCAGCTTGGGCACGTGCCTCTCCATTGGATCAGATAGGGGCTA
>JBNLEN010000451.1:0-518 GCA_050304975.1 Polyangiaceae bacterium
TCCTCTCCCTTCTCTCTTCACCTTCTCTCTCTGCCGCCGCGCTCAAACTCCGGCGACCATGTCTGCGCGTCCGCCGCCGCCTCCCCGCCCTCGCCTTGCGCTGCCACCACGCTCAAACTCGGAGTCGCTCTTCACCGGCGCCGGCGACGCCAGCCCAGGCCCGCTCACGCTCGCCTCCGCGCTCTTCCCTTCCGACGCCGACGCGGGCGGCGGCACCTCGTCCTCCGGCGCCGGTGCAGCGAGCTTCACGCAGCTCCTAATGGGCTCCCTCGCGCCACCGCCACCGCTGGTAGCTCCGCAGCAGCATGAGGCAGAGAGGGGGAGAAGCGGTGTCGCCAGGGCCGGGCCGGCGCTCTCGGTGGCGCCTCCGGCGTCGTCAGCTTCTGGGGCGTCCGTGTTCACGGTCCCTCCCGGACTCAGTCCTTCCGGCCTGCTTGGCTCCCCCGGCTTGCTCTTCTCGCCGGCCATGGTATGTCGAACCTATAGCTCCATGTTCTCGCCGCTAAAAAGTATTTTTT
>JBNLEN010000452.1:0-517 GCA_050304975.1 Polyangiaceae bacterium
GACGACGACGTCACCGCGGTGATCGCCTACATCCAGTCCGGCTTCTCGGCACCCGCCGGGCCGGCCGCCGAGGTCGCGACCGAGGCGCCGGAGCCCGCCGTCCCCGAGGTCGCGCAGCCCCCCGCGGAGGCTACGCCCGCCGAGCCGGCGCCGCAACCGGCGCCGGGCGCGGACGCGCCCGCGGAGCCTGCGACGCACCCGGAGCCCGAGGCTTCGACGCCCGCCGCGCCGGCCGAGGCGCTGCTGCTGCGGGTCTGGCAGGCGGTGGAGGGCGCGGGCGCGGCCGACGTGCTGCGCGCGAGCGGCGGCAAACCATCCGCGGAGGATCTGGCCGCGCACAATCTCGTCGGCGCCGTCCGCGAAACGGGCCCAACGCGCTTGCGTCAGCATCTTCGACAGCGGCGAGTCGGTGGAATACCCGAGTGCGCCGTGCACCTGCACGGCCCGGTCGATCACGCGCCACAGGGTGTTGGCCACGTGGTGCTTGCAGTAACTGACCTCGGTCTTGAACGGCAAC
>JBNLEN010000453.1:0-516 GCA_050304975.1 Polyangiaceae bacterium
TAATTAGATGTTTGAATGATAATTTTGACATGTATGTGAATGTTTAATATGGGTAGGAACATAAAATTCAAGATTTGGATGTATCTGGACTCAGATTAGACTGCTTAGCAAATTTGGGGAGCCAACGATCAATTTGTTTTTTCGAGAACATGCCTGAGTGCGTATTTCATTGAGAAGGTAGCAATTATAGACAAACAAGCTAGAGAGCAACTAGCTCAAGCACAAAGGAAAAACGATGACGACGACGACGACGATGATGACGACGACGACGACGACGAAGAAGAAGAAGAAGAAGAAGAAGAAGAAGAAGAAGAAGAAGACAACAAGGCCAACAACAAGGGACCACAAACTATGGACGCGACCAAGGCCAACTTGGCTCGAACCCAAGAGACTGTACCACGCGACCTAAGTCGACTACTCGTGACATCGAACACGACCATGAAGAGCCTCTACCTCCTTTCCCCATGCAGACCAGAGGAATTTTCTTAGGACACCAAAGCGATGACCAGAAAAAGT
>JBNLEN010000454.1:0-516 GCA_050304975.1 Polyangiaceae bacterium
TACTCTGCCTGTCCGATTCGGCCATCGCCTCCCTCTCGCTGACAGGTGGGCCCACCCTGTCAGTGAGCCCGGCCGTCTTCTTCCTCCGGAAGCCCGACCGGGCGCCGCCGCCGCCACCTCCTCCACGCGCTCCCGCCGCCCCGATGACCCCTCCTCTCCCAGAAACGGCGCCGCATTTCCCCTCCCTCTTCACTCCCCACTCACCCCTCCTTTCCCCTCCCATAACCGACGGATTGAAGGCCTTGAAGGCACACCTCCGCAGCCGGCTGTTCCCCTCACTGCACCGCCTCCCCTTTCGTCCTCCAGCCCTATAAAAGGAGCCCCTAGCACCGCAACACCCCACTGCACCTCGCCCCACTCTCTATTTTGCCTCTCCGTGCCTCCACTCTCCCCACACCGAGCTCCAACCCGCCGCCGTTACGGTTCACCGTCACCGACCTCCCTCCGGGACCGCACCGCCCACCCTCACCCATGGTAGGAACCCCCGAGGGGTCCTCTTCATTTTCCCCCACCGCC
>JBNLEN010000455.1:0-515 GCA_050304975.1 Polyangiaceae bacterium
CGTCAGGCACCGCCCCCAGAGGTGTCGCAGCAGGAGAGGGCGATGAAGCGTTTGCTGAACTCGTCGACGGAGCCGGACCGGCGCAGCATGGCTAGCGCTCCGAGTGGACTGTCTGTGAGCGGCGGCCCGAACCAGGCATTGACCAATTGGACGAACTACGTCCAGGTCGGTCGTCCGCCGTTGAGCTCCATACAGTGGAACCAGAGTTGAGCGTCGTCCAAGAGGTAGCAGGCGACGAGCGCAACCCTTTTCTGTTCCGGCATACGATGCACGTGGAAATAACGTTCACACCGATTCAGCCAGGGCAGGGGGTCGCCGGTGCCATCGTACTTGGGAAACTCCAGCTTGTGCGTCGTCGAGACGAAGTCGCCGCCGGTGTCGTCGTCCTCCTCCGGGCGGCGACGACCGTTGGTCGGCTGCCGGCTATTCGGCGGAGGGTTGTGGTGCGCCGTCTCGACGCGCGCAACCTTGACGTTCAACTCCGTGTGCGCGAGGTCGACGCGCTCGACGGCTGC
>JBNLEN010000456.1:0-515 GCA_050304975.1 Polyangiaceae bacterium
CTTAGACCAGAGTTGTGAATATCACTGAACCTCAGCCTAGTAATTTTTTCAGAAATAGCATCACTAAACTCAAACCTTATTAAAGTTTCTTATAGCACTTGATTCAGGCAAGCAAGATTTAGAGAAGTCTAGAAGCTCTCTGAAATGGGAGAGATCACAACCAAATGATTTCCCGAATAGATGAAAGTTCATGAACAACTTTCTACCCTTCTCATCTGTTTCAAACGTCATAAGAAATTCAAGGGTTAAGAGATGCGAACCTTGGCATGGCTCATCGTAGAGTTTTCCCCAACCGATGGTCTAGAGGATGGTGGGAAGCTCCTTGTCCAAACCAACCCTCTCAAGCAAGTTCACATTGCAGATACGAGTGTGAGCAAACTCTCGACGGCGGAGGGACTCGCACTTCTCCATCTCCTCAGTGGTGTGGATGGAGATGTCGTCGCCATCCATAGCCTCAGGAACGTCATCATGTGCAAGATAATGGCTCCACCCCACGGTCCTGTGCGGCGATGACA
>JBNLEN010000457.1:0-515 GCA_050304975.1 Polyangiaceae bacterium
CTCGAGGCAGGCTTCCTGGGTGGCTGCCCGCGTTTCGACGCCGGCGGTCGGCCCTGGCGCCCGAGCGATCTGGCGGCGGCGCTCATGCCACGCCGCCCAGGGCCGAGTCGCGCACGATGCGGCCGTCCAGGATCTCCAGCTGGCGCGGCATCCGCGCGGCGACCGAGTGGTCGTGGGTGATGACGACGATGGTCGTGCCGTCCTGGCGGTTGAGCTCGTCGAGCAGATCGAGGATGACCTTGCCGGTCTTGCTGTCGAGGTTGCCGGTGGGCTCGTCGGCCAGCAGCAGGTCGGGCTCGTTCGCGATGCTGCGGCAGAAAGCGACCCGTTGGCGCTCGCCACCGGACAGCCGACCTGCGCGGGTATGGGCCCGCATCACCAGGCCTACCCGATCGAGCAGTTCGAGACTGCGTTGTCGGCGGCCGTTGGCGCTGTCGCAGGTTTCGAACAGCGCAAGCTCGAGGTTCTCACAGGCGCTCAGGTGATTGACGAGGAAAAAACGTTGGAACAGAACG
>JBNLEN010000458.1:0-514 GCA_050304975.1 Polyangiaceae bacterium
GGAGGTGAGCCGTCCGCGATCCAGTTCGATGATGCGGGTGGCGAGGTGTTGCAGGAACATCCGGTCGTGGGTGATAAACAGCAGGGTACCATTCCAGCTGAGCAGAAACTCCTCCAGCCAGCCTATCGCCTCGATGTCGAGGTGGTTGGTCGGCTCATCGAGCAGCAGCAGTTCCGGCTCACGCACCAGTTCGCGGGCCAGCAGCACGCGTCGCTTCATGCCACCGGAGAGTTCGGCAAAGTTACTCTCCGCAGGCAGCTTGAGCCGCGAGATCACCGCATCGACCCGCTGGTTCAGTTGCCAGCCGTCACAGGCCTCCAGGTCGTGCTGGATGTGCTCCAGCTTCTCCAGCATCTTGTCGTCACCCGCTTCCAGTTGCTGGATCACATGATGGTATTCGGCAAGCAGCCTGCCCTGCTCACCCAGACCTTCTGCCACCACATCGAACACGGTTCCACTGATCTCCCGTGGCACCTCCTGAGTCAAGCGCGCCACCCGCAGCCCCTGTCGACGT
>JBNLEN010000459.1:0-513 GCA_050304975.1 Polyangiaceae bacterium
GTCTTCATCCAGTTCGTAGAACGGCATGTAGCTGGCTGACGAGAAAGAGTTATAGACCACTCCCTTCGCGCGCAGCAGAGCGGGTGTGTGGCTGGAACGCGTACCGGTAACAGGTATGCCCGAAATCTCCGTGAGCGCCGCGAGCGCCCGTGAAAGATGCGCCTCTTCGACAGCCGGATCGGCAGAAACATCGTGCTCCCACATATGGTCGGCCAGCTCGTGTCCGGCATCGACGGCCCGTTTCAGCGCCTCGGGATCGTCGCGGTACTCGCGGGCGTAACGCACGCTGATCGGGTAGCGCTCACGGCCCTCGACGGTGGTCGACACATTCATGCCACCGATGGCGGACATCACGATCTCGTTGACGTCGTCCACGCGCAGGCCGTGGCGCGCCGCTTCCTGGCGCTTGACGTGGAAGTCGATGAAGAACCCGCCGGTGAGGCGCTCGGCGAACGCGCTGCGAGTGCCGGGCACGTCCTGCACCGCCGACTCGATCTGGGTCGCCACCTTCTC
>JBNLEN010000460.1:0-512 GCA_050304975.1 Polyangiaceae bacterium
GTGCCAACACCATGAACAGAAGCATGTGACCCATTCTCCATCATCACAGAAGAATCATGGGCGACCTGGTAAGAAGAGAACAATGAAGCATCAGAACACACATGAACATTTGCACTAGTATCAAGCCACCAAGTAGTAGATTGAAACACTGAAAGAACATAGGGTAAATTACCATACCCACTTGTTCCACCTCTAGAGCTAGATACAACCATGTTCGCAGTCCTCTACTCAGATTAAGGGTTTTTTTCCTTTGCGATTTGGACACTTCTTTGCCCAAGGATTAGGAGATCCGCACACAAAACAACCCTCATCGTTCTTCTTCTTCTTCTTCTTCTTCTTCTTAAAGGTAGTAGTTTACTTTGGCTTATTGTTATTCGGATTCTGCTTAGCTTTGCCTTTGCCATGTGACTGTGGCTGGTGCACCATATTGGCACTAGTTTGATCCTCGGGTCCTTTAGATCATCCGTCCTTAGCCCGAGCTTTCTCCTCAACATCAAGAGAGACGATCAAGT
>JBNLEN010000461.1:0-512 GCA_050304975.1 Polyangiaceae bacterium
TGAGCCGCGTCGACGCCGCTCCGGCCCTGGTCCATCCCACCGCCCACCTGGGCGGCGCCGGCGTCGTGCGCCTGGCCAGGGGCTTGGTCTTCGTGGCGGCCATGCTGGTTGCCATCGCCGTGCTGCAGCACTTCCACGACCGCTTCTGGTCGGCGCCGGACGAGGGAGCCTACGCTCACGTCGCCGAGCGGCTGCTGAACGGAGAGTCGCTGAATGGCACCGTGCAGGCCATCCATATGGGCTCTGTGAGCTTCGCCAATGCCCTGGCCTTCAAGGTCTTCGGCATCGACCTGGTGAGCCTGCGTTATCCCCTGGTGGCGATGACGCTGATCCAGAGCGCCCTGGCCTTCTGGTTGCTCGCCGGACGCGGAGTTTTCCCGGCTTTCGCCGGCGCGGTGGCGATGAGCAGCGTGGTCAATATTCTTGCGGGTACCGATAATTTCACGGCTTCGTCCATTCTTTCGGAAGAAATTTCATGGCAGGAATGCGAAAAAGTGAGAATTCATTATGAC
>JBNLEN010000462.1:0-509 GCA_050304975.1 Polyangiaceae bacterium
GGCAGCATTCTGAAACAAGGCCAAGGGTGTTTGTGCATACCCGAAACAGTAGCAGTAGTGGCTTCATGCTGTTCCATACCCCTTCCCTTCTTTTTCTTCTTCTTCTTCTTCTTCTTCTTCTTCTTGCATTTGGGTGTCCCCTCTAGTGCTAAAACAGAAGAAAGCACTCTAATCACAATGTTTACAGAAAACTAACATCTGACACACAAGTAATGGAACACAATAGCATGGCAGCAGGAATGAAATAAATATGCAATATGCAAAAAAAAGAGAATGTTGCTCTATCTAATCATGGGGAGAAAACGCAAGGAAAAGCACCCATCCC
This sequence comes from Polyangiaceae bacterium, assembly GCA_050304975.1. Classification (GTDB taxonomy): domain Bacteria; phylum Myxococcota_A; class Polyangia; order Polyangiales; family Polyangiaceae; genus SZUA-265. The sequence goes on from JBNLEN010000462.1 coordinate 326, forward strand.
CATCAGATAGAGAAATACTAGATCAAAGCCATAAAGAACATGACAAAGCCAGTACACACATACATCCTCCTTGCATTTTGCTGTCTCATCGAAAGCTACAAAAGGATAAAGTATCCTACTCAAAATGTTTACTATACAGAAGCACATCTGAAACACCAGTAACACAGCTCATTAATATAACAGG
>JBNLEN010000463.1:0-509 GCA_050304975.1 Polyangiaceae bacterium
CGACAGGAGGCCTTTCTTGAGGCTTTGAACGACGAGGGCCAGCAGCAGATGGCCGAAGCATGGTCGGCGTGGTCGAAGGTCACAGAGGCCCACCAGGAGGCTCCCGAGGAGCTGGAGGTCGAAGCGACCCAGCAGGAGGCTCTCGAGGAGGCGGAGGTCAAGGAGGTTGATGACTAGCCATAGGTCACCTACAGGTTAGTTGAATTTTAATTCACTTTTAATGATTTTTTATATAATTAAAGTAACTAACTCAAATTTTGCAGGTTGCGACGTTCTCTCCTAGCTCCACCCGCCAGGAGCTACGAGAATCGGATTGTTATAAGGCCGGTGGGTGAGAGCTGGGAGGAAGTTGACTCAGATAGGGTCGAACACCTATCGGAGTCTAGTTCCTCAAGTACCGTGGGCCACCGGTTACGGCCCACCATTCTGGATACAACCAGTTCCCTACAGCAGCAAACGGCCCGGGAACCACAAACCTCGTATCGGATATGGCCCCACCACTCCTGGGT
>JBNLEN010000464.1:0-507 GCA_050304975.1 Polyangiaceae bacterium
GTGGATCCGAAGTCTGCATGTTCGGCTCATCCGGTTCGTTCATCTCATCCGACATAGGCGTCGACGGATTGTTCTTTCCATCCGGATTGAGCTGGGTTCCAGTGGTCTGAGCCGAAGTCGAATCAGCTTGGGCCCCACAGGCAGGAACGAGCGCTGCGCCGGCGATTGCAGCCAGCAGGCGCCACTTCATCTCAGAAAAACGACGGGTAGAACGGATTGTCATCGGAGTACCTCTACTTGTGCCTCTAGGGTTAGCTGCTGACAGGACTGGGCGCAATTGTCGCACCAGTCCCCACCCAAGAAAGCGTATACCCGGCGTATACGTAGCGATTTCATCGCCGCGATTCTAGAAACTGGGAGTTCACCAACTCCGCATCAGTGCGAAAAGTTCGCTTTAAGGTCGCAGGGCCTAAATGCATTTGTGCCTTTCGATTTTATTTACCCGGTGTTTAATTCATAACTATTTAATATTTTGTTTGTATAAAGCCCCAAGAGCTACAATGACGA
>JBNLEN010000465.1:0-506 GCA_050304975.1 Polyangiaceae bacterium
GTCCGCCCGAGGATTCGCCATAGGGCCACTCAGGGATCTCTTCTATCTCAGGCGGTGGTTCTGAACGAGGCTCCGTTTTTACGTGTACCGCCTTGGTTTGACTACCGGTAAAACGGGCTGTGATGGCGTTGGCGCGTTCTTCCGCCGCCTGGCGAGCGGCTTCAACAGAGCCGTATTTTTGGGATGAAAAGAAGCCGTAAGTTTTCCTCTTGCTATTCTTACCACGGCCCCTATCCATCGGGTCTGTCAGACGTACCTGCCAACAATTTTGACTGTCGAGCCAACTCACTCCTTTTACACGACTGGTATACTTGGCTACCTTGGCTGTCATTGGCTCGGTATAAGTGCCCGCCATAACGGCCTTGGCGCGTTCTTCCGCCGCCTGGCGGGCCGCTTCGACAGAACCGTGGGCTTTAACCGGAAAAGTGCCGTAACTCTTCTTCTTACCCTCCTTATCCTTTAGCAGCACCTGCCAGTTATTTTTAGACCAGCTCACCCCTTTGATG
>JBNLEN010000466.1:0-506 GCA_050304975.1 Polyangiaceae bacterium
ACCATATTCATAGTCTTCTGTTCAGGTTGATGTTTTCTTCCTTTGTGATTTGGACACTTCTTTGTCCAATGACCAGGAGATCCGCACACGAAGCAACCCCCATCCTCCTTATTCTTCTTCTTCTTCTTCTTCTTCTTCTTAAAGGTAGTAGTTTGCTTTGGCTTATTGTTGTTCTGATTCTGCTTACCTTTGCCTTTACCTTTGTCTTTACCATGTGATTGCGGCTGGTGCATCATGTTGGCATTGTTTTGACCCTCAGCTCCTTTAGATCGTCCGTCCTTAGCTCAAACTTTCTCCTCAACTTTAAGAGAGGTGATCAAGTCCGAAATAGACATGTGTATCCTCTTGTGTTTGAGAGCAGTGGCAAAATCCCTCAATGAAGGAGGCAATTTGGCAATAATGCACCCAGCCACAAACTCGTCGAGAACGACAATTTTCATGAGTGTGAGATCCTTCACCATGCACTGTATCTCATGAGCCTATGTAACCACACATTTCCCATCTAC
>JBNLEN010000467.1:0-505 GCA_050304975.1 Polyangiaceae bacterium
GTGTGAGGTTGATAATCTTTTACTATTGTAACCATAATCTCATAAGTTGTTTCTAGCAATGCATATGAGTTCATAATCTCTTTATGAGAACATAGGATATCACCATGTCTCTTTTGCAATTTCATATGCGTGCTTATGAGTTTTTGAAATTCTAACAAGAGATCTTCATCATCATATTCATCATCGTCGTCGTCATCATCATCGTCGTCGTCGGAACTTGATGTGGAGCAATCCTCCTCTTCAGGCAAGGTAATTTTTGTTCTGTCAAAACCAGACCCTCCGATTTGGGAAACTGGATACTCCGATTTTACCTGGCAGAATTTAGTTCTTTTTGAACACTTAATTGCTCTTTTTGATCTTGATCACAGTGTGTAGATGATGATGAGATATTTTCTGGAGCACTTGACGATGATCTCTTGCTATTGCTTGAGCCATATATTTGCTCAAACGCCATCCAAAGAAGATTAGCTCTTTCAAACTAATCATACTCTATTTCAATCTCATC
>JBNLEN010000468.1:0-505 GCA_050304975.1 Polyangiaceae bacterium
TGGTCTACGCCTACCCCCTGGAGTACTCCGGCGCCGCCACCGCCGGGCAGGTCCGCGGCTCGGCCCAGCGCTTCAGCCGCTTCTACGGGGCCTCCTACCTCTACTTCCTGCTCCGGGGCTACGCCGTGCTCGACCGCACCGCCATGCCCATGATCGGCGACCCCGAAACCACCTACGACACCTTCGTGCCCCAGCTTGTGGCCGATGCCGAAGCTGCGGTAGCCAAGGCGGTGGAGATCGGCGTCGCCGACCCCGAGCGGATCGGCGTCATCGGTCACAGCCACGGCGGCCTGATGGTCGCCAACCTGCTGGCGCACACCGACCTGTTCCGGGCCGGCATCGCCCGCAGCGGTTCGTACAACAAGACCAACCAGCCCTTCGGCTTCCAGTCCGAGGAGCGCACGCTGTGGCAGGCGCCGGAGATCTACTTCCAGATGTCGCCGTTCATGCACGCCGAGAAGGTCGACGAGCCGATCCTGCTGATCCACGGCGAGGCGGACAACAA
>JBNLEN010000469.1:0-504 GCA_050304975.1 Polyangiaceae bacterium
AGATTCGATGGTGGATATGAGATTATGAGTAGGTGCATCGCTTTTGGAAGCCCCGTAGCGAATAGCTACGCTCAATCTAGCAATATCACCTGCGAACAGGGAACTCCAAATAACAACGTCAATTCAGACTTGACTGCAAGCAGCAGCCAGTAAATTGAAATCTGGTGCTGTTTGATCTGAAATCTGTCTGGGAGTCGAATACCAAAAAGGTAGAAGACATCCTCAGCTTTCCAACGGGTCTTTACTTTCCCTCATTTGATCAATGGTTCAGGATCTATGACTATTTGTATGACGATGGGTTTGCCGAAAACTGCAATTCTGGACAGACTGTAGTGACGAGAGAAAAATTAAATCTGGGGCTGTTAGGGTGGGATTCTTCCCCTGAGTTGAATACCAAAAGCTTGGGAAACTCTCCCAGCTTTCCATCCATTACTCATACGACTCTGTCCGCTAAACGGTTTAGAGATTACGGAATTTCAACGATGAACATCGCTGCTGAATTCT
>JBNLEN010000470.1:0-501 GCA_050304975.1 Polyangiaceae bacterium
GATGAGGTTCCTTGGCAAGGCACTTCAGGCAGATGGTCTCCAGGTCCTTGGGGACGGACGGATTCAAATCCCGCGGCGAGACCGGTTCCTTATGCATCACCTGCAGCAAGGTGTCGACGGGAGAATCGGCCACGAACGGGGCGCGGCCGGTGAGGCAGGCGTACAGGATGGCGCCCAGCGAGTAGATGTCCGTGCGGGTGTCGACGTCAACGCCGGTGACGCCAGCCTGCTCCGGGCTCATGTATGCCAGGGTGCCGATGACCTGGCCCTCGGCGGTCATGGTCGCGGCTGCCGCGGTCGCGCTGTCGGCGATGCGGGCGATGCCGAAGTCGGTCAGCTTGACGTGTTCCTGTTCGTCGAACAGCAGATTGGCCGGCTTCAGATCGCGATGGATCACACCGCAATCGTGGGCGTGTTTCAACGCCCGGCAGACTTCGATGGCGATGCGCACGGTTTCCCGCCACGAGAACCGGCGGCCGGCCTGCAACTCCTCTTGCAGAC